>PXBO01000100.1 GCA_003566885.1 Opitutia bacterium | reverse complement strand
TGCCGGGCCAACCTGGAGGCCGCCGCGGCCAGCGGTCTGCGGCACGGGGCGAAAGGATTTCTCGTCACCGATTGGGGCGATGCCGGGCATCACCAGTTTTTCCCGATCAGCCTGCCCGGACTGGTTTACGGCGCCGCGCTGTCGTGGAATCTCGAAGGGAACCGCGGGATCGACCTGGCGACGGCGTTGGACCGGCACTTGTTCTTTTCGCCGGACGCGGGATTGGGGGAGGTGATCCTGGAGCTTGGGCAGGCTTACCGCGAAACCGGGAAGATAACCGATCAGAGCACGGTGTTTCATCACCTTTTATTCTCGCCGCAGGAGGAGCTGGACGCGCTGACCGACGGCGTCGATCCGGTAGCTTGGGAACGGTCGCGCGATCGATTGCATGCCTTGGGCGATCGATTGCGCCGGGCGCGGCCCCAATGTGACGATGGGGAGCTCCTGGTCGAGGAGTTGACCCTGAACCTGCGAATGGCGGCTCACGCCCTGCAGCGCGGCCGGTGGCACAGAGGTCCCTCGGCCGGGACCGCGAGCGCCTTGGGCGATGAACTCGGTGAGATCATGGAAGGTTTCGAGGCCCTGTGGCTCCAGCGTGCGCGACCCGGAGGCCTGCCCGAGAGCCTGCAATACCTCCGCGCGACCCGCGACAGTTATTCCGCGCCTTGAGCGGGTGCCATTAGTCCCGGAATAGGGCACCACCCGCTTCGCTCAAGGACACGAAGAGCACGAAGGATGCCGATCCTATTTTCCCCTTCTTCGTGCCCTTCGTGGTGAGAAATTCTTTCACTCAAAGGCCCGAACTAACAATTAAGAATTATGATTTATTAAGGCATTCGAAATAGTAGGGACAAAATTCCATTAGAGACACTCCTTGTGGCGACCGAGTTTACCTCGGGAGATTCTCCGGATCCCGCAGGCGCGGATCCGTCCTCCGGACATAAAGTCCGTCGCCACAAAGTAGCTGGCAACTGTGGCGAGTTTACCCCGGGAGATTCAGAGTGGCACTCTCCAATTTGTGGCGACCGAGTTTACCTCGGGAGATTCTCGGATCCCGCAGGCGCGGATCCGCTCTCCGGACATAAAGTCCGTCGCCACAAAGGGGGGGACGACGCGAATCAGGAACCGATGCCGATATCGATACCGATCAAAACAAAATTGCCAGCGGTCCGGGCGGGGTGCAGGATGCGCGGATGATGGACTCAACGTTTCGCCTCGCCCGTCTTTTGCGCCTGCTCGCGCCGGCTGCGGTTTTCCTGCTGGGAGCGTTTCCCCTTGGGGCGCAGAAGGCCGGACTGATCGACCCGTTTGATGCGATCGGGCCGGTGGTTTTGTTCGGGTACACCTACATGGAGGGGGATTTCGAAGGGACCCGCTCGACTGATTTTCGCGGGGCGAATTCCGATGTTCTGCGCTTGCAGCAACATATCGCTTCCGCCCGGGTGGCGCAGCAGTTCTTTGGACGTGTGGAGTTGTACGCCGACGCCGGCATGGTGCAGAACCGGTTGGAAGGCTCGCGTTTCGAGAACGGAGGCGCCTACGGGGGAGGCGCTCAGGTTCTGCTTCTGCCCGACCCCAGCCTCTACCTGAAGTGGGTGGGCTCTTTCCTGGTGCACGATGAGGTGTCGCTGCGTTCCGACGATGACATCCGCATGCGGGTCCGCAACGATTGGCAGACCGGCTTTCTTCTTGGAAGGGAGGGCGGCCCGCAACCGTTGCTGGGGGAGGAAATCACCGGATCCCGCACCTATATCGGCGTTTTGTATTCAGGTCGTGAATTCAGGCTGCGTTATGAGGGCGAGGATTACTTCGAGCAGAAGGATTTCGCCGGCTTCCGTGGCCTGGTCGGCATTCAACTCGATGTCGGCAACCGGGCGGGCATCGCCTTCGAGGGTCAGTTGGGAGCGGCCACCGGGCTCAGCGGCTGGATGTATTACCGGTTTTAGGGCCGGTCGCCAGGGGACCCGGGGTTTTTGGCGGCGACGGAGCGCCGCCTTCCAAACATCCGGTGCAGGTCGTCGATTACGGCGTAGAGGCAGGGGATCAACACCATGGTGATCATGGTGGCGAAGATCAGGCCGAAAATTATGGCCTGCGCCATGGGGGCGAGGAATTCCTCCTGTCCGCGGGTGAGAAACGCCAGGCCGAAAAGGCCGCCGATGGTGGTGGCGGTGGTCAGCAGGATCGGACGGAATCGCACGCGGCCGCTGTGAATGATGGAATGCCAGCGGGTGTGGCCCCGGTGGACATCCGTCACGCCCTCGGCCAGGGCGCGCGTGCGCCGGGTGTTGATGAAATGGACAAAAACCACCGAGTTGTTGACCACGATGCCGGAAAGGGCGATGGCGCCCATGATCGCCATCAGGCCCAGCGGCTGGTTCATGAACACCAGTCCGCCCAGGACTCCGATAATGCCGAAGGGGATGACCGACATCACGATTAGCGGCTGGAGGAAGGCGTTGAAGATCACCGCGAGGATGACGTAGATGGTCAGGAGCGCGAGCATGGCGGCCAGGCGCATCGCTTCGAGGCTGCGTTGGGTGTCCTCGTTTTCGCCTGCCAGGTTGAAGCGGTGTCCGGGGTAGGTCTCCGACAGCTCGGGTATCCAGCTTTCTATGGCACGATTGGCTTCGCGCGAGGTGATCACCCGGCTGTCAACATCGGCCGTGACCGTGAGCACGCGCATCTGGTTGCGGCGCACAATGGCGGCCATGCCCCGGCGTTGGGAAACCTCTGCCACCGCTTCCAGGGGGACGGCCTCACCCCGGTTGTTGATCAGACGCAGGCTCAGCAGTTGCTCGGGATCGCGTTGGAAGCGTTCCGCCATTTTGACCCGCAGGATCACCTCGTCGTTTCCCCAGCGCATGCGGGCCGCCTCCAGGCCCCGGTAGGCGCCTTGCAGCGCGCGGCCGGCGGACTCCGTGTCCAGGCCGGCGCGGACCGCTTTTTCCTCGTTCAGTTCGATCACGTATTCGGTGGTTCCGGGGGCGAAGTCGTCGCCGATATTGATGATACCCTCCATCTCTCCGAGGCGGTTTTGGATGTCGCGGGCGATGGCCCGCATGGCGTCGAAATCGGCGCCCATAATCTGCACGTTGACCGCCCGTCCCACCGGGGGGCCGCCTTCCTGGGATTCCACCGCGGCCCGCACAGGTTCGGCGTAGGCCTCCACCGCGGAACGGATGTCCCGCTGGATGGCGCCGGGCGAGCGGCTGAGGGGATTGCGCTCGTCGATATCCACCGTGATCAGGGCCAGGTTCGCCCCGGTGCGCACGAACTGGTTGGTATCGTCCAGGCGCGACCCGATCTGCGTGGAAATGCCGAACAGGTCGTTGGCGGGGAGGGCGTGAAAGATATCGCGTTCCATCCGTCGGACCACCGCTTCGGTTTGGTCGAGGGAGTAGTTGGCCGGGAAGTCCATTTTCACCAGCATCTGGTCGGCGTAGTCGGCGCTGAAGAGCTCGAAACGCAGAATGCCGGCCAGGAAGAGTCCGGCGCTGCCCGCCAGCAGGGCGATGAACCCGCCGATGACGGCGTAGCGCCACCGCAGGGAGACCTTCAGGAGGTAGGTATAAATCTCGATCACCTGCCGGATTCCGGCGTCCACCGCGCCGCGAACCTCGGCGTAGATAATGGCGGCGCCCAGGTAAAGGCGTCCGGCCGGTGAAGTTGTCCCGTCCCTTTCCCGTTCGAGGTCTCGCACGGGACGGGGGAGACGGACAAAATCGCAGAGGTGGGAGGGCAGGATGACAAACGCCTGCACCAGGGAAAAAACCAGGCCGGATACGACCACCACCGGGATAACAAAAAGAAATTTGCCGATGATGCCTTCGCCCAGAATCAGGGGCAGAAAGGCGGCCACCGTCGTCGCAACGCTTCCCAGGACGGGCCAGATCACTTCCCCGGTCCCGAGAACGGCCGCATCCACGGGACGTTCGCCGCGTTCGTAGTGACGGTAAACGTTTTCCGCGATCACCAGGGCGTCGTCCACGATCATTCCCAGGGCCATGATCAGGGCGAAAAGCGACAGCAGGTTCATGGTTTCACCCATGAGGTGGAGGACGATGAAGGATCCGGCGAAGGAAATGGGCACACCGATGGCGATGAGGATGGCCAGGCGCCAATTGAGGAACATCACCAGGAGCACGGTAACGACCACCAGCGCCTGGATGCCGTTCTGCACTACGGTCTGGATGCGGGTGTCGATGTATTTGGTGGCATCGGAGGTGACCACCAGTTCGAGTTCCGCCGGGAGGTAGGCGGCGGATTCGCGGAAGACCCGGCGTACTTCGGTCGCCGTTACCAGGGCGTCGGCGCCGCGTTTTTTGATGATGGTGTAGCTGACGGCGGGGGTCAGGTTGATGCGTCCGCGCCGCTGTTCTTTTTCCATGGTTTCGCGCACCCAGCCCAGGTCGCGCAAGCGGAGCACGCCGTTTTCCCCGGCGCGAACCGGCAGGGTTTCGAGGGCTTCGGCCGCTTCGATTTCGCCGCGGACGCGGAGAATCCTTTCGCCGCCCAGGGTTTCCAGTCGTCCGCCGACCCAGTCGCGGTTGCGTCTCGCCAGGGCGCCGGAAATTTCCTCCAGGGAGACGCCGTAGGCCTGGGTGCGCCAGGGATCGGTTTCCACCCAGATCTCGCGGTCGCGAAGGCCGTCGACGAAGACCTCGGAAACGCCGGGCACCAGGCGCAATTCGCGCTGCAGGCGGTCGAGCTGGGCGCGGATCTCCACCACGCGGTATCCCGGAGGCAGGACCACGCCCAGGGTGACCAGGGGCAGGGGAATGTCGAATTCCCGCACCACGGATTCCTCGGCGGAGGGCGGGAGTTTTACCCGGGCCCGGGACACCTCCTGGCGAACGTCGTTGAGAACGGGGTCGAGGTTGGTGATCGAGGGGTCGATTTCCAGGAAGATGTCGGAAATGTTGTCCTGCGAGAATGAGATCACATTGAGCACCCCTTCGGCGCCGGCGACCTCCTCTTCGATCGGAATGGTGATCAGTTGTTCGATGTCCTCCGGGGCGGAGGTGGTGAGATCGAGCGTCTGTATTCGTATGAAATTCGTGGATACGTCAGGGAAGATGTCGCGCCGCAGCTCGAAGGCGGCCAGGTAAAATCCGGTCACCAGCAGGGCGATGGCCAGGATGTTGACCGCGACTCGATTGTTGACGCTCCAGCGGGCCGGGTTCATGCGCCTATTACCTGACCAGAATCAGGTCGCCTGCGTCCAGCCCGGAGAGCACCGGGTACCGGCCGCGGATTTCCGGCCCGAGTTCCACTTCGACCGGGTCGATTTGGTCGATGCCGTTGTTGACCCGGTCCACAAAGGCCTGCGGCCCTTCGAAGCGCACTGCCGTGCCGGGAATGAAGAGCTGATTTTCGTAGAGACCGATGGTGGCGCTGACCACGGCGGAAATGCCCCCGCGCAGGGCGAGGTCCGGGTTGGGCAGGCGGGCTTCGGCGCGCAGGCTCCCCGTCGCGGGGTCGACCACCGGGGAGAGGGTTTCGATTCTGAGCGATCGGGCCCGGTCCGGCCCGTTGAGATGGAGTTCGATCGGCGTGCCCGGGCGCAGATGGGCGGCTTCGGTCTCGCCGACGTGAAAAACGACCCGCAGGGGATCCAGTGCGGCGAGGCGGTGGACCGGTTGGAAGGCGTTGACGGCATCGCCGACTTCGACCAGACGATCTCCCGCTACTCCGGAGAACGGCGCGGTGACGGTGTGCCGACGGAGCGTTTCCTCGGCCTGGGCCTTTTCGGTTTCCAGGCGGACGAGTTCGCTTTCCTGAATTTCCAGTCGGGAGCGCGCCTCCTGGAGGCGGCTTTCGGTGGCGGCCCTCGATTCGACCAGCCTGGAGAGCTCGTCGACCTGCCGTTGAAATTCGCGCAGTTGGGCCTGAGCGCTTTCCAGGGCGGCTTCGGCGGCCCGCAGACGCAGGCGGGCCTGGGTGTCGTCCAGTTGAACCAGAACGGCGCCTTGCTCGACGGTCTCGCCCGGTTCGACCGGAATCGCTTCGACTCGTCCGGTCACCTCTGCCGCCACCCGGGCGTCGTGCCAGGGAAGCAGGTGGGCGGAGAATCTGCGGACGCGGTTTTCGGTATCACGGTTCACCGTGTACAGCAGCGGCTCGGGCTCGCGAATTTCGGCGCGCTCTTCCTCCAGGCGTTGCCGGAGTTCAATGGCGGCGAAGTGCCGGTTAAGGAGCGTGATAAATAAAACCAGCGCCAGAAAGCCGAACGCCAATCCGAGCGTAACCCGCTTGGCGCGGCGTGAAATCATCCGTCGAGTGACGCCAGAGCCTTGAGGACATCGGCGGCTTGCTCGGCGGTGGACGCTTCCAGATCGCGCCAGACGATTTTGCCTTGGCGAATCAGGAATGCCTGCCGGGTGGCGAAGGCGCCGCGGGTGGGCACTCCGAACTCTTCGACGACCTTTCTTTCGGTGTCGGCCAGCAGGGTGAAGGGGAGCTGGTATTTTTCCTGAAAGGCTTTCTGGGCCGCCACGTCGTCCGTGCTGACGCCGACGACGGTGACCTTGCGTTCGGTCAGGGCTTCAAAGTCGTCGCGCAGACTGCAGGCCTGGGCCGTGCAACCGGGAGTGTCGGCGCGCGGATAGAAATAAACGAGCACGTCGCCTTCCTTGTAAAGGGCTTCCAGGGAGACGAGTTCGCCGTCCTGGTTGAGGGCTTCAACGGCCGGCGCATCCTGGCCGACATCCAGAGGCTCTTTGGCTGACATGGGGGGAAGCAAAAAAGCAAGAGGCGCGAGGAGCAACGAAAATATACGTTTCATGGTAAGGGGAAGTGTGACCGAATTCCGCCCGCCCGCAAGTATCGGCATCACTTTTCCCGAACGATTCGCCCAGGAGTCTGTCGGGCTTCGCCGGCAGGCTGCTAGTGTAACCCGCCATAAATATTGAACCCTAAGCCGAACCCGAAAATCTGAACATAAAGCCAATCCGTGGCGACCGGGTTTACCCCGGGAGATGCCGGGGCTCCGATTCTCCGGACATAAAGTCCGTCGCCACAATCTTCAATCTCCAATCCCACCGCCTGTGGCGACCGGGTTTACCCCGGGAGATGCCGGGGCTCCGATTCTCCGGACATAAAGTCCGTCGCCACGAACCAGGAATCTGTCGGGCTTCGCCGACAGGGTGCTAGAGATCGTACCCCTCCGGCGCGATCAGGATCACGAACTCGCCTTTGCGGCTGATATCGCTCAACTGTCTGAGAACCTCGCCGGCCCGGCCGCAAAGGAAACGTTCATGCAGCTTGGTCAATTCCTTGGCTACCGTGATCGTGCGCTCGGGGCCGAGCACGGTCACGATGTCCTGAAGGCATTTTTCGATCCGGTGCGAGGATTCGTAGAGGCAAATGGTGTGGGGAAAGGCGCGATAGGTCTCGAAGAAACGCTGGCGCGCGGCTTTTTTCGGAGGAAGGAATCCGGCGAAGAAGAAGGCGTCGGTGGGGAGGCCGCCGGCGGACAGCGCCGCCGCGGCGGCGAAGGGACCGGGAATGGGAATGACCTCGAGGCCGCGCCGCCGGCATTCGCGGACGATGCGGAAGCCGGGATCGCTCAAACCCGGTGTGCCGGCGTCCGAGACCAGGGCCAGGGTTTCACCCGCCGCGATCCGGTCGGCCAGCCGGGGCGCCTGGGCCCGCTCGTTGTGTTCGTGGTGCGCGACGAGGGTCACGCCGGAGATTTCCCAGCGGTTGAGTAGCTTGGCGGTGGTTCGGGTGTCCTCGCACAGGATGGCATCGGCGGCGCGGAGGGTGTCCCTCGCCCGGGGGCTGAAATCGGAGAGATTGCCGATCGGGGTGGCCACAAGATAAAGGGCGCCGCGGGCCGGGGAGGGTCCGGGGGCGGGCGAATCTGTCGGTGCGGTTGTCATTTTGAATTGCGGCGCCGGCGGGCGAAAAAAAGCCGACCCTCGTGCGGATCGGCTTTTTAACCGTTAAAAGATCGAGACCTTAAAACCCCATGCCCGGCGGGCGGTCTTCCCATTGGGCGGGACGGTTCCAGGGGATCGACGAATCGTCCGGGTCATGAGTGGCGCATCCGGTGAAAATCGCCGAGGACCCGGCCACCAAGAGAATGGCGGAAATGATTCGGAGGAACTTCATCAGTTAATCTGAACTTTGGTGATACGGACGTCGTCACCCCGGCGAATGTTAATCTCGGCCGCTCCGGAGAGCACCTGGGCGATACTTTCCGTGGGTTGACTGCGCGATACCCGCACCCGGCCGATGTAGGCGCCGTCGCGATGCACCATCAACTCGTCGCCCTGGCGAACATCGTGATCGGAACCGAGGTCGAGAATTACGAATCCACGCTGAGCATCGACGTCGGAAATCTTGCCGCGCACGACGTTGAGAGTCCGGGTAACGAACTCGTTGGCTTCCGGCTCGCCCTCCAATTCCCGCAAACGGTTCCGGGCGGTCTCGAGCTCACCCTCGACGCGCCGCAGGTCACGTTGCAGGCTCAGGATCAGTTCTTCGTCATTTCCCGGCGTCACGCCCTCGGTATCCTCGCGGAGAGCGAAATACAGGTCGCGATAACGGTTGGCGTCGGCGCGGAATTCGTCGCGCTCGCTCTGCGCGGCGGTCAGGGAGCTCCGGCTTTCCTCGAGGTCGCCTTCCAATTCGGCAACCCGCGCCTGTTCCAGAGCGACCTGCCCCTGTGCTTCCTGCAGGTTTGCCTCCAGAGCCGTTACGGCTTCCGCAAGCTCTTCACGCTCGGCCTCGGCTGTCGTGAGCCGGTTTTGGGTGCTCGTGTGACGCGATTGCTCCGACTGGAGCTGCTGCTGGGTTTCCTGCAGCTGGTTTCCGAGGTCGAAGTAAAAATAGACGGCGGCGGCGGCGCCGAGGATTGCGATTACGCGGGTGACAATTGAGATGGCATTCATGGGAATCAGTTACGTGACGTGTGAGGATTGATTAAACTATATCTCAGCAAGCGGTATGTTCAATGGAAAACCGGTCACTTTTCTCGCGAGTAAAGCGCGGAAAACGGATCGCCGCCAAGCTGCTTGATCACCCGGCGGGCCGGATTGGCGGAAAGGTGTTCCAACAGCTTAAACACGGTTTCGCAATCCTTTTCTTGGTCCAGTTCCCGGGCGAGTTGCTCCGCGGTCCGCGGTCCGGACGTTTCGTCCAGCCGGGCCAGGAGCTTCCGTTTCAGGTCGAGCACGGTGGAAGCGGCTTGTTTTCCCGCTTCCACCCCGGGCTGATGGTAGGCGTTGATATTGACCAGGGAGGCGTAGAATCCCACCGCGCGCTCGTAGAGGGCGATCAGCATTCCGACCGTGCGCGGCGTTACCGCGGGCACGGTGACCGTGATGGACTCGCGGCCTTTTTCGTAGAGCGCCCGGCGGGTTCCGAGGAAAAATCCCTGGAGAAAATCGCCCGAAGTGGCGCCGGGTTCCACTTCGACGGAATCCCCCTCGCGGTCGCGCAGGACTTCGATGAAAGTCACGAAGAAGTTGATCGGCCCTTCGCGCAGTTGCTGGATGTAGGCATGTTGATCGGTCGAGCCCTTGTTGCCGTAGACGCTGAGGCCCTGATTAACGACCTTTCCATCGAGGTCGGATTCCTTGCCCAGGGATTCCATGACCAATTGTTGCAGGTAGCGGGAAAACAGCTCGAGGCGGTCTTTGTAGGGGAGGATGACCATGTCCTTTTTCCCCGCGCCGTCCGCCGCGTGGTACCACATGAGGGCGAGTAGGGCGGCGGGATTGCGGCCGGTTTCCCGGGTTCGGGTCAGGGTGTCCATGTAGGCGGCGCCGGTCAGAAGGCCGCGAATATCGATCCCCTGCAGGGCCGCCGGCAAAAGACCGACCGGACCCAACTCGCTCGTGCGGCCTCCCACCCAGTCCCACATGGGAAAGCGGCGGAGCCAACCCTCCTTGGAGGCGATCCGGTCCAGGCGGCTGCCTTCACCGGTGATGGCCACCGCGTGCCGGGCGAAGCTCAGTCCGGCCTCCTCGTAGGCGCGACCGGCTTCCACCATGCCGTTACGGGTTTCCGGCGTGCCGCCGGACTTGGAAATCACCACGCAGAGGGTGCGGCCCAGCTCGCCTTCGAGCGTGGCCAGGGTGCGGTCCATGCCGTCAGGGTCGGTGTTGTCGAAAAAGAACAAGCGTAAGCGGTCCACCCCGGGTCCCCCCAGTGCCTGGGCCACAAACTGCGGCCCCAGCGCCGAACCGCCGATGCCGATCACCAGCAGGTTGCCAAAGGCGCCGCTTTCTCCGGTCACCTTGCCTGCGTGGACCTCGCGGGCCAGTTCCTCCACCGCCGCGACGGCTTTTTCGATGCTTTCGCGGGTGGCCGCGTCAGGGGCCCGTTCCGGGGCCCGCAGCCAGTAGTGGCCGACCTGACGATTCTCGTCCGGGTTGGCCACGGCCCCTTTCTCCAGTCGGTCCATCGCTTCAAAGGCGTTCTGTAGGCGGGGCTCCATGGCGGCGAGGAAATCCTCGGCATAGTCCATGCGGCTGTAGTCGAGGGAGACCCCGGATTCCTGATCGTGGAAAAAGCGTTGTTTGAAGCGGTTCCAGGACATGTCGACTGTTTATAGAGCCGGCAATTTCCGCTCGGGGCAATCCGAAAGGTTGCGCGGAGCGAGGTTTGGCGTTATCGGTGAAGGTCCATCAAAAAAACGAAAACCTGAACCAAAGGAGTTAATTATGGAATTGCCACGTTCTGCATCCGGAGCCCCTCTCGCCCGTCGTGATATGTTGAAAACCCTCGGTCTCGGCGCCGCCGCCCTGGGCGCGGCCCCGATTATCGCTTCCACCGCCTCGGCTTCCCACCATGAGAGCGGGGAGCATGAGCCGAAAGAAAGTGAAATCGGCTTCAAAGACGGCGAATTTGTGCTGCCGCCTCTCGATTATGACTACGATGCCCTGGAGCCGCATATCGACGCGCGCACCATGGAACTGCACCACAGCATTCACCACCAGGGTTATGTGAACGGGGCCAACAACGCCTTGCAGAAGCTGAACGAAATCGCCTCCGGGGACGGGGATGCGAGCCTGGTGAAGCACTGGACCCGCGAGCTGGCTTTTCACGGGTCGGGGCACTCCCTGCATTTGCTGTTCTGGAACAATATGAAACCGGACGGGGGCGGCGAGCCGGAAGGCGAGCTGGCCGAGGCGATCGAGTCGAGTTTCGGCGGTTTCGAGAATTTCGCCCGGCTCTTCAAGGCCGCTTCCGGCGCGGTGGAGGCCAGCGGCTGGGGGATCCTGGGGTACGAGCCGGTGAGTAAAAAGCTGGTGGTGTTGCAGGCGGAGAAGCATCACGACATCACCGTTCACGGCGTGGTCCCGCTGCTGGCGATCGACGTGTGGGAGCACGCTTATTATCTGCGGTATCAAAACCGGCGGGGGGCCTACGTCGACGCCTTCATGGAGGTCGTCAATTGGGACGACGTGGCCCGTCGCTACCGGGCGGCTAAGGGCTGACCGTTGCCACCGGTTTTCTGTGGCGACGGGGTTTACCCCCGGAGTAGGCATCCCGCCGGATCTCCCGAGGTAAACTCGGTCGCCACATGCAGGGCTTAAGTTCTCTCTCTGTGGCGACTGACTTTATGTCCGGAGAGCGACGGACCCGCGCCCGCGGGATCCGGAGAATGGAGAATCTCCCGAGGTAAACTCGGTCGCCACAAATTGGTGGGTGCTGCCATGCGGCTGAAGGCTGAATGGGTCATCGTGCTTCGAAGGTGCCGTCGATGCGCCGGGAGACAAGGCGCTTCAATTCGAGCATCATGAGCGTGGTGCTGACCTGTCCTCCGGCGAGATTGACCTTCGAGCCAATTTCGTCGGGGTGCAGGATGGCGCCGTCGGCCAGCAGCGTCATGACCGCGGTTTCCTCCGGGCTCAGGTTGCCGGCCGATGAAGAAGGCGCGGGCATGCCGCGATCGTTTTCCTTCGCGGAGGGCTGAAATCCGGGCAGGTATTGCAGTTCGTCCAGCACGTCGTCGACCTCCTGTACCAGCACCGCGCCGTCGCGGATCAGGTGGTGGCAGCCCTGGCTGGCCGCCTGATCGATCCGCCCCGGCACCGCAAATACGGTCCGGCCCTGCTCGGCGGCAAAACGCGCCGTGATCATGGAGCCCCCGTGAACGCCCGACTCGACGACGATCAGCCCGGAGCACATGCCGGCCACGATGCGGTTGCGCATGGGAAAACTTTGTCGATCCGCCCGGCGTCCGAAGCGGAATTCCGTCAGCACCGCGCCGTTTCCGGCGATCCGCCGATAGAGATCGAGGTTCTCGGGCGGATAGATGATATCCAGACCGCACCCCAGGATCGCCGCCGTCTGCCCGCCCGCCTCCAGGGCGCCTTCGTGGGCCGCGGTGTCGATTCCCCGCGCCAGGCCGCTCACCACGCAGCACCCCCGGCGGGCGAGGCCGCCGGCAAGTTTCCGGGCGGTGGCTTGACCGTAAAGCGTTGGCCGGCGCGTGCCCACAATGGCGATACAGGGCTCGCGAAGCTTTTCGATGCCCTGCCAGTACAGGCCGATCGGCGGGTCGTAGATTTCCTTGAGGAGCGGCGGATAGGCGGGGTCGCCGGCGGTGACAAAGCGCGCGGCGGCGTCGGTCAGGCGCGCCTCTTCGGCGGCCAGGTCCACGTGATCGGGCCAGGATTTGAGAGTGCCCGCGACGGCGTCGCCCACGCCCCGAACCTTTTTCAACTCGGCCGGTGAAGCGGCGAGGATCCTGACCGCCTGGTGATCGAAGGCGTCCATCAGGCGGCGCAGTGTTACGGGCCCCAGCTCGGGCAGGGCGTTGAGAATCAGCAGGGCCTGCCGTTCGGACGGTTCGGGGTGTCGGGGCATGGGGTTCTATGAAGGATTAATGCTTGCGCGAAAGGGACAATGTTTTTTGGAGGGCGCGGCTCCGTCCGCGCCGTGGGGGAGGGAATCCGGCGGAAACCCATTGTTTACTTCCGGGGGGCGGCACGGACGGAGCCGAGCCCTCCAGGAGCGATCTTCTGTGTATACGGGATGGGGAAAAGCCCGCCGGATCTGATCCGGCGGGCCCGTGGGTTTAAACGAGTTCTTTGCGAATAAGGTTTTCCAGTTTGACCGCGTCGGCCGCGAAGTTGCGGATGCCCTCGGCGGTTTTTTCGGTGGCCATGGCGTCCTCGTTCAACTGGTAGCGGAAGGTGGCTTCGTCCATGGAGACCTTTTGCAGGTCGGCTTCTTTGGCGATGGCCGGATCGAGCTTGCGTTCGACCGGTTCGTTGCTGTTTTTCAGCTCCTCCAGCAGTTCGGGGCTGATGGTGAGCAGATCGCAGCCCGCCAGTTCCACGATTTGACTGGTGTTGCGGAAGCTGGCGCCCATCACCTCGGTGTCGTAACCGAATTTCTTGTAATAGTTGTAGATGGTTTTCACCGACTGTACGCCGGGATCCTCGGCGCCCTGGTAATCCGTGCCGGTCGACTTCTTGTACCAGTCGTAAATCCGGCCGACGAAGGGAGAGATCAACTGGACGTTGGCTTCGGCGCAGGCGATGGCCTGGGGAAGGGAAAAGAGAAGGGTCAGGTTGCAGTGAATTCCCTCCTTCTCCAGGATCTCGGCGGCGCGAATGCCCTCCCACGTCGAGGCGATCTTGATGAGGATCCGGTCGCGGGTGATGCCTTTTTCCTCGTAGAGGCGGATGAAACGGTGGCCGTCCTGAACGATTTTGTCGGTATCGAATGAGAATCGGGCGTCGGTTTCCGTCGATACGCGACCCGGAATGATTTTGAGGATTTCGGACCCGAACAGCACCAGAAGCTCGCCCATGATGAGGTCGATTTTCTCGTCTTCGGATTCCCCGGTGCCGCGATGGGCCTCGACCGCCTGTTTCAGCAGGGCATGGTACTCGGGCTTTTGCACCGCTTTCAGAATCAGGCTCGGGTTGGTGGTGGCGTCGAGCGGTTCGTACGCCTTCATGGCGGAAAAATCGCCGGTGTCGGCGACGACTTTCGTGAGCTGCTTGAGCTGGTCGAGCCGGCTGGTTTGCGTCCCTTGGGATGATGCTTGCGTCATTGTTTGTCCTTGTTGGTTGAAAATGGATCTTGGCCGCCGGGTGGGCGCCGGAGTTGTTTTCCGGCGCGGCGGGCCCGAGAAACAAGATAAGGCACCGGAAACCTACTGTAAATACCAACTCTGCCCGTTTGATCAAGGGGAAGATTGCGCGGGTCGGGTTAAACGAATCTGGGTTAAGCAGAATGGTACGGTTAAGAGCCAACGTCGTGGCAACGCCTGCAAAGGCGTCGACTGGGGCGTAGGCAAAAACCCAAAGATCCTTTTTCTCTCACGGAGGCACAAAGCACACAAAGAAAACCTTCGTGCCTTGGTGCCTTTGTGAGATTTTTCCAGTCATCAGAGGAAGCGCTATCGGGATCGGTATCGAATTCCGGACTCGAAATCGATCCTTTCGCATGGTGCCGCCGCGTTCCCCATTCAAATAGGTTGCTGATTTCAGCCACTGATTCAGAAATAGGGGGAATTATGAAGAAAAAACCCGAAAAACAATATGTGATCGATGTCCTGGCGGAGGAATCCTGGCGCCTTTTCCGTATTATGGGAGAGTTTGTCCAGGGCTTTGAGGAGATGAGCGACATCGGGCGGGCGGTGACGATTTTCGGCTCGGCCCGTTTCGCTTCGGATCACCCTTACTCCTTGCTGGCGGAGAAACTGGCCGGGCAGCTGGCGCGGAGCGGTTATGCGGTTTTCACCGGGGGCGGTCCCGGGATTATGCAGGCGGCCAACAAGGGGGCGTTTGAGGCGGAGGGGCGCAGCGTGGGGCTCAATATCGATTTGCCCCGCGAACAGAATCCCAATCCCTACCAGACCGACAGCCTCAGTTTTCGCTATTTCTTTGTGCGTAAGGTCATGCTGGTGAAATATTCCACCGCTTTTGTGGTGTTTCCCGGCGGATTTGGCACGGTTGACGAACTCTTCGAATCTCTGACCCTGATACAGACCGAAAAAATCAAGCCGTTTCCGGTCTACCTGGTCGGTTCCGACTTCTGGAGCGGGCTGGTCGACTGGATGCGCGATCGTTTGATCGGCGATGGGACGATCGATAAAGACGACCTGAATCTGTTCAAGGTCGTCGACGATGTGGCAACCCTGCCCGAGGAAATCGAATCCTATTACCGCAACGTCAACCACGGCGGCTTCAGCGTCCCCTGAAGCGGGGAGCGGACTTACCGAACCGGCTCGCCGTCGAAAAAATTCCAGAAAACCACATCCTCCACCCGCAACTGACCCTGTTTGGGGTGCGGCTCCCGGATGCCGCGTCCCACCGTGATCATCATTACCGGAATCCAATTCCCGGGCATACGCACGATCTCGGCCGTTTTTTTGGGGTCGAATCCGATCATGGGGCAGGTGGCGTAGCCCATCTCGGTAGCGGCCAGCATAAATGACATGGCCGCGAGCGAAACGCTTCGCACCGCTTCATCGCGTTTAAGCTGGGCGTTTTCGCAGTAGAATCCTTCGATCTGAGGCACCAGTTTTTCGCGGACCTGGTCCGGCGTATGATCCCAGATCTCGGCGGCGTCGGCGGGCGCCTCCAGGTTTCCGGCCAGAACCACCACCATCGAAGCCTCCCGGATGTGCCGTTGCCCCCAGGCGGCGTCGCAGAGACGAATCTTGACCGCCGGATCGACCACGGCGGCGAAACGCCAGTGCTGCAGGTTGAAGGATGACGGCGTCAATAGGGTCTTGGCGAACAAGTCCTTGATGTCGGCCGTCGGAATGACAAAGTCCGGATCGTAGTGTTTGATCGCCCGTCGCTTCTGGAGCGCTTCCGTTACAGTCATGTCCAACACTTTACGCCGCACGGCGCGGGATGCCATCCGGAATTGAGGAATATCTCGCATCGGAACCACTTTTCTTTGTGTATGGGAAACGATCCGCGCGGGATCCGGCGCGGCATTTACGATGGATACAATCAAGGAACTAAAAGCCGGTTTCGTTTCCCGGCGCGCCGAGGATACGGAAGCCGTGGGGGAGGCATTGGCGAGGGAACTCGCGCCGGATGTCACGCTCGCCTTGAGCGGTCAACTGGGGACGGGAAAAACCACCTTTGTGCGCGGGCTGGCGCGCGGTTGGGGAATTCGAAAGGCGGTCACGAGTCCCACCTTCAACCTTTACACCATCTACGACGGTTCCCGCCGGCTGATTCATTTTGATGCCTACCGGCTGAATACTTCCGGGCAGGCCGACGACCTTCTGATTGAGGATTTCCTGCGGTCTCCTTATTGCCTGGCGGTCGAATGGCCGGAAAAGGTGGCGGACTGGCTGCCATCCCCCCGCCTGAATCTGTTTTTTTCCATTGTCGGCGAAAGCGAGCACGCCATTCAACTGAGGGAGTGAGCAGACATTTCCGCCGGTGAAAGGATTGGCGCCGATCGGCGTGATTTTGGAAACCCGGCGGCAATCCCACTGAAGATCGGGAGTCGTGAGGTCACACGCCCCCTCCCTGTCAGGCGGGATTCTCCCGGGAGGAGTTCTCTGTCGCCGATTCGGTTTCGTCCGTTGGGCTTTTTTCGTCCGTTGGGTTATTTTCCTCCGCCGGCGCCTGTTCCGCGGTCGGTTCCGTTTCCCGGTCTTCAGCGGGTTCCTTTTCCTCCGTTGATGCGGCGGTTGGGACGGTTTCCGAACCGGCGACGGCGGATTCCCGCCCGGCTTTGTTGCTTTTCTCGGGTTTCTGCGCCGGGTGGACGTACAGCCGTCCGTCGGAATACTCGGCCACATAACCCTCGGTCACCAGCCAGCGAAGATCCAGCAGGAGTTTCTTTTCCCGGGGATCTTTGTCCGCGGCCTTGGGCTGGTTTTCGCCGGTGACTTCGGCGGCTTCACCCTCGTGCTTCGACGCAGGCTCCGCTTCGACGGGAGCCGTCAGTCCGAGGAATTTCTCCGGCAGTTGAGCCGCCGGAATCATCGGGTTCTCCTCCAGGAAAGTCAGCAGGTTGCCCACCGACTCGGCAAAGACCTGATCCGGCCGGCGAAAATTGCGCCGCACGGCGCAGACGTAGGAAACGCCGTGCGAGCCCTTCTTGTAGATATGGAACTTGTGTCTGCGCAGCCGGCCGCGCAGGCCGTTGGCCGTGTCGAGGGGGAACCGGTTCTGTTTGTGCAGGACGGTTTCGATGGAACGGCGGATATTGCCGGGAGGCAGCTCCTTTATCAGGATGCCGGGAAAACGCGCCGAATGGGCGGCGTTTACCACCCGGTTTCGACAGGTGCGCAGCAGGAATGCCCGCGCTCCTCCGGCGGATTCGAAACGGTGTGTTTCGCCTTCAACCTGCTCCTTGTAGGTGTAGCGAACGCCCTTTTTCATGTTGTCCAGCCAGGCGCTGATGCTTTCTTCATCGCGGAGGGTCTCCAGCTTGGCTTTGAAGCGGTCGAAGGGAACGTCCGGGATGTGGGCCGCGTGATGTTCCTGCAGGATCTGAGTGTAGCGGTGGTAGTTGGGGGGCGCCAGCAGCGTGCCGGTAAAGGCGCAGCGACTCACGTATTGGAAATTTCCTTTGGGAGCGTCCGTTTCCACTTCTTCAATATCGAAAAAGGTTCCCAGATGGTGCTGCATGACATGGTTGATGGCATCCTCTTCGCGTTCGAACGGAAGCTCATCCGGCACCGAAACGTAGAGCAAGGGCGGTTCGCCGGAGTTGCCGGCCGGTTTGGGTTTCACCTCGACCAGGTAACGTTCGGGTTTGGCCAGGATGAGGTGGGCGATTTCGAACAGCTCGTAGGTTCGGCAGGAATGGCGCATCGCCTGGCAGACCGCGTGAAATCCGTTCTCCTCGGGAAAGAATTGGACGGAAACCGTGGGCTCGAACAACGCCGCGTCCGGGTTCGCGTGCCGGCCCACCGCGCAAGGACCGGCGG
>PXBO01000085.1 GCA_003566885.1 Opitutia bacterium | reverse complement strand
TTGATTTCGCAACAACTTGCGAGTGCCGATTCCATCAGCGCCAACATTGAAGAAGGCCACGGTCGGCAGTCTACTCGGGAATACGTTCATTATCTGGTAATCGCTCGCGGATCCGCCCGAGAAACCAGGGGGCGTTATCTGCGGATGAGCCGTTGGCTTTCTTCGTCGACAGTTGAAGATCGTTGCGAACTTTTGGATCAGATTATCGGCATCTTAAGCCGCACGATTTCCACTCTGAGACGGAGTCAGGGATCCGCTGTTCGCGAAGAGCCGGAGTTGTACTTGGGTGACGATTGCAGGCAACCCATTTAGAAAGCTTTCGTAATGGAACCTTTAGATCCAAAAGACTCCTCCCGCGCTCCGGGCTCCCCGCCCTCCGCCCCTCGCCCTCCGTCCCCCGCCCCATCCTCAGCGGGTGACGCGCCTTCGCTCCTTGACGGCATCATCCGTTTCTTCCTCGAGCAGAAGCTGGTGGTGGTGCTGTTGACTTCGGCGATCGTGCTCTGGGGGTTGGCGGTGGCACCGTTCGATTGGGAGTTGCGATGGCTTCCAAGGAATCCCGCGCCGGTGGATGCCATTCCGAATCTGGGCGAGAACCAGCAGATCGTTTTTACCGAATGGCCCGGGCGTTCGCCCCAGGATGTGGAGGACCAGTTGACCTATCCCCTCACGGTTGCTCTCATGGGGGTACCCGGAGTGCGCGAGGTCAGGAGCCTTTCCATGTTCGGGTTTTCGTCGATCTTTATCATATTCGACGAAGACATTGAGTTTTACTGGTCGCGGGCTCGCATCATTGAAAAGCTCAACAGTTTGTCGGCCGGCGCGATTCCCGGGGATGCGAACCCCGCGCTCGGACCGGACGCCACCGGTCTCGGCCAAGTGTACTGGTATACCCTCGAAGGGCGCGACCCTGACGGCAAACCGATCGGCGGATGGGATTTGCACGAGCTGCGCGGCGTTCAGGATTGGTATGTGCGTTACGGACTGCTCGCGGCCGAAGGCATCAGCGAGGTGGCCTCCATCGGCGGCCACGTGCGCGAATATCAAGTCGATGTCGATCCGGATGCCATGCGCGCCCACCAGGTGACCCTCCGTCAGGTGTACGACGCCGTGAGAAAGAGCAATCTCGACGTTGGCGCGGGGACCACCGAAATCAACCGCGTCGAGTACATCGTGCGGGGCGTCGGTTTTATCGAAACCTTGGAGGATATCGAAGACGCTGTGGTCAGGCCCGGACCGGACGGAATACCGATTCGTATCGCGGATGTTGCGACGGTGACGCTGGGTCCGGCCGAGCGACGCGGCGCGCTGACGATCTCCGGGGCCGAGGCGGTCGGGGGAGTGGCGGTGGTCCGCGAGGGCTACAATCCGCTCGCGGCAATCCACAATCTCAAAGCACAGATCGAGGAGATCGCTCCCGGAATGCCGGTGAAGCCGGTGATCGAGTGGGAAGCGGTGACGCGGTCCGAGGTCGATTCCTTTGCGCGACTCCACGGGTTCGAAGCCTTTGCCTCGCCCGGTCTGAATCAGGACGCGTGGCTGGAGTGGCTGCGTGGCAATCCCCGCGATCAGTGGCCGGAATGGATCACGACCAGCCGCCTGACGGTTGAGTCTTTCTACGATCGCACCGGTTTGATCTACGAGACCCTCGGCACGCTAAACGACGCTCTGGTCCAGCAGATCCTTGTGACGGTCATCGTCGTTATCGTCATGGTGCTTCACTTGCGCACCGCGCTGGTGATCAGCGCGATGCTGCCGCTGGCGGTTCTGTTTACGTTCATTGCGATGCGCCTCGGCGGCGTCGATGCGAATGTGGTCGCTCTGGCCGGGATCGCCATTGCCATTGGAACGATCGTCGATATGGGCGTAATCGTCGTTGAGAACCTCTTGAAGCACCTCCGTGAGGCGAGGCCGGACGAGCCGCGAATCGACGTGGTGTTCCGGGCCACCCGGGAGGTCGGTTCGGCGATACTCACCGCCATCAGCACCACGATCATAAGTTTCCTTCCGGTATTCACCATGACCGGCGCCGAAGGGAAAATGTTTATTCCCCTGGCTTTCACGAAGACCTTCGTGTTGATCGGGGCGATCTTTGTGGCATTGACGATCATTCCCGCGGCGGCGCATGTGCTGATCGCCGGGCGGGTGGATTCGCGGAGCGTGCGGCGTGCCTTGTGGGCCGGCGTCGGATTCGCGGCCGTGGGGACGGTTTTCGTGGGGATCGCCCAAGGTTGGGCGGCGGTGATTGTGGCCGGAATCATTCTGTTGCTGGTCGCCGTTTTTCACCTGATCTCCGGCGATCTGCCGCAGTGGGCGGAACGAGTCCGTCCCGGATCCGAGGGTCGGGCGAAGCAGGCGCTCGCTCGGATCGACCGTTCGAGCCGTTACATCGCCAGCGCGCTGGCGGTCCTTTTCGTCGCGTGGACGCTCACCACCGTCTGGGAGCCGCTCGGACCGGAGCAAGGGGCGCTTCGCAACTTCCTCTTCGTCGCGCTTTTGATCGGCGGGTTGCTCGGGGTTTTCGGGCTCTTCGCTCTGGTGTACAAGCCTGTTCTCGCCTGGAGCCTGCGGTTTAAGGCCGTGTTTCTGGCCCTGCCATTGCTGGTGGTGGTTTGGGGCGGAACCGTCTGGCTTGGTGTCGATCGAATGTTCGGATTCGTCCCGGCCGCTGCGGAGAGACTCGGCATCGACGAGGACCGGGTGCGGCTTAGCGGTCCCTGGGTTTGGGCGACGCACGAGTTCCCCGGTCTCGGCCGCGAGTTCATGCCGGCGCTCGACGAGGGATCCTTCCTCTGGATGCCGACCACCATGCCGCATGCCTCGATCGGTGAGGCTCTCGAGGTGCTAAAATACCAGGACCTCGCCATCGCTTCCGTACCGGAAGTGGAGACGGTGGCCGGCAAAATCGGCCGCGCCGAAACCGCCCTCGACCCGGCGCCGATCTCCATGGTCGAAACGGTGATCAACTACCTGCCGGAGTACATCACCGACGATGCCGGGAGGCGGGTCAACTTCGCCTACGACCAGCGAGCCGGCGAGTTCCAACGCGACGAGGATGGCGAACTCATACCCGATCCGCGGGGCCGTCCCTACCGGCAGTGGCGTGACCACATTCGCTCGCCGCTCGATATCTGGGACGAGATCGTCAAGGCCGCCGAGCTTCCGGGTACAACGTCGGCCCCTCGGCTTCAACCGATAGAGACCCGGCTGGTTATGTTGCAGACCGGGATGCGGGCTCCGATGGGGATCAAGGTGCGCGCTCCTGATCTGGAAACCCTCGACCGCATGCTCGTAAGCCTGGAAGGCGCCTTGCGGGAGGTGACGCAGATCAGTCCGGCCACCGTCAACGCCGACCGGGTCGTGGGCAAACCGTACCTGGAGATCCACATCGACCGCAAGGCGATCGGTCGCTACGGTCTCAATATCGAGGACGTGCAGGAGGTGATCATGGTCGCCGTCGGCGGCCGTACCATCACGACAACGGTCGAGGGGCGCGAGCGCTACCCCGTGCGGGTGCGTTATCCGCGCGAATTGCGCAACGATATCGACGACCTGGAGTCGATCCTCGTTCCCGGAATGAACGGCGCTCAGATTCCGCTGGGAGATTTGGCCGAAGTTCGCTACGTGCGCGGTCCGCAGATGATCCGGAGCGAAGACACGTTTTTGGTGGGATACGTGACCTTCGGCGGCGCGCCGGGAATCGCCGAGGTCGAGGTCGTCGAGGCGGCGCAGGCGTTTCTTAACCACAGAGTGGATACGGGAGAACTGGCGGTCCCGCCCGGAGTGAGCTGGCGGTTCGCCGGAAACTACGAGCACCAGTTGCGGGCGGCGGCCACCTTGCAGGTCGTTCTGCCGATCGCGCTGGCGATTATTTTCCTGATCCTCTACTTCCAGTTTAAGTCCGTCGGCACCACGTTGATGGTCTTTAGCGGAATCGCGGTCGCCTGGGGTGGCGGGTTTATCATGATTTGGCTCTACGCCCAGCCATGGTTTGGGAATTTCCACATCTTCGGTGTGAACATGCGGGAGCTGTTCCAGCTACGGCCGATCAACTTGAGTGTCGCCGTCTGGGTCGGTTTCCTGGCGCTTTTTGGAATCGCCGTGGACAACGGCGTTGTTGTCGCGACCTACCTGAAGCAACGGTTCGAAGGAAAGACCGGTCTTTCGCGGGAGGAGATCCGCGCGCTGGCGATCGAGGCCGGTATGCGCCGTCTACGTCCGTGTTTGATGACCACCGCCACCACGATCCTCGCCCTGTTGCCCGTGCTGACGGCGACCGGACGGGGCGCGGACATCATGATCCCCATGGCCATTCCAAGTGTCGGCGGCATGCTCTTCGTGGTGTTGACGCTGATTTCCGTTCCCGTGCTGTACAGTTGGGTGGAGGAAATGAAGTGGAAACACCGGAAGGGGT
>PXBO01000105.1 GCA_003566885.1 Opitutia bacterium | reverse complement strand
TCCAAGAGGCGGAATTTTACCGGGATGACCGAATGGTACGACGAACTGTCGGGATGAACCTGCTGCCGAGTACATCGACAATCAGCCGTTATCTCGGACAGATTGATCGGAGAGGCGAACAGCGGATTGAAGATCTCTCCAGTTCTCTCGTCGAGGAGCGGCTGAGTTATGAAATGTTTCCTCGTGTAACACTCGGCTTTGATGGCAGCGTTTTGAGCACCACCGGGCATCCGGAAGGAAGTGCGGTTGGCTTTAATCGAAAGAAGAAGGGAGCCAGAAGCTACTACCCGCTGCTATGCACGATTGCTCAAACCGGCCAGGTGTTCTCAGTCCTCCATCGCAGCGGAAACGTCCATGATTCGAACGGTTCGGTCGAGTTTGTGCGCCACTGTGTCGAGCGGATAAGGAAGATACTGCCGCGTGCGGTCATAGAAGTGCGCTTTGACGGGGCCTTTTTCAGTGAAGCGATGGTCAAGGAACTGGAAGCCCTTGGTGTTCAATATACTATATCAGTTCCGTTCGAGCGATTTCCTGAACTCAAGAAAAAGATCGAGCGGCGCAGCGTATGGTGGACGGTAAGCCGGACCTCCGGGGAGCTCGATTATTTTGAGCAACGCTGGCAACCGAAATCGTGGAAGCAAAAAGGCCGTTTCCTGTTCGTACGAAAACATGTTGTCCAACAAAGAAAAGAGCCCCTGCAATTGGATCTGTTTGAGCCGCGCCAACCTGACTGCGAATATAAGGTTGTGTTAACCAACAAAAGTGATTCGGCAAAGAAGGTAATACGTTTCCACGAGGGCCGAGGCAATGACGAAGGGATCTACGGAGAGCTCAAAGACCAATTAGCTCTTGGCTACGTACCCGGGAGGAAATGGGTTACCAATCGACTCTTCCTGATTGCCAATGTCATGGCGCACAATCTAACCCGAGAGCTCCAAATGAGCGTGGCAAAACAGTCGCGAGCAACCAATGAGAAACGCACACCTCACTGGATCTTCGAAGGGATCCAGTCGATGCGTCGAAAATTTCTCCATAGAGCAGCTCGTCTGGTCCGTCCCGATGGACGACTCACGTTGTCGATGCAGAAGAACGCCGCAGTCGAAGAAAAGTTCAACTATTTTCTGAATCTTCAGAGAATCTGGAGTTAATCTCCAGCCTCGCTACCAACCAGAGAGGTCGCCATAACGGCTAAATTTTTGCAATGTTAGGGAAAAATGTATGGTTGTATTGTTACGTTATCTACATTTCGCTTGTGCTTGCTGCTTCGCTCGTCGTCATTTCGGGGTTAATCACGGGGTGGGGAGAGGCGTACTCGTCGCATCTGGCGTTACGGTACCAGAGCGAGGGGCTCATGGAGGGGCGTCTTGCGTTGGCGGATTCGGTTGGTGCGGTGGAACACGACCAGGTTTGGGATAACGGCAATATTCAGCAAGTTTGGGGACTGGGAAGTGGTGCATGGCGGGTGCCGTTCGAAGCAGGTACGAGATTGGTTTCGTTTGTAATCAGTGGATCAGGTGAAGCATATTTTCCGGACCGAATCGCATTCGGAGTGGCGTTAACTCTGGTTGTATTTCTTGCGGTCGTCGCTTTGATGGGTAGCATCCGGCAAAAAAACTTACTTTGTTGGATTGAATGCCTTGCTAGAGAAAGAGAGAGAACAGCTGCACTTTTTATTTTAGTGCTGTTTCCTCCGTTCATAACCTTATTGTGCCAAGGTAGATTCAGTGTGTATTCGGAAGTACAGGCATACAGTTATCTGACAGGGATTGGACTGTTGTCTGGAACGCTTGTGTTTGTGCGGAGCCCTCGACTCTGGATGTTCCTGGTCATAGCGACGTTTGCTGGATTGACTGCGTTCGTACGTCCTACCGCTGGGATATACGGACTTGTGACAATTATGGTTCTGGTGATCAAGACTTCCGAATTGGGTTGGTCGTGGTGGAAGGCAGGGGCGGGGATTATTCTGTTTATCGGAGGCGGTTTGTTGCTATACGTTACCAACTGGATCCGATTCGGAGCAGGTTTCGAATTCGGGCACAACCTTAATCTCAATAATCTTTACACAATGCGGTTTGCGGGGCGGTTCGAGGCGCCGTACAGTTCGGAGCCGCTATTGTCGGCGGCGAGAGAGCTTGGAAGCCTGTTGTTCTTTGAGGACGCATACCGGTCGGAGACATTTCGGTGGCGGCAGATCTATTTTCCGTCATACAATGTCAGCTATCTGATTCCGTTGGTGGTAGTCGTCCTGTGGTTTGTAACTCGATGCCGGTTAATGTTTCGGAGGAGAACAGTACGATCTGGAGAGATCGAGATATTGGCGTTGTGGTGTATCGGCTGCACGGTTCCGTTGTTCCTTTTTTATCTCCGCTTTCCGTTTATGAATTCGCGTTACCTTTTGGACTTTGCTCCGGGATTTGCGGGAGGAATGCTGGCGTTTGTGTACATTCTTCGAGATTTGGGCGTGCCGCGATTCGGCAGCTGGTTTCGGACTGTCTTGTTAACCGGCGTTGTATTGTGGTGGGGGTATCAGGTGATATTTGTGTCGGAGATTGGACGAGGGACGGTTTCCGGTCCGCCGATTACACGTGAGCAGATGCTTGTGCGGATGGATCGCCCGCCGCCGGAATACGGCGATATGCCGGAGTTTTACGAGGTGGGAACACCCCCTGTGAATAGGGTCGCCCAACACAACGGTTCGGGATGGGATTCTCATTCTGGAGATACCCGAGCGTCGATCGCATTGTTTGTTGAAGACCCGGATTTCCTGGAGCTGACGGTTGCGCCGATGAGGGGAGTGGAGTTACCGCCGGAAGATTATGAGGTAATCCGCGCGAAAGTCGCGCTCGAGTTTCTGGAATTGGAGAGCATGACTCCCACGGAAGAGGGGATGATTTTACGTTTTTCTGGACCTGAACGTAAGCGCTATCAGAGCGGGATTCAGGTGGTGTTTATTGGGTTAATGACCGCGGAGGAATTGCACGAGGGTTGGTCGCGGTTTCGCTTGTTGAGAGTGCGGTGGAGGGAGCCTTCGACTGATTCGAAATTGCAGATTTAACATTTGAAACCGAAATTATTAAAGGATGTGCTTCGAAGATAAAATCAAACTCAGTTTCGTATTACCTTGTTTGAACGAGGCGGTGACGATTCGAGAGTGTGTTGAGGAATGTTTATTGGCCATCGAGGAGGCGGGGATCGAGGGGGAGGTGGTTGTGGCGGATAATGGGAGTGAGGATGGATCGGTGGAGATTTCGGAGGAGGCCGGGGCGCGGGTGGTTCGGGTGGTGAATCGGGGGTATGGGAATTCGATTATGGAGGGTGTTCGTGAGGCGCGTGGGCGGTATGTGGTTATGGCGGACAGCGACATGAGTTATGATTTTCGTGAAATGCCGCGATTTTTGGATCGGCTTCTGGAGGGGGACGATTTGGTAATTGGGTGTCGGATGCCGCGGGGTGGAGGGCTGATTGAAAAGGGGGCGATGCCGTTTCTTCATCGGTGGGTGGGAAATCCGGTTTTGTCCTGGTTGGGGCGAAGGCTTTTTCAGAGCAAGGTGATGGATTTTCATTGTGGGATTCGGGGATTCCGGCGGGATGCGATTTTGGAGCTGAATCTTTCGATGCCGGGAATGGAATTTGCGTCGGAGATGATCGCCAAGGCGGAATTGGCGGGGTTGAGGGTCGGTCAGGTTCCGGTGACCTTGCGGGTGGATGGACGGGACCATCCGCCGCATTTGAATACGTGGAGCGATGGTTGGCGTCACCTTAGGTTTTTGCTTCGTCACTCCCCGAAACGGTTCGTGCTGTTTTGATGGGAAAGGTTCTCGTTGGAAGCGTGGGAAAGTATGAATTATGAATTATGAAAGAGGGAATGGAATGGGAGAGGTTCTCGCGCGGAGACGCAGAGACGCGGAGGGGGGCGGTTAAATGTTATTCGGATGTTTGGATAGCCACAAAGATCACAGAGATCACAAAGAAGATTCTGGTTGGAAGCCATCGGCTGATGACTTTTCCGCTGTGCGGCGGCACGGGCGGAGCCGTGCCCTCCAGTGGACTGTTTTGTGGGAGGGAAGCGATTTGCAGTGCGGCGGCACAGTTCCCTCCAGGGGACGGTTTTTTTGATGTTCCAATGAATTTGCTTTCTAGGTTGCTCTATGGTGAATAAAAAGAGAATCGTTATCGTAGGTGCGGGGCCGGCGGGGTTGACGGCGGCGGCGGAGCTTGTGGGCTCCGAGAATGATGTTATGGTCCTCGAAGCTGATGAGGAGTATGTCGGCGGAATTGCCCGCACGGTACGTTACAAGGACTATCGTTTCGATATTGGCGGGCACCGGTTTTTCAGCAAGAATCCGGAGATCGTCCGCTGGTGGAAGGATCGCTTGCCGGGCGACTTCCTAAGTGTTCGGCGTCAGTCGCGTATCTTTTACCGTGGATCGTTTTTCGACTATCCCCTTCGTCCGATCAGCGCTTTGCGCACGTTGGGGGTTTTAACGAGTTGCGTATGCGTGGCCAGCTATTTGTGGCGGCGCGTGTTTCCGGTGCGGCCGGAGAGGACGTTCGAGGACTGGGTGACGAATCGCTTCGGTGGAAAGCTTTTTCGGATTTTCTTCAAGACCTACACCGAAAAGGTCTGGGGTATGCCGTGCTCGGAGATCAGCGCCGACTGGGCAGGGCAGCGAATCAAGGGTCTGTCGCTTAAGGAGGCGTTGCTGGGGAATCCGCTGCGGAAGCGTTCGAACGACGGGGTTATCAAAACGCTGATCGATGAGTTCCAGTACCCGAGGCTGGGGCCGGGAATGATGTGGGAAAAGACTCGCGACGATCTCGCCGAATCCGGAATTCCCGTTCATATGGGGCGAAGAGTGATCGAGATTCACCGAACTGGAAAACGCGTGGATTTCGTTCGAACGCTCGACGGCGCAGGTGAAGAAGAGGTCTGGGTTGTCGACGAGGTTATTCTTTCGATGCCGCTGCGGGACTGCATCCTGGCCTTGAGGCCCGGATTGGGGGAGAAGGTTGAAGAAGCGGCGTGGCGGTTGAGATACCGGGACTTCGTGACGGTTGCCCTGATGGTCGAAGCGGAGGGGTTGTTCTCCGACAACTGGATCTACATTCACGATCCGGGCGTGAAGGTCGGACGGGTACAAAACTTCAATAACTGGAGCCCTGAAATGGTGTCACGCCCGGGCGTGACTTGTCTGGGGCTCGAGTACTTTTGCGGGAGTGGCGACGAGCTTTGGGAGATGGAGGATGAGGAATTGATCGGTCTGGCGAAATCCGAAATCGCGAATATCGGACTGGCGCGTGCCGATGACGTGATCGACGCCTGTGTCGTGAAAATGGAAAAAGCGTATCCGGTGTACGATGGCGCCTACCGTGACAATGTGCGGACGATTCGCGATGGGCTGGCGACGCTCGAAAACCTCCAGGTGGCCGGACGCAACGGCATGCACAAGTACAACAACCAGGATCACTCGATGTTGACCGCGATCATAGCCGCAAGGCGATTATCTGGAGACAAGCGTGATCCCTGGTGTGTGAACACCGACGCGGAGTACCACGAGGATGCGTCCGAGGCTTCGAACAATGGACGGATGGTTCCGGAAAAGGTGGCGGCGGCGAAGTGGCCAACAGAGGAATCCGGGAATAACCGATAACGAAAATGAGAACATGAGGTCTGCGTTCATCGCATATTTTTCCGCCATTCTGGTATTTGGAGTGCTGGTGGGGACGGGGTTGGTGCTGGAATGGGGAAGGTGGTATGCGGAGCATCAGGGGTATCGCTTGCAGACGAACGCGTTTTTGGAGGGGCGGGTGGCGTTAGCGGACAATCCGGCTGAGATCGATTGGGATCAGGCTTGGGCACGGGGGAAAGTGCAGCAGGTGTGGGGGCTGGGAGCGCCGGCGTGGCGGTTGCCGTTTGAGTTTGGGGCCGGGATGATCGGGCAACCGGCGTTTCCGGACCGTTTTGCTTTGGCGGTGGCGATGGTGCTGGTGTTTTATGCGGTGATCGCATTGATGGCGGTCCCCGTCATCCGGCGAAGGCCGGATGACACGACGGGGTCCAAGGCGTCAGCCAATCCGGGAGGAATGAATTTGCGGGGCATCTTGACCGGGAACCCGGAAGGGATCGTCGGAGCGTTGATCCTGGTGCTCTTTCCTCCGTTTCTAAGTCTGTGCAGCTACCGGTTTTGGGTTTACGAGGAGGCGGTCGCCTACGGTTATTTGGCGGGAATCGGGTTGTTTCTGGGTACGCTCGTGTTTGTCCGAAGGCCGCGATTCTGGGGGTTCCTATTGCTTTGTCTTTTCGCCGGTTTGGCGCCGTTCGTGCGTCCGACATTGGCGTTTTATTCGATCGTATCGGTGATGACCGTGGGGGCGTATGTGGTTTGGATTCGTTGGCCGTCATGGCGCTTGGGGCTGGGGTTGTTCGTTTTCGCCTGCGGCGGGTTGATGGTTTTCGGGAGCAATGTGCATCGTTTCGGATCGGGCCTGGAGTTTGGTCACCGGCTGAATTTGCACACGGTCGATACCATGGGATTCGCTTCACGCTTTGAGGCGCCCTACACTTCGGAGCCGGTGCTATCGGCTTCGCGTGACCTGGGAGCGAGTCTCTTTGTCGCGGGAAATCGTTTTAACGGATACGACTGGTTTGAAGAGGACTTCTTTCCCGGACAATCCTCCACGCATAGGTGGCGGGAATATTACTTCAGGACTTATGACTTGAGTTATGCATTGATGCTCCTGGTCTTGTGGGGCGGAGGTCTGTGGTGGTTGGTTGCCGGGAGGCCTGGGGTTGCCGGAGTACGCGGCATTAAAAACGGTCGGAATCCTGGTCGGCTCACGGTTTTTGGACGCTTTTTGTCGGCGGCTAAAGCACGCCTCGACGAATTGCGAGTTTCCGAAGGGAAGGAACTTCGGGCTTCGGCTGGCGGAGGGGAGGTGGACAAGCGGATCGAATTGTCCGTTATGCTGGTGTGGTCGGTGGTTCCGGCGTTGGCGTTATTCGTCCTTTATTTGCGAACGCCGTTCATTACCTCGCGTTACTTTTTGGATTTCGGGCCCGCTTTTGCGGTGGGGCTGGCCGGGGCGGTGATGCTTGCGGCAATGGGGTTGCGTGCGTTGATCAAATCGGAAGCACGGGTTGCCGCGGGGTTGTTCGTTGCGTTCGGTTTGTGGTGGGGATGGCAGGTCGTGGCGACGTCCGGGGCGGAAGAGGTGGCCGCGGCCAGGAACGTGATTTCCCGGGAGGAGTTGCCTGGCGCGGGAAATTCGATTTCCTCGGCGGACCGGCCGGTACACGAGAGTAACGGTTACCGGGTGGGCGACTCGCCGGAGGACGGCTGGCCCTGGCTTCATTTGACCGGGTGGGACCTGCGGACGGGCGACGCCCGGTCCTTGGTGAAGCTGTTCGTGCCGTCCGTGGATCAACTGACTCTCGAAGTCGGCCCGGCGGAGGGGGTGACGTTGGAACCGGAGGATTATGAAATCATACGCGCCAAGATCGGGCTGGAGTTCCTCGAACGGATCGGTATGCGCGAGACGGCCGAGGGTATGGAGATCGTGTTCGACGGTCCGCGGAGCCGTAGATACCGGAATGGAATGCAAATCTGTTTTCTCGGTTTCATGTCGGCCGAAACACTAATTGATGCCAATTCGAAGTTTCGCCTGTTGGGTATCGAATGGGAGGAAAATCGCGCGGAGGCACAGAGGCGCTGAGGTATTACTTTCTGCTTCATCTCCGCGTCTCTGCGTCCCTGCGCGAGAAAAATCCATTGCTCCGGAGCTCCTATACCCGTAATTTTTGAAAGATATTCCCTATGGCCCTTCGATTGTTACTCTTATACTTTTCCGCTGTCTTTGCGTTGGCGTTCGTCGTTGGGACGGGGTTGATCGCCGATTGGGGGCATTGGTATTCGCCGAGCACGCCCTTCCGTCAGCAGACGGAGGCGTTCCTGGAGGGGCGGGTGGCGCTGTCTTATTCTCCCGCCGAAATCCAGCACGATATGGCGTGGGCGGAAGGGAGCGTTCAGCACGTCTGGGGACTCGGAGTGCCGGCGATTCGGCTTCCGTTCGAAGCCGCGGCGCGGGTGGCGGGGCAACCGGCTTTTCCGGATCGACTGGTGCTCGCGCTGGCGATCCTGCTGACCGGGTTTTTGTTGTTGCGGATTTTCACAGTCGGTCCTGACACCCGAACCATCGGCGCCTGGATCGACGGAGTGCGCGCTCGCCCCGGGAATTTGCTCGTGGTGTTGCTCCTCCTTTTCTTTCCGCCCTTGCTCAGCATGTCCCGGGGGCCGTTCAACGTGTACGAGGAGGTCGTGGCGTACGGTTACCTGTATAGCGTGCTCTTGTTTGCCGGACTTGTTGCGTTGTATTTCCGGCCGAGATTCGGTCTGTATGTCTTGCTCTGTCTGGCCGCCGGATTCATCGGCTTCATTCGTCCGACCATGCTGGCGTACGGCTTCGCGTCGGTCGCCCTCGCATTGGTTCTGACGCGTTTCCTGAAATGGTCCTGGATGCGGTCCATCACGGGCGCCGCCGCGTTCGGAGTCGGGGGCGCTTTGCTGTTTTACACCAACTGGCTGCGTTTCGGATCGGGCTTCGAGTTCGGGCACGCTTTGAACATGACCGGCGGAGAGGTTTACACGACGCGTTTCGGCGCGCCCTACGCGAACGAACCGTTGTGGTCCGCGGCGAAGGAGTTGTTCGGGGCTCTGTTTTTTGTCAAGGAGTTGAACGGGTTCGCCGTACATGAGCCGGGAGTGGTGGCGTGGCAGTCCGAGACGATTCGTTGGCGTCATTTCTATTTCAGTGTGTTCAACGTTTCGTACTTGGTCATGGCATTGATCGGTTGGGCTCTGGCGGGGTGGACGTTGCTCCGTCTGCGTCGCGGTGTCGCCACGGGATCGACCGGAATTCCGTCCGAAAGTGCTCCCGCGGCGGCGCGGGAGCACCGCCCTCCAGGATATTCCTCTGGCTTAATGGATGATCTCCGACCTGCGGTCGTGACATTCGCCGGTATTTGGTCCCTTTTGGCCGCGGTACCGCTGGCCGGGTTCTATTTGAATCTCTTCGGGTTGTCGTCGCGTTATTCGCTCGATTTCGGTCCCGCGTTCGCGGTCGCCATGGCGGGAGCGATCTGGGGACTGGCGGAGGTTTTGCGGGGTGGAGTTGCGGTCGATTCGCGAAGAAACGCGACGAAGGCGTTGTCACCGGGGTCGGTGCCGGGATCTCCCGAGGTGAACTCGGTCGCCACAGGTCGCCTTTGGGGGGGAGTCCTGGCGGGAGCGGTCGTGGTTTGGTGGACCTGGGAGGTGGCGACGGCGGAAAGTTATTTTCCCCGGACCGCCGTGTTCGACCGGGAGCAGGCGCTGCGTGCCACACCCCGTGCAACGTCGCCGTCGGATTTGCCGTCTCTTCCGGAGGAGTATGTCGCGGACGAAAGCCGCGGGTACGGGGGGATCGGATACAACGGCCGGGGATGGGACCGTGACGGACGAACGGAATCGGTGGTGATCGTTTTCGTTGACGATCCCGAATTCCTTATTCTGGACGTCGCCGCAGCCGAAGGAGAAGCGGTGGCCGATGAAGACTTCCGGCGTATCCGGGCGAAGATCGGCCGAGAGCATTTGACGCTTGAAACGTTGGAGGACACCGCGACCGGCAAGCGGTTGAGGTTTGCCGGGCCGCGACGAAACGCCTACCGGCAAGGCATGCAGATGGCGTCGATCGCGTTCGTAATAGGCGACGATTATGACCGGCGACCGCCGTTTGTGTTGGAAAGGGTGCGATGGCGCAACGCTTCGCTTAATTCGGAATAACACATTTGAAATACGAAGAGGATGTGGAATCGAAATTTTTGCGAAATTCGCTACGGGGAGCGGAATGAAGGATGATGGATTTGAGTGAACAGTTCTTGCGGTTTCTGGTGGCGGGAGGTATCGCCGCCGCGGTGGACTTTTTAGGCTACAATGGCTTTCTCCGTTATGTGCGCAATGACTGGAGGGTGCAGGCCAGCATGGTGTCCGTGACCTTCGGCATGCTGGTGAGTTTCGGCCTGAACCGGAACTGGGCTTTTGCCGATGCGAACGACGGAGGCTGGCCGGTGGTGGAGTTCGTGGTGGTGACCCTGGTGGCGGCGTACGGAATTCAGTCGGTGGTGATTTACGGGTTGTCACGATGGAGTGGGACGTGGAAGGCGGGGCGAGGGACGGGGGGCGTGGGAAGAAGGGTGTGGGGCGTGGGGCGAGGGGACTGGGGTGGTGTGTTGGGACCTGCTGGGATGAGTGTGGAGATGAGGGATTTGGTGGAAAGGAATGTGGTCAAGGCGGCGGCGGTGGGTGCGGCGTTGATCTGGAATTTTTCTTGGTACCGATGGTATGTGTTCGTTTGATTTATCAAAACTACTCGCGCGGAGACGCGGGGGCGCGGAGGTTTGGGAAAGCGACGAGAGCCTTCCTTTGCTGCCCCGGTCCTCGTTGCGGCTATTCAGACATCCGATAACCGATAACTGTATCCTCCTCTCTGCGTCTCCGCGTCCCTGCGCGAGAAATTACAACCTCAATCATACCTCCCTCCGATGTTGAAACCTTTTGCGATTCTTTACTTTTCCCTGGTGTTGGCGGCCGGGGTGTTGGTCGGCACCGGTTTGGTGGTGGATTTGGAGCATCTTTATTCGGATAGCCTGGGTTACCGGTGGCAGACGCAGGCGTTTTTGGAAGGCCGGGTGGCTTTGTCGGAGCACCCGGGGGACGTGGCCTGGGACCTCGCCTGGGCAAACGGGGGTGTGCAGCAGGTGTGGGGGCTCGGGGCGCCGCTTTGGCGGTTGCCCTTCGAGGCGGTGACCGAGTGGACGGGGTCGGGACCGTTTCCGGATCGGATCGCCTTCGGCATCGCGGTGGTCGCGGTGTTTTTCCTTGTGATTGCGGTTTTCGCCGTGCCGCCAAGGGGCGCGGCTGTTGGAGCGTATTGGAAGCAATATCCCGAAGGAGTGTGTTTCGCATTCCTTTTGATGTTGTTTCCCCCGTTTCTCGGGCTTTGCCGAACGCGGTTTCTGGTCTATGAGGAAGCGGCGGCCTACGCGTACCTGACGGGTGTCGCGCTGCTGGCCGGACTCGTTCTTTTTGTGCGCAAACCTTCGCTGGCCGGCTATCTGGCGCTTTGTTTGATCGCCGGTCTTGCGGCGTTCGTTCGTCCGACACTGGTGTTCTATGGAGGGGCGACCGTATTAACGGCGGGACTGTGGGCCTGGCACTGGAGATGGCCGTTGGGTAAATTGGCGTTGGGCGCCGGGGCTTTTGCTTTCGCCATCGGGTTGTTGCTGGTTTCGAATCACGACCGCTTTGGTTCGGCGATGGAGTTCGGGCATACGATAAACTTGAACGGAATCGATCCGATGCGTTTTGCCACCCGGTTCGAAGCTCCGTTTACTTCGGAGCCGCCGGTTTCCGCCGCACGGGAGTTGGCCGGCGGATTGTTCTTTGGGGGAAACCGTTTCAACGGCTTCGACAGTTTCGCGGAGGATATCCTTCCGGGGCAGTCGGCGACCCATCGTTGGCGCGAGTATTACTTTACGACTTACGATCTAAGTTACCTTTTGATGCTGGGCATCGCCTGGGGATGGGGGATCTGGTGGAGGGTAGAAGGAAGAAGGAGGAAGGGTGAAGGAGAGGATGGGAGCGCGGGCGTCTCGCCCGCAGAGGAGCGGGCAGGATGCCCGCGGTCCGACTATGCGACGAAAGGGCGGGCAGGATGCCCGCGGTCCCGGGGAGGTGCGGCGCGGTCGGAAATCGGGATGCTGGCGTTGTGGTCGGCGGTCGCGGCGACGGGTCTGTTCGTTTTTTATTTGCGCGTGCCGGTGATGTCGTCGCGTTACCTGCTCGATTTCGGACCGGCGTTCGGCGCGGTCGTGGGGGCGTTTCTGTTCATCGTAATGCGCTATGTGCGCGGACGATTTCGTCACGAAGGCCGGACCGCGATGGTGTTCTGCGCTTTCTTTTTGGTTTGGTGGGGCTGGCAGGTGGGGACGCTTCGGGTCGCGGACGACATGCGGGGCGGGCGTTCGGTGCTGACGGCTGAGCAGGTCGCGGCCCGGTCCGTCCTCGATTCATCGGCGATGGAGGTTCGGCATCACAGTAACGGTTATCGGATCGGCGATTCGGCAGAGCCGGGCTGGCCTTGGTTGCATCTGCACGGTTGGAATTTACAGTCGGGTCGGACGACCGCGGCGGCGGCGCTTTTCGTTCCGCCGTTGGAGCGCCTCACCCTTACGGTGGCTCCGGCGGAAGCAGCGGAGGTGGCGTCCGGAGATTATGAAATCATTCGGGCCAAGGTGGGGGTGGAGTTCCTCGAGCGGGAATCTATCGAGGAAACCCCGGAGGGCGTGGAGATCACGTTTGCCGGTCCGCGACGAAAGGTCTACCGGGAAGGGTTTCAGACGGCTTTCCTCGGATTTACGACCGCCGACGAACTCCACGACGGGGAGTCGCGGTTTCGGTTGCTGAAAGTGGAGTGGGACGAAGCGAAAAACGGGAGGGATGGCTCGTGAACGTTTCTCCTGATAGTGACAAACGAGTCGCGGTGATCGGGGCGGGGCCGGCGGGAATGACGGCGGCGTATCAGTTGGCGAAAGCCGGGATTTCGGTGGAAGTCTTCGAGGCGTCGGACGCGGTGGGCGGGCTGGCCAGATCGATGAAGCTATGGGGGCAGACGGTGGATCTCGGGCCGCACCGGTTTTTCAGTCGGGACCGTCGGGTGAACGAGCTTTGGCTGGAGGTGGTGGGCGACGATTACCGAATGGTGGACCGCCTGACGCGGATCCTGTACCGGCGTACCTACTTCCATTACCCGTTGCAGGCGGGTGAGGCATTGCGCAAACTCGGCCCGATGGAGGCTGGGCGGTGTCTGACGGCCTACGCGCGGGAATGGGTGCGTCCGACTAAGGAGGAGGGGAATTTCGAGGCATGGGTGACACGGCGGTTCGGCCGGCGGCTTTTCGAGATTTTTTTCAAGAGCTACAGCGAAAAGCTTTGGGGGATCGGCTGCGACGAATTGGACGCGGACTTCGCCGCGCAACGGATAAAGAAGTTTTCCCTGTTCGAGGCGCTCAAGAACGCGGCTTTTTCGGGTTCGAACGCCCATGCGACGCTGGTGGACCGGTTCGCGTATCCCATTGGAGGCACCGGCATGGTTTACGAGCGGATGGCCGAGGCCGTGAGGCGAGGCGGTGGCGCGGTGCGACTGCGAACGCCGGTGGGAAGGGTGGTGACCGAAAACGGGCGAGTGACCGGGATCGATCTTCCGGAGGAGGGCTTTCGGCCGTACGACGAAGTGATTTCCTCCATGCCGCTGACGGCCCTGGTCGCCCGGTTGCCGGAAGCGCCGGAGGCGGTGACCGCCGCCTGCCGGCGTTTGACGTTTCGCAACACCATCCTGGTTTATCTGGAAGTGGCTTCCGGTGACGTGTGCCGGGACAACTGGTTGTACGTGCACAGTCCGGATTTGCTTACCGGTCGAATCACGAACTTCCGGAACTGGGCGCCGGAACTTTACGGAGACTCTCCCAACACGATTCTCGCCATGGAGTATTGGTGCAACGATGACGAAACGCTGTGGGCGGAGGAAGATGAGGCGCTCGTCGCGCGGGCGAAAACGGAGCTGTTAAGAACCGGGCTGGTGACGGATCCGGAGCGGGTACGGCGAGGCCATGTGGTGCGGATTCCCAAGTGTTATCCGGTTTACAGACGTGGCTATCGCGACGCCCTGGCGCCGGTGGAAGCGTATTTGCGGAGCGTCGAGGGCCTTCAGGTGATCGGGCGTTACGGCGCCTTCAAGTACAACAATCAGGATCATTCCGTTCTCATGGGCGCGCTGGCGGCGGAGAACGTTCTTTCAGGAGCGGATAACGACTTGTGGGGGGTCAACGCCGACTACGAAACGTATCAGGAATCCAGCCGCATCACCGATACCGGTTTGGTGAACGAGCCTGTTTCCAGGTCTTAATCGAATGGCGCTCGGACAAGAGCCCATGTCGTAGCAACGCCTGCAAAGGCGTCGATACCGACAAATAGTGGGTTTTCTCACGCGGAGGCGCGGAGCACGCAAAGAAAGGCATGGATTGTGAGTTCTCGATTCGACCGGTATATCTTTTCTTATCCTTGGCGTCTTTGCGTCTTGAGCGAAGCGAGCGTGAGTACCGTCTTTTTCCTCCCAGCCCGTACCGGCGGCGCGGGTGGAACCTGCACCTTACACGTATTTCCGCCCTCACATGCAGACGAACGGAACGAGTACATGGGACGCAGCGATCGGCGAATTTGCGAAGGAAAGGCGAGCTTGTTTTCAGTCCCAACGGTACTCTGTATCCAACCACGAAACACTCGAAATACACGAAACGGAAGCAAACCCGACGTTGTTCCGTGCAAAGCGACAACGCCGAAGGCCAGTGACCCCCGAACCGGGAACCGGTCTTCCAGCACAGGCAGGAACGCCTGTTTCACCCGGCCGCCGACCTGGCAACGCGGGCATCCCGCCCGCCAATATTTCGTGCATTTCGCGTATTTCGTGGTCAGGGATTTCTTAAATGAGTGTTATTCGAACTTTTCTCAACGTGTCCCGCCTGTGACGAGACCAGAAGCGTGTAAGGAGCAGGGTGGAACCGCGCCCTCCAGAATAGACTTCTTTGTATCGGCTCCGTCGAATGGGGCTTATCCGTGCCATTCTCACTAAGGCGCCAAGGCACGGAGGTATTCTTTGTGTGCCCGGTGCCTCGGTGAGAGAAAAAGAACCTTAACCGTGGCAGTCGTTTTGGTCGCTTTTTCGTCGCTCCGGCGGCAAGGGCGGAGCCTTGCCCTCCAGGTTCCTCGGCCGTTCCCTGATCCCGTTTACGGTCAATTCGCCCTCGGCGTAAAGCAGGTCCATAATCTGCGTCTCGCGGCGGCTCAAGTTGTGATGGTTCTGCATGGAATATAATCGCAGACTTGATTCGACCTCGGTCGGATACGCGGCATAGTTCAGGCAAAGACTTATGGCTGATCCTATGCGTATTTCAGGTTCTTCGGGGGATCAATCCGAGGAGCCGCTGGACATTGTGGATGAGAACGACCGGGTGGTCGGGCAGGCGTCGCGGCGCGAAGTGCATGCCCGCGGCCATCCGCACCGGGCGGTGCATTTGTTCCTGGTGGGGGAAGGGGATCGGATTCTCTTGCAGAAACGTTCGGATTCCAAGGCCTCCTGGCCGGGGTGCTGGGATTCGTCGGCGTCGGGGCATGTGACGGCGGGTCAGGGGTACGATGAGGCCGTGGTTCGCGAGGCGGAGGAGGAAATCGGCTATCGCTGCGTCGATCCGGCGCCGGTTCTGCATCTGGAGGCGAACGAGCTTACCGAACAGGAATGGGTGCAGCTTTACGTGGAGAAAATTTCGGGACGGACCGCATTCAAACCCGATCCGGCGGAGGTGGCGGGTTTGCGCTGGTGGGGACTGGACGAAGTGGTGGAAGCGCTGGTCAAGACCCCGGACGCTTTTGCGATTTCCTTTCGCACCCTGTTTTTTATGTGGCGTCAGACCCGGTACATCGTCCCGGAAAAGGACCGGAGCGGGTGGTACCTGCTGCATTCGGAAACGGCGGATCGCCTGCAGATCATGCGGGGGTTTCTGGAAAGCGCCGGGTTTCCCGCCAGTGTGGAGCGGGATCAGCACTGGCTGGGCCACGCCGGCCACGGGATGTTCGGTCAGAAGAATCCCATGGAAAGCGACCTTTGTGTCCCCCGCGAACACCTCAGCGAATGCATTTCCCTGCTCTACCTCAGCGAGGCGAGCGAGGAAGGCGACGAGGGCGATCGATGAAATCTCTTGGGGGGGGTGTCCTACCCCGGAGATTCGGTGAGTAGGCCGTGCGTCATCAGGCTTTCGGAAACCAATGTGGCGTGTTCGCTTGCGAACGCCTTCGCTGAGGCGGGCTCGCGCAAGCGCGGACGCCACATTTTCGACGCGGACCCGCGCGCCACATATATTAACAAGAGCCGGTTTCGGGGAAGAGGGGATTCTGTTTTTTTTCCCGGGCGACGCTGGTGATAGGGCCGTGGCCCGGGCACAGGATGGTGGAGTCGGGGAGGGAGAGGATTTGTTTGCGGATACGGTCGAGGGCGTCTTCCCAGTTGTTGGGCGCGCCGCCGGCGGAACCGGCGAAAAGGGCGTCGCCGACGATGGCCAGCGGTTGGGCGGCGCCGTCGATCACGTAGGTGGTTCCGCCGGGAGAGTGGCCCGAGGTGTCGCGGACTGAAACCTTAAGCGGGCCGAAGCTGAGGGTGTCGCCGGGGCTTACGGGTGTTGCGCCGGGGTAAGGTTCGCCGGCGGGGGTGTACAGGGTGGCTCCGGTGTCTTCCCGCAGGACGTCGATACCGGCGGTGTGGTCGCGGTGGGTGTGAGTGAGAAAGAGAGCGGCGGCCCGAAGGTGGTGGTCGCGCAAAGCGGCGGCGATGGCGGCGGGCCGACCTCCGCAGTCGAAAACCAGGGTGTCGGGGTCGCCGGAGGCGTGCACGAGGTAGGCGTTGACCCGCATTTCCGCGTATCCGGGAACGGGAAAGGGGAAGTCGAAGGGGATCAAGCCCTCGGGCGGAGAGAGGCGTGGATGGTACTCGCCGCGCGCCAGCGCCAGGAGTGAGGCGGGATCGAGGCGCAGCGCCGGCGCGACCCGCAAAAGGGATTCTTCGTCGAGCCGGCCCTCCAAAAGGGCGGCGATTTTTTGGCGGTCCAGTCCGCTTTCGGCGGCGAGCGTTCCGGCGTTTTTGCCCAGACCCCTCGCGGCCTTCCCCACCACGTCATCCCAGTTGTCTTCGAGGTTCATCACATGCCGGGAAGTTTGGGCATACCGCCGCCTTCTCCCATTTGGGCCTGCAAGCTGCGCATCATTTTTTTGCCCTTTTTGCCCTTCATGGATTTCATCATTTTGCGCATCTGGGTGAATTGTTTCAGGAGTTGGTTGACGTCGCTCACCTTGGTGCCCGAACCGTTGGCGATGCGCATCCGGCGACTGCCGTTCAGCAGGTTCGGGTTGCGGCGCTCGCGCGGGGTCATGGAGAGAATGATCGCTTCGGTGCGGCCGAACTTCGCCGTTTCCTTATCGCCGATCTTGACCCCGCTCATGCCGGGAAGCATGCCGAGGATGGACTCCATGGAGCCGAGCTTTTTTACCTGCCGGAGTTGGGCCAGGAAGTCCTCCAGGTTGAAGTCGGCCTTGCGCATCTTCTCGGCCATCTTTTCCGCCTCGGCCTGGTCGATGGTTTCCTGGGCCCGTTCGACCAGGGAAACGACGTCGCCCATCCCGAGGATGCGGGAGGCCATGCGGTCGGGGTGAAAGGTCTCGAAGTCGCCCGGCTTCTCCCCGGTGCCGGCGAATTTGATCGGCACCTCGGTGATGGCCTTCATGGACAGCGCGGCGCCGCCCCGGGCGTCGCCGTCGAGCTTGGTCATGATGATGCCGGTAAGCTGCACGGCCTCGTGGAAGTGGCGGGCGACGTTGACCGCTTCCTGTCCGAGCGCGCTGTCGGCGACCAGCAGGACTTCGTCGGGCTGGACCTCCTTGCGGAGCTTCTTGATTTCCTCGATCAGGTCCTCATCGATTTGCAGGCGGCCGGCGGTGTCGAAGAGAATGGCGTCGGCGCCTTCGGCGGAAGCCCGTTTCAGGGCGTCGCGGCCGATACGGGAAACGTCTTTGGTGGCCCGGTCGCCGTAGAAGGCGAGCGATTCCTGCCGGGCGAGCGCTTCCAGTTGATCGATCGCGGCCGGACGGTAAACGTCGCAGCCGACCAAGAGCGGTTTGTATTCCTTTTTGGTGAGAAAGCGTCCCAGCTTGGCGGTGGAGGTGGTTTTACCGGAACCGTGCAGGCCCACCAGCATGATTTTCAGGGGGCGTTTGGCGACCAGTTCGTTGGCCCCTTCGCCGAGCAGGCGGGTGAGTTCGTCGTTGATGATCTTGACCACCTGCTGGCCGGGGGAGACCGACTTGATGACCTCCTGGCCGGCGCACTCGGTCTTGACGCGCTCAATGAATTCGCGGGCGACCTTGAAGTGGACGTCGGCGGAGAGCAGGGCGGTGCGGACCTCCTTGAGGGCCTCCGCCATGTTGTCTTCGGTCAGGCGTCCGCCTCCGCGCAGGTTGCGGAGGGTGTGGCTCAGTTTTTCGGTTAAGGACTCGAACATGGATATACTCCTGGTTTGGCGCTAGGAATCGGACATTATCAGCCGAATCCCCGTTTGTGCCAAGGCATTTTCGGAAGGACGGGCGGAGGAATGGCAAAAAACTTTATTTGAGATTTGCAAATTGATGCCCTATAAGGCGGGGTTTGGAGAATTGCGCCATATGAACTCGGTATTAAAACTTTTGATGGAAGGGGAATCCCTGGGAACGAGCCAAATGGCCCGGATTCTCAACATGACCAACGAGG
>PXBO01000070.1 GCA_003566885.1 Opitutia bacterium | reverse complement strand
GGCGGGCGAAGTGACCATCGAAGGTGAAGCTCTCTCGGATTCGCGCAAGGAAGCTCCTGCTCCCGTCGAGCAGGAAAAGACACCTGAACCGGCGAAGGAAAAAGCACCTGAACCAGAGAAGGAAAAAGCACCTGAACCAGAGAAGGAAAAAGCACCGGAGCCGGCGAAGGAAGACGCAGCGCCTGAAGAAGCTCCGCGCGAGTCCAAGGAGTAGGTGCGGCCTAGTGCGCCATTTAAATTCAAAGAACAACCCGTACCCGCAAGCAGTTTTGACATGAGTACAGAAATTAGCGCGAAAGTGGTGGCCGAGCTTCGGAAAAAGACCGGCGCCGGATTGATGGATTGCAAGAAAGCACTGGTGGAAGCCGGTGGCGATTTGGAGGAGGCATCGACGATTCTCCGAAAGAAGGGCATCGCCTCGGCTGACAAGAAGGCCGGTCGCTCGACTCAGGAAGGCCTGATCGAGACCTATATTCACGTCGGCGGCAAGGTTGGGGTCATGATCGAGATCAATTGTGAAACCGATTTCGTGGCCAAGACGGATGACTTTAAGAGCCTGGCTCGCGATATTTGCCTGCATATCGCGGCCTCCAGTCCATCCTGTGTGCGCCGTGAGGAAGTGCCGGAGGAGATTCTGAAATCCGAACGGGAAATCGCCGCCGCCCAGGCAGAAGGCAAGCCGGCTCACGCCATCGAAAAGATCGTCGAAGGGAAGCTGGAAAAATACTATGCCACCGCCTGCCTCTTGGATCAGCCCTTCGTTAAGAACCCGGATCAGACGGTGAACGAATTGATTAAGTCAGCTGTCGCCAAGTTGGGTGAGAATATTGTGGTTTCGCGTTTTGCGCGATTCCAGATCGGACAGTAAGGGATTTTCCAGTTTGTGGCGGCAGGATTATCTGCAGCCAGAACGTTTTTCGGGGCATGATTCCGTGCCTTTACGGGATAAGTCGAATGGCACTCGGTTATGAGCCCATGTCGTAGGAACGCCTGCAAAGGCGTCGACTCCGTCGTAGGCAAAAAACAAAGATTCTTTTTCTCTCACGGAGGCGCAAAGCACACAAAGAAAACCTTAGTGCCTTAGTGCCTTTGTGAGATTTTTTCCGTCGTCAGCGGAAGCACTCACAGGCCGCCGGAACAATGCAAATTCCGACAACACGCTTTATATGAGTGGCATTCTGGATAATTCCTTCATTGCTTCCAGGAATTCGCCAATTCCGGTTGGAATGGATCACACGACGACCCAATGCCGCATAGGTGGGCTTTTACTGCCGGAAATCTGAGACTCAAACCTAACGTTTGGAGTTGAACGGGGGGCTGCGTTTGGACGGTAAACCCGTTCTGACTACTTCCGGTCAGGAGGTTTCTTCCTTAGCCTGTTTCTGAAAAAAGTCCCGTAATACCTGCATGCGCTGACGTTCGCGATTTTCTTCGGCAATCTCCTCAGAAGTCCGTTGCTTTTCGATGTTCCCCATGGCTTTATGCATTTTGGAGAGGGCGATGTTCTGCAGCTGGCGAACCCGTTCGCGGGTAATGTTGAATTCCTGGCCGACCTCCTCCAGCGTAAGCGGGGGTTCGCCGCTCAATCCGAAGCGGAGATCAATGATTTTCGCTTCCCGTGCATCCAGACGATTGAGCATGTCGGCGACATCGCTGCGAATCGATTTATCGTTCAAGGTTTCGTAGGGAGTGGGGGCGTTCTCGTCGCCCACCAGTTCCCCGAAATTGGTGTCGTCTCCGTCACCGATGGGAGCGTCCAGCGAGGTTGGGCGGACGCTGACGGTCTTAAGGTGGGCCACCTTGTTGACCGGCATCTGCATCTCTTCGGCGATTTCGTCGTCGGTGGGTTCGCGTCCCAGTTCTTCGGTCAACTGCATGATCATCTTGCGCATGCGGGCGATTTTGTCGACCAGGTGAACCGGCAAACGGATGGTTTTGCTCTGGTTGGCAAGCGCGCGCTTGATGGACTGCTTGATCCACCAGGCCGCATAAGTGCTGAGTTTACCTCCCTTTTGCGGATCAAAACGTTCCACTGCCTTAATCAGGCCAATATTGCCTTCGCTGATCAGGTCAACCAGCGGAAGCCCGAAATTATTGTAGTCGTGGGCAATTTTGACGACCAGCCGCAGATTTGATTTAATCATGAGGTCTCGTGCCTCTTTGTCGCCTTTTTTGATTCTGGCGGCCAGTGTGACTTCCTCATGCGGCTTCAACAGGGGTATCTTGCCGATTTCCTGGAGATAAATATTAATGCTGCTTCGCTCGGTGGCTTCCGGATAGTCGGACGCGGGCGTAGCGCGTCGACCCCGCCCGGGGGAGGACGGTTTTTCCGGTTCGCGCTGGGCCATGGGCGCCGGAGCCGGCTCGTCGTTGCCGCTACGCGCAACCCTTCCGGAGCGAACACTCCGGTTGGGGCTTTTTCTCTGGCGCGGCTTCGTTTCTTTGGTCATTAGCATGGCGGGTGTGGTTCTATTTAAAGTGGAAACCGAATTTTACTGCTTGTTCCCTGATTGCATCGCGGAAAATTACGGGATGGCTATCGGTTAATGAGAGCGGTTGATAAGTATGATCTCCTGGGGCGCCGCTTTATTCCCTCCCGAATCACGATTTGCAGCGATTGTGGAGCCAATGGGATAAGCTTCTTGCAATCAGATGCTTAATTTCACTGTGGGGGTGATCGTCATTCGATGCTCAGCCGGACAATGACGATCGCAGACCCTCGGTGATAATTCTGAATATCACCTTTTTTTGGGTTTACGGCATCTTGTTTCCCGGCGGCGACTCGAAATTCGCGGGATGGACGTGTATTGGTGCCGGGGAGCGGACGATGGTTTCCTGGCGCCGTTTCCGGTCTCGGCGGACTTGGCTCAGTCCTCGGAAATTGCTTCGGCGATGCGGATGGCCTTGAGCATCCCCTTGGCCTTGTCCACGGTTTCCTGAAATTCGCGGGAAGGTACCGAGTCGGCGACGAGTCCGGCCCCTGACTGTACGAAAATTCGCTTGTCTTTTAGGAAGGCTGTGCGAATGGCGATGCAGGAATCCAGGTTACCATGGTAACTGAAATAACCGAGCGCACCCCCGTAGATGCCTCGACGATCAGGCTCCATTTCGGAAATGATCTGCATGGCCCGCACCTTGGGCGCCCCCGAAAGCGTACCGGCGGGAAAGGTGGCCCGCATCAGATCGAAGGCGTTTTTGCCTTCCGCGATACGCCCCTCGACCTGGGACACGATATGCATCACGTGGGAATAGTGTTCGACAAACATGTAGTGGGGGACGTTCACGCTGCCGTAACGGCAGACTCGGCCGATGTCATTGCGGGCCAGGTCGACCAGCATCAAATGTTCCGCTTTTTCCTTATCGTCGGCCAGAAGTTCCAGTTCGGTTTTGGCATCCTCCGCGGCGTTACGACCGCGGGGACGGGTACCGGCGATCGGCCGGATTTCCACCTTTTGGCCGGTGAGTTTGACATGGACCTCGGGAGAAGCCCCAACCACAGCGAAATCCGCGGTTTCCAGGAGGAACATGTAGGGTGACGGATTGACGGTGCGCAGGGCGCGGTACAGATCGAGGGGCGCGGGCGCAAAGTCTTTTTCGAAGCGTTGAGAAAGCACGACCTGGATGATGTCGCCGGCGCGAATGTATTCCTTGGCCCGTTCGACCAGATTTTCGAAATCGGGCCGCGAGAAATTCCCGGGTGGAACCTGGATGCTTTCGGGTTCCGCCAGCGGGGCCGGTGCTACCTCTCCCGGTTTCGCCACCAGAGCGCGCAAATCTTCGATTTCCTTACGGGCGGCATCGTAGGCGCCATCAATATCTCCGTTCCGGATATGAGCGTTGACGCAGAGCCGCAGCGTTTGCCGTACCCGGTCGAAAACCAGCACCGAGTCGATGAGCATAAAAAACAGTGTAGGCGCCCCGGTGGCATCGTTTGCCGACCGCTCAGGGGCGACAGGTTCGAGGCGATGCACGTATTCATAACCGAGAAATCCGACGGCGCCGCCGGTGAAAGGGGGAAGTTCCGGTTGTTGCACCGGACTGTACCCGGACATTTCCTCCTCGATCAGACAAAGGGGATCCTTCGGAGCGGGGATCGAGCGGATCGTTCCATTCGATTCCGTGATGGTGGCGCTGCGGTCGTCGACCCGGAAAATCCTCCGGGGCCGGCAGCCAAGAAAGGTGTAGCGATAGACGTTCTCTCCGCCTTCCACCGACTCAAAGAGGAAAGCCGGGCCGTTGCGGTTGAGTTTGGAGTAGAGAGACACCGGAGTCTCGAAGTCGGCCATCAATTCCGTGTGGACGGTTACGATGTTACCCTGTTGGGCAAGGCGCCGGAAGGTGTCTCTATCGGGATGAATTTTCATGCGTGAAAACGGATTGGCGGATGCTGACAGCGGAGGAGCCGCGGCGCAAATATTTTCAAATTTGTTTGTTCCCGAGTCCTTAACGGGTTATGGATGAGAAAAGAAAGGTAAAATTCTCATCACCACCTCTTATGACGCCCAATATTCTCTGTGTTATTATGGGCGGCGGCCGCGGGTCCCGCTTGCATCCTTTAACCAAACAGCGCTGCAAACCGGCGGTACCCCTGGCGGGGAAGTATCGATTGGTCGATATTCCCATCAGCAACTGCCTGAATTCCGGAATGAACCGGATTTATGTTCTGACGCAGTTCAATACTGCATCGCTGCACCGGCACATCCAGGATTCCTATAAATTCGATCCTTTCGGGGGCGGTTTCGTTGATATTCTGTCGGCAGAACAGACCGAAGAGGGGGATTATTGGTATCAGGGAACTGCGGACGCGGTCCGGCAGAACCTGCACCATTTCGGTGATCATGATCACGATCTGGTACTGATTCTCTCCGGCGACCAGCTTTATCGTATGGATTTCCGGGAGATTGTGGGGCAGCACCTCAAAAACGGAGCCGATGTGACGGTGGCAGCCAAACCGATTCCGACCAAGGATGTGTTGGGCCTTGGTTTGATGCGGGTCGGAGTCGATCTGGACATCCAGGAGTTTGTCGAAAAACCGACCGACCCACAGGTCATTGAAGGTTTGGCCATGGCGAAGGAAATCGAAAGCCGGCTCCCTGAATCGAGCGGGGAAAAGCGCTGCCTGGCTTCCATGGGGATATACGTGTTCAACCGCAGTGTGCTTGAGAATGCTTTGCGAAGCGACATGGCGGATTTTGGCAAAGAGGTGATTCCGGGCCTGTTGGGACACTGCAAGCTGCAAAGTTTTATCTTTGACGACTACTGGGAGGACATCGGCACGGTGCGGTCGTTTTTTGAAGCGAACCTCGAGTTGACGGACCATTTACCCCGCTTCAATTTTTTTATGCCCGACTGCCCGGTTTACACCCACGCCCGTTATCTTCCGGCGTCGAAAATTAACCGTTGTACCCTGGACCGGGCCCTTGTGGCCGACGGCTGCATTATTTCCGACGCCAAGGTGGTCCGTTCGGTCGTCGGAGTCCGCTCGTTTATCAACGAAGGGTGTGATTTGGACAGCGTTGTCGTCATGGGAGCGGATTATTTCGAGGCTACCGAACATATCGCGGCGAACCGCGAGAACGGGATCCCGGATATCGGGATTGGTTCGGGAAGCCGGATACATCATGCGATCATTGACAAGAACGCGCGTATTGGGAAAAACGTGGTCCTGTCGCCGAAAAACCGGACCGATGCCGTGATTTGCGATGGGGTTACGGTCCGCGACGGAGTTCTTCTGGTCGCCAAGAATACTGTGATTCCCGATAATTCCGAACTCTGAGCCTGCCTTTATGAAAAAGTTTCTCGTTTGTACTGATGGTTCCCAATACTCGCGGGTATGCTGCGAGTACGCTCGTTGGCTGGCGGCGCGGGTCGGCGGGTCGGTCGATGCGATTTATGTTACCGACCTTCGCCGATTTGAGATGCCGTTCATCACCGATCTCAGCGGCAGTTTGGGGATCCAGCCCTACCAGGGGATGATCGGCCAATTGAAGGAGATCGAAGAGCGCAAGGCCGAGGCGATCAAGGATGATACCCTCAAGATTCTTCAGAAAGCCGATCCCGGCCTGGAGGTGGTGTTTCATCATCGGACCGGCTTGTTGGTCGATCTGCTTGAGGAAATGGAGGAGGGGTGCGACCTGGTGATGCTGGGCAAACGAGGTGAAAGCGCCGAAGCCGCCGTGGAACACCTGGGCTCGACCATGGAGCGGGTAGTTCGCGCCAGTGGAAAGCCCTGTCTGGTCACTTCGCGCAGTTTTCGTGAGATTCGCAAGCTGTTGCTGGCTTTCGACGGCGGGAAGAGCTGTCTTAAGGCGCTTGATTTTCTGGGCCGAAGTGGCGCATTCCGGGAGCTTGAACTGCACGTGGTCGTGGTCGCGGAGGACTCGGACCAGGAGGACAGCGGTTTGCGGCAGTTACGTGAGGTCGAGGATCGTCTCAAGGACGCCGGGTATAAACTTAACTGTCAAATGTTGCACGGCACCCCTGAAGATCAAATCGCGGATTATGTCGGAAAACAGGCGATCGATCTGCTGGTGATGGGGGCCTACGGCCATAGCCGGATACGTCATTTATTGATCGGCAGCACGACCACGGAAATGATACGTCGGTGCCGGATTCCGGTATTGCTTTTCCGCTAGGCGCGTTTGCCAAGCTGCCCGGGTCTCCCGACCGGTCCTCCTGGTCAGGTAGGCCGTTCTTTTTTTGCCGCGGCGCGTTTGCGGGCGATCAGGATGATGGCGAATCCGGCGACGGCGAGGAACAAGGAGAAAAAAATCCCCCGGCTCATCCCCAGAATCAGGCCGGCATCCGGCTCGCGGAAGAATTCGCAGAAAATACGGGCCACCGCATACAGCAGCAGGAATTCCCCACTCAATTGCCCGGGATGGGTCCGGGTAACATCCGTTTTCCAGAAGCGGAATTGAAGGTAAACCAGTAGAAAAGCACCCTCCAGGGCGGCTTCGTAGAGTTGTGAGGGATGACGTGGCGGAATGGCTTCCACCGGAAGGCCCGGAGCGCTCGCGGGGAAAATAACCGCCCAGGATACCTCGGTGATCCGGCCGTAGAGCTCTCCGTTAATGAAGTTGGCAATGCGTCCCAGGAGCAGTCCTGGAGGCGCCAGGGTGACAAAAAGGTCGCTGACTTGCAGGAGCGGCAGTCTCTGGGTGCGAGCGATCCACAGTAGGGCCGCGACGCCTCCCAGAAAGCCTCCATGGCTGGCCATTCCTCCCTCCCATACCTTGAACAGCACGAGAGGATTCTGCAGGAACCCGGTGAGATCGTAAAAGAGCATGTAACCCAGGCGACCTCCCGCCAGAATACCGATAATGATGGCGAAAAGGGCATTGCTTTGTTGCTCGGGATCCAGAGGCGAACGGCCTTTGCGGTAATAGAGTGCCAGCAGGACGTAGGCGATGAGAAAGCTTAGCAGGTAGGCGAGTCCGTAGTAGCGAATGCCGAAGTTTTCTCCAAAACGAAGAAGAAACGGGTCAAGATCGTGTATCCAGTAATCGTTTTTCATTACTCCCTTGAGGCCTTCCGTTTTCAGACCTGCTTATCACGCCTGCTTTCGGTGGTCGGCGTTTCCGACGGTGCGGGCGCCAGTTGCTCCTTGGCCGCACGGAGCTGACGGGATTGCTTGGCAATCTGGTTTCGTTTGCGTGCCAGTTCCCTCATGTCCACCGCCAGATCGTCTTTTTCGAATATTTCGCGTCCGATGATCTGTTCCATAATGTCTTCCATCGTCACGACACCGGCGACGGAACCAAACTCATCCACCACCACGGCCAATTGTTGATGTGTGCGCAGGAAGGTCTGCAGAGCGGCGGCGGCGGTTACGGTTTCCGGAATGAAATGAATCTCCTGCTTGAGTTCATCCACCGTTTTTTCCTCTTCGCCTCCGGCCAGGGCGTGCAGCATGTCGCGACGGCGCACCATCCCGACGATGTCGTCAATGGATTCATCGTACACCGGCATGCGGGCGAACGGGATATTGGTGAAATCGTTTAGGACCTCCTTGACTGTCTTGTTTTTGTCAATGGCGGTCATAACCGTGCGGGGCGTCATGATTTCACTGACTCGAACATCGTCGAGAGTGAGAGCGTTTGCGATCATGTTGAGCTCGCTCTTGGTCAGGTGTCCGCCCTTTTCACTTTTTTCCGCCAGAAGCATGATCTCTTCTTCCGGGGGTTTGGGCTCGAATTTGTGAGGGATTATCAGGCGGGTGACCATGCTTTCGGTCAGCCAGGTGACCGGACGAAGGATAATTCCCATATAGGTCAGAGGATACACCGCGTAGGGCTGTAAGGGAACGCGATAGGCCACCCCGATATTCTTGGGAATGATTTCGGAGAAAATCAGGATCCCGAAGGTCATGCCGCCGGCGACCACGCCCACCCAACCCTGGCCGAACTGCTGGGCGGTGATCCAGCCGATTAGGATACTGCCAAGGGTGTTGGCCACCGTGTTGAGGGTGAGGACGGTGGAAATGGTTTCATTGATGCCATCCTTAAGGGACTCAAGCATTTGGCCGCGTCGCGGGTACTTTTTCTTGAGCGCCTCAATCTCGGTCGGAGTCGTGCTCAGAATGAGGGCTTCCATGACGGAGCAAAATGCTGATACGCCGAGCGTGAAAGCGACAGCCAGAATAAATGCAAGCATTGTGCGGGTTGGAAACGATCGCCGGAACCGCCGGAAAAATGTTTGTTCCCGGCGGCACCGGGGAGCGCGAACGCGGACCTACTCGATAATCATTTCGGCCACGGTCTTACCCGACGGAATCATCGGCAACACGTGTTCAGTGTACGGAACGATGACGTCGAGCACGTAAGGGCCGTCGTGGGCGAGCATTTCCTGCATGGCGTCTTTCAACTCCTCCTTTTTGTAAACCATCCGTGCCGAAACGCCGAATCCCTTCGCGATTTCCACGAAGTTCGGGTAAAGGCCGGGCAGATTGTCCGGACCGCCGATATTCTCCTTGTCGCCCAGGATGGTGTGTGCCCGGGCGCTGTTGTAAAAGCGGTCTTCCCACTGCACGACCATGCCCAGGTGCTGGTTGTTGAGAACCAGGGCTTTGGCGCCGATATTTTCGATCCTGGCGGTCGCCAACTCCTGGATATTCATCAGGAACGAGCCGTCTCCGTCGATATCGATTACCTCGCGATCGGGTTGGGCCATTTTGGCTCCGAGGGCGGCGGGGTACCCGAAGCCCATCGCCCCCAGGCCGAGCGAGCTGATAAAACTCCGCGGCTTGACGAAGTCATAAAACTGAGCCGCCCACATTTGGTGCTGACCGACCCCGGTGGTGATGATCGCCTCGCCTTTGGTCAGCTCGAAGAGCATGCGAATGGCTTCCTGTGCGAGGATGAAGCGTCCGTCGGAAGACTCCTTGTACGAAAACGGGTACTTCGTCTTCCACTCTTCGATACGTTGCATCCATGGGCTGCGGTCGGGGGCTTCAAACCCGGCCTTCGACATCAGTTCATTCATACGCCCCAGAGCGTGTTTAATGCCTGAGACAATGGGGTACTGGACCACTTTGTTTTTATTGTGCTCCGAAGCGTCGATATCGATATGCACGATGGTCGCCGCCGGGGCGAACTTGGTGACTTCACCTGTAATGCGGTCGTCGAACCGAACGCCGAATGCCAACAGAAGATCGGATTCGTGAACCGCGTAGTTTCCGGCGACGGTTCCGTGCATGCCGAACCATTTCAGGGAAAGGGGGTTGGTTTCGGGAAAACAACCCACTCCCATCAGGGTGGACGTCACCGGTATCCGTGTCCGTTCGGCGAATTCAAAAAGCTCGTGGTGGGCGTCGCCGGAAATGATTCCGCCGCCGACATAAAGGACCGGGCGCTTGGCCCGCGCGATCAGGGCGATCACCTCTTCGAGCTGCCCGTCAGTGGCCGTTACCGCCGGTTGGTAGCTGCGGATTTCCGTTTTTGCCGGATAGACCGGTTGAATGACGGCCTGCTGGACGTCCTTGGGGATGTCGATCAAAACCGGACCGGGTCGGCCCGAGGTGGCCAGGAAAAAGGCTTCTTTGATAATTCCGGGGAGATCCTCGGCGTTGAGCACCAGGTAGCTATGTTTGACGATGGGCAGGGTCATCCCGAAGATATCGGTCTCCTGAAACGCACTTTTGCCGATAAATTGCTGCTTAACCTGTCCGGTGATAGCCACCAGCGGCGTACTGTCCATGTAGGCGTCGGCGATCGCCGTGATCAAATTGGTGGCGCCCGGGCCGCTGGTCGCCATGCAAACCCCGGCTTTCCCGGTGGTGCGGGCGTAACCCTCCGCCGCGAACCCGCCGCCCTGTTCGTGGCGGGGGAGGATGGTGCGAATTTTGTCACATTTGGCCAGGGCCTGGTGAAGGTCCTGGGATGCCCCGCCGGGATAGGCGAAAATCACTTCCACACCCTCACGCACCAGGCAGTCGATGGCGATTTCGGCGCCTTTCATCTCCTTGCCGATTTCGGGCTTTGGGAATTCGGTGATTAACGGGTCGGTTTTCATGGTTTGGTTACGGTTCAAAACGGAAAAAATAACTCCGGGAAAGGGGGTATTGCAAGCCGGTTTTCAGATTCGGCATTGAAGTTTTCCCGGGGCCGAACTCAAGATGCACCGGTGAAAAGAGTCATGTTCCTGGGCGATATCGTGGGCCGGCCCGGCCGGGTTTTTCTGGCGGAGCGATTGAGTTCGATGAGGCGTAAGCACGGAATCGATATGGTGGTCGCCAACGGAGAGAATGCGGCCGGCGGCTCCGGCCTCAATGGCCGGATTGCCGCCGAGCTGGCGTCCATCGGTGTGGATGGCATCACTTTGGGGGATCATGTATGGGATCAAAAGTCGTTTCCCCGCGAAATCGTAGACCTCGAATACGTCTGCCGTCCGGCCAATCTGGTGGAATCGTGTCCCGGGGCTACGAGTCTGGTGCTGGAAAAGAGCGGTTTCCGGTTGGGGGTTTTTACCGTTATGGGCCGGGTATTCATGGCGCCCTGTGATTGTCCCTTCCGGACCGCCGACCGCATGCTGACGACCCTGAAGAATGAATCCGACGCCGTTCTGGTCGAGATACACGCGGAGGCCACCTCGGAAAAAGTGGCTTTGGGCTGGCACCTCGACGGACGGGTGGCGGCGGTTGTCGGAACCCACACCCATATCCCGACCGCCGATGCCCGGATACTGCCCAAGGGAACCGCCTACCTGACCGACGCCGGCATGACCGGTCCCTTCCATTCCGTGCTTGGCCGGGAAATCGAACCGGTTCTGGGCCGATTTATCGATGGCATGCCGCGCAGGTTCGAAGTCGCCTCGGGCGATGTCCGCATCTGCGGCGCGGTCATCGAAATTGACGAATCGCGCGGGTTGGCCCGGAGTATAGAACCGGTCATGGTTTGCCGGGAAAAGTAGGGGGATTTGGATCAATCACTTGAGGCTTTCGATGGAGTATCTAAGATCCTCTTCGGATTTGCCTTCTTTGCTCCAGCGGTAAAAGCACCAGGCGATGATAAACACCGAGCCGAATTTGGCCAGCAAGGTCATGAGGGCGCCGCCGATGATCTGGTCCTCGTGCGCGGAAATGCCGTAGATCCGCGGCGCGAGTTCGTAGGTGGGGTAGAGGACATCGGGATAAAACGTCAGGTACGCCGCCACGGGAACCTTGGCGACCGCGATGCAGAAAACCAGCAGGATGCTGGCGCCGTAACCGCAGGCCGGGACACTGGTTGACTTGTTGAAAACCGCCCACCAGACCCCGAGCGCCGCCAGGAACATGGTGAGGTGTTCGATGTTGTGCACCAGTCGGTCACGAAGAGCCCAGTCGTAAAGAGCGGGAATATGCCAGCCGCTCAACACCACCGTAAAAAGGATGCCCGCCGTCACCGGGCGCGAAAGGAACCGGACCGTGGCGCGAACCGGAGCCGGGCTCAGGGCGGCATCGGCCAGCCAGGAGGGCAGTCCGGTAATGATAAGGATGGCGACCGGGTAAATGAGCAGGATGTGTTGCAACATGTGGGCGCTGAACAGGTAAACCTCGCCCAGAAGATCCAGGGGTGAGCCCACGGTGAGGTAGAGCAGGACCAGGCCGCTGTAAAACCGAATCGCGTCCGGTGTCGGATAGGGATTGCCCGGAGCCAGTCTCTCCCGGAACGGTCCTGTCGCCAGGGCGTAGAGCCAGCCGGCCAGCAGCAAACCTCCAATCAGTTCAGGTTCCGTATGCCAATGCCACCAGTTCATCAGGAATCAGCGGCCGAATCCAGGCGAGCGCCGGGGGCGCGCCAACTTATACGTTGACTTCAAGACTTTCCACCCGCGGTGCCTGCATCAGGTCGTCTTCGAAAGTCGGTTCGTGCGGATCGAAGTGAAAGATCGCCAGCAGGGCGGTCACGGTGCCGCCGGCGATCACCATGCCCAGCATGAACAGGATGGTGCAAAAGAGTTTGTCCCACCGCAGGTGCATGAACCACCAGATAACGGCGAAAAACTTGATGGCCGACAGGAAGACGAGGCTTCCCGCGATGACCCAGTAGGAAAGCGGGATGTAGATAATGACGATCTCGATCCCGGTGACCAGCGCCAGGAACATGGCCAGCCAGGTGAAGGTGAAAAAGCGAGAGGTGTCTTCGGGTGTGTTGGGAAATGGTTTCTCCATGACGCGGCTCCGTTTACATGTCGACGAACTCGAGGAGGAAGACGACGGTGAAGATGACGATCCAGACGATATCGACGAAGTGCCAGTATAGCCCGGCGACTTCGACATCCAGTTCGGATTTGTGGTTCATTTTCCCCGAGAACGAGTAGAAGTAGTAGGTCAACAGCCAGATGATTCCGATGATCACGTGGATCTTGTGAGTGCCTGTCAGCGTGTAAAACGTGGATCCGAAAAGGCTGCTGGAGAGCGTCAGCCCATGTTCATTGACGAAGTAATACCACTCGTAGCTCTGGATGCCGAGAAACCCGAAACCCATCAGCACCGTCGCCAATATGTACCAGCGAAAGCTCTTCAGATTGTTTTTGCCGATGGCGTGCACGCTCAACGCCATCATCAGACTGCTCATCAGCAACAGAAACGTACTGATGGAAACAATTTCGATATCGAGGATGGGCCCAAGGTCGGGCGAACCCGGCGGCGGCGAAAGACGATACACCATGTGGGTGGCGATCAGGCATCCGAAAAACATGCAATCGGAGGCCAGAAAGGCCCACATGAACATCTTCTTGTTCGGAATCCCCGTGCAGGTGGCGTGTTCGCCGTGCGCGTCGTGGGAATCGTCGGCGTGGGTGACTGCGGTCTGACTCATTTCGCTTTACCGGAAGATTCTTTTTCTTGTGCGTCCTCTTCGGGATGCAGGTGGTACCCGCCGGGGCCCTCAAAGGCCCAGGCAAAAATGGCTCCGATGGTGATAAGCAAGCCCGTGATCGGCCAGAAAAGGGTGCCGAAGCCAAGGAAATTGCCGTAGTCGGATTTCAGGAACGCCATGCCGTAGGCGCCGATCAACAGACCGATGGAGGCGATCAGGGGGAACCAGGACGGGCTTGGCATGTGGATGCTCGATTCCGCCTTCTCCTCCGCGATCAGTTTCTTCTTCTCCGGAATCATTTTCCGGGCCCAGAATTCGTCACGCGAGGTGACCTTCGGCACCGCGGCGAAATTATACTCCGGCGGCGGCGAAGGCAGGCTCCACTCCAGCGTACGCGCGTCCCAGGGATCGTTTCCGGCTTTGGCGCCGCGCTTCAGGGTGATGAAAAGGTGGTAGAGGAACAGGAGAATTCCGATACCCAAGACCAGGGAACCTACGGTAGAGACAAAATTCCAGGTATTGAGACCCATGTCGGCATCGTACTGGTAGGTCCGGCGCGGCATGCCGCCCAGGCCGAGGAAGTGATGGGGGAAGAACGTGACGTTGAACCCGGCGAACATGATCCAAAAGACCCATTTGCCGAGTGTTTCGGTGAACATCTTTCCGGAGATCTTGGGTATCCAATAATACAAGCCGGTAAACAGGGCGAAAAGACTACCCCCGATGAGCACGTAATGGAAGTGCGCCACCACGAAATAGGTGTCGTGCTGCTGGCCGTCGGCCGGTGCGGCCGCGTGCATGATACCGCTGAATCCGCCGATCATGAACATCCAGATAAAGCCCAGTGCGAACAGCATGGGAGTCGTGAAACGCAGTTGTCCGCCCCACATGGTGCCGATCCAATTGAAGATCTTGACCCCGGTGGGAACGGCGATCGCCATGGTGGCGAGGGCAAAGGCGGTCTTGGCTATGGTGCTGAGACCGGTGGTGAACATATGGTGCGCCCAGACGGCGAAACCGAGAACGCCGATGATAACCCCGGAGAAAACGATAATGGCGTAGCCGAAGAGGGGTTTGCGCGAAAAGGTGGGAAGCACTTCGGATATGATGCCCATGGCGGGCAGAATGAGAATGTAGACCTCGGGGTGGCCGAAAATCCAAAAGAGGTGCTGCCAGAGAATCGGCTGACCGCCGAACACCGGTTCGAAAAATCCGGTGCCGAACATACGGTCCATCATGAGGCAGGCCAGGGCGATGGTGATGGCGGGAAAAGCGAGAATAATGAGGAAGGAAGTCACCAGCACCATCCAGGTGAAGACCGGAAGCCGCATCATGGTCATGCCGGGCGCACGCATGTTGATGATGGTGACAATGAAATTCAGCGCCGCGACAATGGAGGCGATCCCCAGTATTTGCAGACCGAATACCCAGAAGTCCGTGCCGATTCCGGAGTAGTTGGACGAGGTGAGGTTGGCGTATCCGAACCAGCCGATCTTGGGCACGGCGTCGCCGATGGCCGGGAGCATGTTGAGAAACCAGCCGGTATTGATAAAGATTCCGCCCGCCAGAAAGGTCCAGAGGCTGAAAGCGTTGAGGCGCGGAAAGGCGACGTCACGCGCACCGATCTGCAACGGAATCATGTAGTTGAAAAAAGCGGCCCCCAACGGCATGACCGCCAGGAAAATCATGGTGGTGCCGTGCATGGTGAACAGTTCGTTGTAAAACTGCGCCGAAATCAGGTCGTTGTTGGGCACGGCCAGCTGCAAACGGATGATCAGCGCCTCGATTCCCCCCACGATAAGGAAGAACAGGGCGGCCAGGCCGTACATGATGCCGATTTTTTTGTGATCGACCGTGGTGAGCCATCCGACGACTCCAGTGGTCGCGGTGGGTCGGCTGAAAAGGCGCGAACGTCCCGAAGTATTGGCTTCCGGCGCGCCGGCTATCACATTGCCTTGGATTCCTTGGTTCTCCATGTGCGTGGCTATTTCAATGATTGCAGGTAGGCGCTGAGGGCTTCGATGTCGTCATCGCTGAGATTGCGGACCTGGGGGTCGAGGGCCATGAGGTTGCCCGGCTTGAAACCGTCCGGGTCGCGCAGCCAGTGGAAGAGGTTTTCCGGCGTGTTGTCCGCCATGCCGGCGCCGAGCGTTTTGCGACTGCCGAAATGGGTCAGGTCCGGACCGGCGATTCCCATTGCGCCCGTGCCTTGGACGGCGTGGCAGCCGATGCAGCCGCGGCTGCGGAACAATTCGGATCCCGTTACGACCAGCGAATCCTCCGGGTCGGGCTCCACCGCATCCGAGCGCTGGTGGTCCAGCCAATCCTGGAAGTCGTCTTCTTCCATCGCGAAGACCCGGAACTTCATGTTGGCGTGCGATTCGCCGCAGAACTCCGCGCACTGCCCCCAGTACTGGCCTGGCACGTCGGCCTGGAGCCACATCCAGTTGTCGCGGTTCGGGATCATGTCGATCTTGCCGCCCAGACGCGGTATCCAAAAACTGTGGATCACATCGACGGTGCGCAAATTGAACTTCACCTTACGTCCGACCGGAATGGCGATTTCGTTCGCGGTGACCACCTCTTCGTCCGGGTATTCGAACGCCCACCACCACTGGTAGGCAATGACGTCGATCACCAGCATATCCTCGTCCTCCGGCAATTCGTAGATGTCGTAGATTGCGCGTACGGTCGGCACGGCGATAATGACCAGAAGAAAGACGGCGGCGACGATTAAACCGATCTCGACCAGCGGATGCCCGTGGGTCTGAGCGGGAGGCGGCTTTTCGGAGTCACCTGGCTTCTGGCGGAAGCGGAACGTGGTGTAGGCGAGCACGCCGCCGACCGTGACAAAAATGAACAGCGTCACCCACAGGGTCACGTAGAAGAGGTCGAGCTGCTGCTGAGCCACCGGGCCGCGCACTTCGAAAGTCGACTGATGGCCGCCGCTGAACCATTCCATGGGACCGTCGAACTGACCGCAGCCGACAAAGAACAATGTCAACGCCAGAAGGGCGGTGAGCCTGATGGATTTGCGCACTGTCGAAAACGAAATTGGAAACATGACGACTGTTGAGGAAAGGTTTTCCGCAAGGATTGCGTCGAGCACGAAAGCGGAAAAGAAAGGGAAACCGCAAGCCTATTCATCACGGCTGGCGATTCGCGAGCGGGAAAAGCCGCTCTCCCGGCGTTATTAGATTAACTAAATCAAGCGAACCCGGCGTCCTCGGAAACTGGTGACGTTCCCGCCCGCCTCCCGAGCGGTCTGCCGCCGGAACGACGGGTGCGACCCCGACGGAAAAAACCGGCTGGCCTTGATGAAAGCCGGGAAGCGGAATTAGGTGTAGGTATGAAAGCGATTAGTAACCTGTCTCGAGCCGCTCTGTATTCCGTTCTGGTTTTTGGACTGATTGGAGCTCCCGGTTGCGAACCCGGCGGCGACGCCGGTGCGCCGGTCCCGGTCGATCCGGAAGCCGCCGAGCGGGAAAGCGAAGCCTTGGAGGATGCAGTGGAAGCGATGGAGGAGGATGATGAGGTGGCGGTTTTTGAAATCACCGCTGACGACGGCATGCGTTTCGGGCTGAACGCCTTCGAAGTGACACCGGGGCAGAGGGTAGCCGTGTTGTTGGAGAATATCGGCGAAATGCCGGTGGAATCGATGGGACATAACTTCGTCCTTCTCGCTCTGGGGACAGACCTTAACGCCTTCGCCAATGCCGCGATTCCGTATGAGGACAACGACTATATTCCACCCGAACGGGAGGATGAGGTCCTGGCGGCTACCCGTATCCTTGGGCCGGGGGAAAGCGAGCGGTTGACCTTTACCGCTCCGGAGATTCCCGGCGAGTACGATTACATTTGCACCTTTCCCGGGCACACGGCAGCCGGTATGGCGGGGGTCATGACGGTGCGGGCCGAAATCGACGCTGAGGAGTAGGGCCGCGGCCCCAACGTTGCGGAAACTCAGGATTCCCGGCGGATCAATCCCAGGAGGAACTCCCGGTTGCCGTCGGCACCCCGGAGGGGGGAGTCGATCGTTCCGATCAAGGTGGCGCCGGGGAGGGTTTCCAGGGCGAAGGCGCGAATTTCGTCCAGGACACGATTTTGGACCGCCGGGTCCTTGATTCCCCCGGCACCGCGGTCGACTTCCCGGCGGTCGGCTTCGAACTGGGGTTTGACGAGGGCCGCAAGCCAGCCGCCGGGCTTGAGGCAATTCCAGGAGGGGGGCAGCACCAGGCGAAGGGAAATAAAGGAAAGGTCCATGACCACCCCGTCGTAGGCGGGGCGCGGCAGGAGGTCGGGTGTGAGATGGCGGGCGTTGAGTTTTTCGATGTTGGTCACCCGGGGATCCGAGCGGAGTTTTCCGTGAAGCTGGCCGCGTCCGACGTCGACACAGGTGACCGCGGAGGCTCCGCGTTGCAGCAGGCAGTCGGTGAATCCGCCGGTGGAGGCGCCGACGTCGAGGAAAACACCGCCTTCGACGGGCAGGGGATGGGCGGCGAGGAAAGCTTCCAGTTTTTCGCCCCCGCGTCCGACGAAACGCGGCGGTTGTATCAGGGTAAGCGCAATGCTTTCCGGGTAGGTTTTGCCGGGTTTGTCCAGGACTTCGTCTCCGCGCCGCACTTTTCCCGCCATGATCAGGGCCCGCGCCTGGGAGCGGGTTTCGCAAAAACCGCGCCCAACAACAATTTCGTCGAGGCGGAGTTTCTTCTCCTTTGAAGAGGACGTCATCGACAACGGCATGCCGGAAAACCGGGTGCTTGGCAATTTTCTCTGTTCATTGACAGGCGGCTCTTTGATAATCGGAGTCATGAGTTCAATTGAAGCCTTGCAGGCGACCATGGCGAAGTTGCGGGGCCCGGACGGTTGTCCCTGGGATCGCGAGCAGGACCACCGATCACTGGCCCGCTGCCTGGTGGAGGAGTGCGCCGAGTTGCTCGACACCATCGACCGGGGAGATGTGGAACACATGAAGGAAGAGTTGGGCGACGTCCTGCTCCAGGTGGTGTTTCATGCCCGTATGGCGGAAGAGGCGGGGCACTTTGATTTCGACGCCGTGGCGGCGGGGATAAATGAAAAGCTTTTGCGGCGGCATCCCCATGTGTTCGGCGACCTGGACCTGGCCGATTCGGCGGCCGTCCTGGTGGAGTGGGAGAAGATCAAGGCCCGGGAGAAAAAATCTTCGGCCGCCGTGCAAGAGGATGGGATCTTCAGCAAACTGCCGCCCGCTTTGCCGGCCCTGCTTTACGCCTGGAACCTGGTCAAGGAGCTCGATAAGCGGAGTCTGGATGTTCCGGATGCGATTCCGGCACGGTCCGAAGCGATCGAGGCCATGGCGGAGGGGCTTGACGAGGAGAAGGCCGGGGCCCTGCTATTTGAAATGGCGGCGGCCTGTCGCCGCGCGGGGGTGGATCCGGAGTCGGCCCTGCGGCGTTTTTCCCGTCGCGTGGGGGAAGCGGTGCAGACGGAGACCGAGCATGGCATTGAATCGTGATTCCGAGCTGGCTGGAACGGATGCCACGGCCCGGGTATTCCTTCTTCGGATGTACGACGGCGACCGCGAGCTGCCCTACCGTGTGTGCCGTTCGGCGCGTGCCCGGTCGATCCGGATATCCATCGATCGCGATTACGCCATTACCCTGACCCTCCCCCGGGGCGCCTCCGAGCGTCAAGGGGTGGATTTTCTGGAGAGCAAGGCGGCCTGGTTGCGGCGCCATTTGTCCCGTCAACGGCCACGCCCGGGACTGCTGGATTTCCTGCGGCGCGATCCGGCGGTCAGCCTCGAAGGACGCCGGGTTCCCCTCGAGGTCCGCGGGAACGCGTCAAGGACGGCGCTGCGTTTCAGTCGGGGCGGAGAGAAAGTCGTATTGGAAGCCGTTTCCTCCGATGTGGGTGAAGCCGAAACGGTCGAACTCCTGCGGGGGTTGGCGGCCCGCGCTCTCGTCTGGCGAACCGAGACAATGGCCGAACGGCACGGGTTCGAGGTTCGTCGAATCTCGGTCCGGGATCAGTCCAGCCGCTGGGGCTCCTGTTCCAGCGGCGGCACCGTATCCCTCAATTGGAGGTTGTTGCTGGTGCCTCCGGAGGGGCAGGATTACGTGATTCTGCACGAGTTGGCCCACCTTCGGCACATGAACCATTCTCCGCGTTTTTGGAACGAATTGTGCCGCCTGGATCCTCTGGCCCGAGAGTGGGATCGCTGGCTCACTGAGACAGGTGAAGCGGTCATGGCTTTGGGAAGGAAGGTGAAACCTTCCGCGTCATAACGGGTTTCGATCGCTAATCGATATACGGAGTATATTCCGGTATGAATCGCTGGATGCGCAGTTTGATCTGGCTGGGGTCGCCCTGGTAAAGGATTTTGCGCAGCTCCGAGAAAAAGCGTTCGACCCTGTCGATGTCCGGGATCTCCTTATCCGAGAAGCGCAGGCGGAGAATTTTTTTGTGGTGTGTATTTCCGGCCTGGGAGTCGTTCGGCCGGAATACCTCGGTCACGTTGCTGCCCGGGCGGAGGCCGGTGAACTCGATCTGCAGATCGATATCCGGTTGCAGGCCGCTGAGTTCGATCATTTGACGAGCCAGATCACGGATCGGCATGGCCTGTCCATTGTCCAAATAAAGGACGTCTCCGGGATCGCCCCGCGCGGCGCATTCCAGAAGAAGGGAGCAGGTTTCCGGAATGGAGACCAGTTGACGCACCGCGTCCGGATGGGAAATACGCACGGGTCCCCCGTTGGCAATTTGCCGGGAAAAGGTGTCGATATAACTTCCGGTGGAGCCGAGGGCGTTGCCGAAACGTACGGAAATAAACCGGGTGCCGTCCGGTTGGCAGCGCTGCAGGGCCTGCAGGCAAAGTTCCGCCAGCCTTTTGCCCGCCCCCATCACATCGGAGGGTTTCAGCGCGCTGTCGGAAGAGGTGAAAATAAAGCGACTCACCCGGTGAGCCTGGGCTAAACGGGCAAGATGCAGGGTGCCGAAAACGTTGTTCTTTAGCTCTTCACCCGGCTGCTGTTCCATCATGGCCGCCTGCTTGTGCGCGGCGGCGTGGAATACCACGGTCGGCTGGTGCTGTCGAAAGATGGCCTCCATTCTCGCCGGGTCGAGAATGTTTCCCACCAGGGGAAGGATTTTGGCGCCGTGACCCAACTGAATCAGTTCCTGTTCAATCTGGAAAAGCTGCACCTCGCATTGCTCCACCAGAAGCAGTTTGCCCGGGCGTTCGACCAGAATGCGGCGGCAGAGCTCGGAGCCGATGCTTCCCCCGGCGCCGGTCACCAGCACGACCGTATCCTGGATGCATGCTTTAATCGCCGCCCCCGAGGTTTCCACCGGTTCGCTTTCCAGAAGGTCCTCAACCCCCACTGCGCGCAATTGACTGACCCGAACCTCCCCGGTGGCAAGTTGATGCACGGAGGGAATGGTCGTGAATTTCAGTTTAGCCTGCTGCAGGATGGCGATTACCTCGCGGACCTTTTTCGCCGGCGCCCCGGGCATGGCGATGACCACTTCGTCGATTCGGGTGCGAACCCCTTCATCCAGCAACAACTCCGGCGATCCCAGAATGGGCAGGTCGTGGATGCGCAGTCCGTGGCGACGCGGATCCGAATCGAAGAACGCCACCGGCTTCCGTTTCAGGGAAGGACGGTAAAAAAGCTCCTTTACCAGGTTGGCCGCCGCGTCCTCGGATCCGATGATTCCCACACGGCGGACATGGCTTTCGTCCTCGTCTTGACGGATCTGGGATTGCTGGCCGTAAATGCGAATGACCAACCGCATGGTCGAAATTCCGCCGAAACTGAGGAAAAGATCGGCGAGAATCACCCCCCTGGGCGGAGCGAAATCGATCCCCAGCAGGAAATAGACGATCAGCATGGCCGCGGAAGCGGATGCGAGGGCGAAGAAGATCTTAAACAGGTCGGGGGTGCTGTAGAAACTCAGCACCGGATCGAACTGGCGAAACAATTCGATCAGGAGGAGCTTTAAGGGAATGACCCAGATGAACACCAACAACATGTCCTCCCTAGTCGCGGGGGGCACCGCGAAGTCGAAACGAAGCTGGTAAGCGAACCAGAGGCTGGCGATGCAGATGAAGGAATACGACGCAACAAGAAAGGCGAAACGGAGACCCGCGGCGCCTGAAAAACGCCTTTTAAAATTCCAGTCAAGCGAGGACAAACTGATCGGCCAACCCATGGTTTTAAACCTGCACGTTGCCCGCTTGCCGGAACCGGGTAAAGCCCTTTCTGGGGAAACCGGCACCGCTGAGGAATACGGGTTATGATTTGCGGACGTAAGCTTCCAGTTCACGAACCGCCTCGGACGGCCCGTTCTCCGTTAGAAGGACCCGTCGCAGGCTTTGCGCTCGATCCGCCAGGCGGGAATCGGCGAGAGTGCCGGCGACCGCCCGGGCGAGAAGCCTCTGCCAGCGTTTCCGGGTCAATCGGCGGCCGACCCCGAGGCGCTCCATTTCGCGTCCGAAGAAATTCTGATCGGCGATGTGCGGCACAATCAATTGCGGTATGCCGGCGTGCAGGGCGGAAGCGGTAACGCCGGCGCCGCCGTGGTGGATCACCACCGACGCGTGCCGGAAAAGCTGGTCGTGGGGCAAGTCTCCTATTACCCGGATGTGAGGCGCGTCGTCGACCGGCGGAAATCCGGCCCATCCGCGTTGGACCAGCAGTTTCTTGTCCCGCGGCCAGTAGCGGGCGAGGGTTTGCATCACTTTGCCCGGATCGGGGGCGGCCATGCTGCCGAAGGTGAGCACGGGGACCGGTTGTCCGCCGGTGAAAGCGCCCAGTTCCGCCTCCATCGCCTGGTCGGCGGGGCGCTGCCACCGGCAGTAGCCGGTGAACCGGAAGCGCTCGGGGAGGGCCGTGTCGGGACGCATCAGGGCGGGAGAAACCGCGACCAGGATCAGGTCGGCGGGATGGGAGAAAAAGTTGCGGACCTGGGAAATGGGCGGTTCGGCGGTTTCCAGGATGCGGTTGACCGTCTTGTCGACGGTGCGTTCGGCGATCTTCCAAAGGGCGCGGCATACGGCGCGCCGCCATTTGGGGGGAAGGCGGGATGGGATTGGAAAGCCGTCCGGCGGATAGTCGGGGGAGGGAATGCTGTTGTGAGCGAAGGCAAAGGCGGCGGTCGAAATACCCCGCTCCCGCGCCAGTTCGCCATGGAACGGAAACAGGTAGGAAAAGACGAGGAGATCGTTCCGGTCCAACAGGACTCGCAACCGTTCCGCCGTTTCCGCCAGGTGGGGGCGGGAGGCGCGGTAAATTTCGCGGAGTTGTCCCAGGGGGGTGCTTTTGCGCTGCAGGGAAGCCATCCAGGCGGCGGCTTGCGTTCCGTTCATGTCCGGCGGGAGCGGGGCGAACCGCAAACCCGCTTCTTCGACAGCGTTGCGGTGCAGGGAGCCCGTCGCGAAAGTCGTCCGATGCCCCGCGGCGTTGAGGGCCGCCCCGAGGGCGATCAGAGGGAAGACATCGCCGGTGGAGCCGTGGGAGGAGAGCAGAACGTTCATGGATTACGGAGACACAACCTTAGTGGAGGGTTTCGGTCTCCGGCAAGCCCCCCCTGGGCTTGCCACCGGTAGGAGGTGTGGCATGGTGTCGATATGGGCGGAAAAAAGAAAAAGGGGGCTCTCGGTCCGGTGGGGGTCATCGTGGTGATCCTGGTCGTTCTGGCATTGCTGATGAGTCGGGTTTTCAGGGGCTGAAATCGCTGTTTCAATCGGGGCTAAAGACTCGACAGCGGATCCGCCTCCCATACGATAGGGGATTGTCTCTTTCCATTGAGGGTATTCCTATGAAACAACGCACTTTGGTTTCCGTTTTGTCTCTGATCATCGCCGGCCTCGTTGCCGTCCCGACCGCCCAGGGCGATTTTTATCTTGGCGGTACGTTCGGTTTCGGTTTTCCGCGGGACCATAAGGACGACGACGGGAACACCATTGAGCTGGACGACGATCTCGGCGGGACTCTGGCCGTCGGTTACAATTTCGTTCCCATTCGCATCGAGGGCGAACTGGTTTACCGCACCTCGGACGTCCGCCGGTATGAGGATGAAACCGGAATCCGGTCCGCCACCGGCAACATTCAGAACCTGGGGGTCATGGTGAACGCGCTTTACGACCTTCCCCTCGCCCAGCTGTACAGTCCCTACATCGGAGGGGGATTCGGCGCGTCGCGTATCTCCGCGGACGGCGTGCGTTGGGATGGAGAGACGCAATTGGACGACACGCAGACGGTTTTTGCCTACCAGGTCATGGGGGGCATCCAGTACGAGATCACCCGCAACGCTTCCATCCGGGCCGGTTATCGTTTTTTCAGCACCCGCAATCCGACCTGGGACGATGTCCGCTTCGACGGCACCCGGGCTCACATTATCGAGGTGGGCGTGCGCGGCACCTTCTGAGCGGGCCGGCGTAACCGCGCTTATTTCGATTGGGACGCGCGGTTAACTCCCGGCGTCCGATGGTGTGTTCTCCCCGCGGACCGTTTCCACCAGTGCCTCCACGTTTTCGATCCGGGCGGTCGGCAGGATTCCGTGACCGAGGTTGAAGATGTGCCCGCCGGCATACCCTCGCATCACGTCGAGGATGCGCCCGGCTTCGCGCCGCACGATGTCGGGAGTGGTGTCGAGCAGCACCGGATCCAGATTGCCCTGGAGCGCAACCGCGCCGCCGATCGCTTCACCCGTTTTCCGGAGGTCGGCGGTCCAGTCGACGCTGATAACGCGGGCGCCGGTGGCGGTCAGGTCCTCGATTCGATGGTGCAGGCCTTTGGCGTAAAGAATTACCGGGATGCGGCCGTTGATCGCCTCGACGATCCGGCGAATCCACTGGAGGGAAGCCTTTTCGTAGGCGTATCCCGGACAGGCCGATCCCCAGGAGTCGAAAATCTGAACCGCGTCGGCCCCGGCTTCCGCCTGGGAGACCAGATACTCGCTCACCGCGGCAGTGAGTTTTTCCATCAGGGCTTCGAACAGATCGGGATGCTCGTAGAGCAGTTGTTTGACCTTGCGATAGTTCGTGGAACTGCCTCCCTCCACCATGTAGGTGGCCAGAGTCCAGGGGGCGCCGGCGAATCCCAGCAGGGCGGTCTTGCCGTCGAGTTCGCGCCGCAACAACTTGAGCGCCCCGGGCACGTAATCCAGGCGCTCGCGAATGGCGCCGGTTTCGAGGCGGTCGATGTCGGCGGCGCTTTCCAGGGCAAAGTCCATCGCAATGCCGCCTTCGTCGCGAAAGCGGTAGGGTTGGCCCATGGCTTCGGGGATCACCAGGATGTCGGAAAAGAGGATGGCGGCGTCGAACCCGAAACGGCGGATCGGCTGCAGGGTCACCTCGGTGGCGAGTTCCGGAGTCTGCACCATCTTGAGAAAACCGTGCTGCTGTTTCAGCGCCCGGTATTCCGGCAGGTATCTTCCGGCCTGACGCATCATCCACAGGGGAGGCCGGTCGAGAGTTTCGCCGCGGCAGGCGGCCAGAAATCGTTCGCGGGAGTTCATTGCAGCCAGTCACGGGGACGGAGAAATTCGGTCACGAGTTTTTCCTCCGGCGAACCGGGTTCGGGGTTCCAGTCGTAGACCCACTTGGCCATGGGCGGCAGGGACATCAGAATGCTTTCGATCCGGCCGCCGGATTGCAGTCCGAACAGGGTGCCCCGGTCGTAGACGAGATTGAATTCCACGTACCGGCCCCGCCGGTAAAGCTGGAAATCCCGTTCGCGGCCGCCGAAGGGCTCCTGCTTCCGCTTCCGCAGAATCGGCAGGTAGGCCGCCAGGAAATGATCGCCGACGCTGCGGGCAAAGGCGAATGAGCGGTCGAAGCCCGCCTCGTTGACATCGTCGAAGAAAAGGCCGCCGATGCCCCGGTTTTCGTTGCGGTGTTTAATGAAAAAATACTCGTCGCACGCCTTCTTGTAGCGCGGATAAACATCCTCGCCGAAAGGCCGGCAGGCGGCTTCCGCCGTCCGGTGCCAATGGACGGCGTCCTCTTCGAAACCGTAGTAGGGAGTCAGGTCGAAGCCGCCGCCGAACCACCAGACATCGGGGGAACCGTCGCGCTGGGCGACAAAGAACCGAATGTTGGCGTGGGCGGTGGGGGCCATCGGGCTTTTGGGGTGAATCACCAGGGAGACCCCCATGGCGCGAAATTTCCGATCCGCCAGTTCCGGACGTGTGGCCGTGGCGGAGGGCGGCAGTCGGTCGCCCTGCACATGGGAAAAATTGACCCCGGCCTTCTCCAAATGGCGGCCCCGGTCGAGGACGCGGGTCCGCCCGCCGCCGCCGCCGTCGCGATCCCACAGGTCCTCCCGGAATTTCTCCCAGCCGTCCTCTTTTTCCAGCGCCTCACAGATGCTGTCCTGCAGAGACTTCAGGTAATTTTCCACCGCATCGATGTCCGGTGTGTCTTGTTGACTGGCGTCGCTCATGGAGAAAAAGAAGCAGCGTGAGCAAGGGGGGGCGTCGTTTCAATGTAAAACAGGTTGCCGTATCTCGAACGCGACCGTTACCCTGTGTCGCTTTGAACAAGGCATGAGTGTTTCAATGTTGGAAAGGGAGGTGTGCCGGTGAGCGGCGCGGAGGACTCGACCGCTTGTCCGCCCCGGTGCCGGGCGGACATAGATCTCAGTGCCTTCGAGAGCAATGTCCGGGCGCTGCGCGCGGCCCTGCCCCCCGGATGCCGGTACATATCAGTGGTGAAGGCCGATGCCTACGGGCACGGATTGAGCCGGGTCGTCGAACGCCTGGCGCGCGGATCGCTGGTCGACCTTTACGCGGTGGCCAGTCTGGAGGAGGCGGCGGTCGTGCGTCGCTACGACCGCCTGTCTCCGGTGCTGATGCTGAGTCCGGTGTTTCCCGGCGATGAAGCGTATTTGCTGGAGCTTGGCGTGACCCCCACGGTGTCGTCTCCCGGCGAAGTCGATCGTATCTCCCGGGTGGCTGCGCGGGAGAAAAAGAAGCATCCGGTGCATTTGAAAGTGGATACCGGCATGGGTCGCCTGGGCATCTGGCACGAGGAGGCGCTTCCGCTTTATCAGAAGTTGATCGCGGCGGACGGCCTTTCGTTGGCGGGAATCTACACCCATCTGGCCAGCGCCGACTGCGACCCGGATTTTACTGCGCTTCAGCGGAAGCGATTCCGGGCCGCTTTGGATCGGATGCCGGATTTGCCGCGAGAGGAATTATTGGTCCACGCCGACAACAGCGCCGGTTTCGACAGTTTCGAGGAAGCCCACGGATTCAACGCCGTTCGTATCGGGATCGCACAGTACGGAGTTTTGCCGGCCGCGGAGGCCGCCGGCCGTTTGCGGAACCTTCCTCTGGCCCCCGTCTGCAGCCTGCACTCGCGGGTCAGTCTGGTGAAAACCCTGCCGGCCGGAACGGATATCAGTTACGGCCGCACCTGCCGGTTGGAACGCCGGACCCGGGTGGCAGTGGTGGCGGCGGGGTACGGTGACGGAGTGCATCTCGCCTGCAGCAACCGCGGCGCGATTTTGATTCGAGGCGTGCGTTGTCCCATTTTGGGGCGTGTCACCATGGATGAGATCATGGTCGACGCCACCCGCATTCCCGACCTGGCTCCCGGCGAACCGGCCACGTTGTTTGGCCGCAGCCACGGGGCGGAGATCTCATTGCGCGAGTACAGCGAATGGTGCGGCACCATTCCCTGGGAGGCCCTGTGCTCCATTACCCAGCGGGTATCCCGAGTCTACACCGGCTGAGTTGCCAAGAGGGACGCGGGTTCCGTCACCCTTTTTTGTAGACCGCCTTGGGATCGAAGACCCGTTCGTCGGTGAACTCCAGACGAAGATTCTCCGGATCGGCGACCCGCCGGTAGAAACAGGAACGGAATCCCTGGTGACAACAACCGGTGCCGGTGACTTCCACCTCGATCATGACCACGTCCTGGTCGCAATCCACACGGACGTTCTTGACCTTTTGCACCAGCCCCGATTCCTCGCCCTTGATCCACAGTTTGTTCCGGCTGCGGCTGAAGTAGGTCGCTTTCCCCGTGGTCAGAGTAAGTCTCAGGGCTTCCGCGTTCATGTACGCGAACATGAGAACGTCCTTGCTGGCGGCGTCCACCGTAATGCAGGGAATCAAGCCGTGCTCATCGAACTTGGGTCGCATGAGGTCGCCCTCTTCGATGGCCTTTTTATCCGTTCTTTCCGGAAAAGCGTGTGCGTTCATTTCTCCGTTTTCACCGCGATTGCCGTCCGGGTCAAGGCAAGGGGCAGGGAGCGGGGCCGGTTACGTTGCCAGGCGCAGGATTTCCTCCCGGTCGCTGTACGGAAGACGGAATTCCCCAACCAACTGGTAGGTTTCGTGTCCCTTGCCGGCGACGACCAGCACATCCCCCGGTCCGGTTTCGGCGTACGCTTCCCGGATGGCGGTGGCCCGGTCGGTGAGAGTCCGAACGCGGGCGCCGGGAACACAGCCTTGCAGAACCTCGGCGACGATGGTCGCGGGGTCTTCGGTGCGGGGGTTGTCGGAGGTGATCCAGCAGGAGTCGGCCCGTTCCGACGCGATTCGACCCATCAGGGGGCGTTTCCCCTTGTCCCGGTCTCCCCCGCAGCCGAATACCACCACCATCTTCCCGGGCAGCAGGGCGCGGCAGTTTTCCAGGAGGTGACGAAGCCCGTCCGGATTATGGGCGAAATCGATGATGGCCACGGCGCCGTTGGGCAAGGGATAACTTTCCATCCTTCCGGGGGCGGGGGCGAAATCCGCCACCGCGGACGCGGCCTCTTCCGGGGCGGCTCCCAATTCCACTGCGGCGGCCAGGGCGGCGAGAATATTGTAGGTTTGAAATCGACCCACCAGGCGACTTTCCACCGGGTACCGGTTGCCTCGCCAGGCTGCCAGGAAGCGGGAGCCGTCCGGCCCGCAGGCCACCTCCGCCGCGGTCCAGTCGGCGTTCGAACCAAGCCCGTAGGTCACGACCCGCGCTCGCAGGCCGTCTTGGAAAGAGCTGAAGCGTTCGGTGTCGCGGTTGATCGCGGCGAAGGCTCCCGGTTCAAGCGCCGTAAACAACCGTCGCTTGGCGGCGGCGTAGGCGTCCAGACTGCCGTGAAAATCAAGGTGATCGCGCGAGAAGTTGGTCAGGATTGCGCCGGAGAAGCGAATCCCTTCCGTGCGGTCGAGTGCCAGGCCGTGGGAGGAGACTTCCATGACGGAATAGGGAACGCCCAGGTCGCGCAGGCGGCCCAGCCGGTCGTAGGTCACCGGCGCCAGCGGAGTGGTGTATTCACCCGGGTCCAGCGTCTTCCCTCCGAGCTCGACGCCGAGCGTGCCCATACTGGCGCAGGCGCCGCGGGTCTTGCGCAGGACATGGGCCAGCAAACGGGTGGTGGTGGTTTTGCCGTTTGTCCCGGTGACGCCCACCGTGGCCACCGAGGCGTCCGGATCATCGTAGAACGCGCGGGCCACCCGGCCCAGCGCCTCGCGGGGGCGCGGGACAACAAGCTGGGGACCGTTCCAGTCGGGGACCGGTTGGTCGGTCATTACCGCAACCGCGCCGTTTGTTGCCGCGGTGCCCGCGAATTCGCGACCCCGGCGCCACAGGTTATAGACCAGGTACTCGTCGACACAGACGTACAGATCGCCGGGTTTCACCCGATCAGGCCGGCACTCCACTCCCTTGACGATGGTATCGCGAAATTCCGGGCGGTCATCCGTAGCCAATCCCAGGGCGACCGCAATGTCGCTCAGCGATTTATGTATCGCCTTTGGCTTTTTCCATTGCTTGAAATCCTCGATCACACCGTTCATGCTCCCTGTTTTTCCATGACCTGCCGAACCGCTCGTCGTACTGCTGCGTCAACCCTGTAAATCCTCCGTTTGCCGAAATCCTTTTTCAACGCTTTTCGTATCAAACAGCCACCGACTTTCCGTCTGACCGGCTCCCACCTGGCCGATCTTTACCGTCGGGCCGCGGAAACCTTCGGCGACATGCCGGCTTTCGCCACCCGTAAGAAGGCCCTTGAATGGGAACCGGTGAGTTTTCGCGAGCTTTACGATCGCGGGGTTTGCCTGGCCACCGCGCTCATCGACATCGGAGTCGAGGCCCGCAGTCACGTGGGTTTGTTGGGGGACAATCGTCTGGAATGGATATTGGCGGATTACGGGGTGCAGTTGTGCGGCGCCGCCGATGTGCCGCGAGGCGCGGACGTGACCGATCGCGAAATCGAATACATCTTCGACCATGCCCGGGTGAGGGTGGCGTTCGTGGAAACCGCCTCCCTGCGGGATCGGTTGCTGGCGCTCCGGGAGAAGCTGTCCGCGGGCAGGGAGATGGAGATCATAGTGCTCGACCCAGGCGCGGACCCGGCCGAAGGCTGCAGGCGTCTGGCCGATCTCCTCGAGCACGGGCGCGGATTGCGAAAGCGCGGGGACCGGCGGGTGGAGGAGCGGGTGAAGGATCTGCGGCCGGATGACCTCTTCACTCTCATTTACACTTCGGGAACGACGGGAGAGCCGAAGGGGGTGATGCTGACCCATGCCAACATGATTTCCCAGTTGGACCGGATACCGCTGGAAGTTTCCTGCACCGACCGGATCGTATCGGTCCTGCCGGTCTGGCATATTTTCGAGCGGGTCTTCGAAATGCTGGCCATCAGCCGCGGCTGTTGCACCTATTATTCCGGCGTGCGCAGTCTGGCCGAGGATATGAAGGACGTGGAGCCCACGTTTATGGGTTCCGCTCCCCGGCTCTGGGAGAGCGTGCATCAGCGGATTCTCAAGGGAGTCAAGCAGTCCCATCCGGTGCGGCGTGCTCTATTCCACACCGCGTATTTCTTCAGTCATTACTACAAGGAATCGGTGTTCTTCTTCTGTGGATGCTCCCTGGATCTGAAAAACCGGTCCAAGGGGAAAACGGCGGCGCTCGCGGTTTTTCACGCCGTGCGTTGGTTCGTTTTGCTGCCCTGGTACGGTTTTTTCAACGCCGCCGTACTGGAAAAGCTTCGGTTGGTGGTCGGAGGAGCCTTCAAGGGATCGGTGTCGGGCGGGGGCGCGTTATCCCGGGAAGTGGATCAATTTTTCAACTACATCGGCATACCGGTGCTGGAAGGCTACGGCCTGACCGAATCGTCGCCGGTTATCGCTGTGCGCACGCCCGGGAAACTGGTGATCGGCACCGTAGGTCCGGTTATCCCGGATACGGAGCTTCGTATCCTCTGTCTCGATACCGGTCGCGTCCTTTATCCGGATTCCGAGCGGAAGGATGGCGGCCGCGGTTTGCGCGGCGAGGTGGTGGTGCGCGGTCCGCAGGTGATGAAGGGGTATTACCGCAACCCGGACGCCACCGAGGCGGCTTTGCGCGGCGGATGGCTGCATACCGGTGATATCGGACTGGTGACCTTTAACGACTGTCTGCGAATCGTCGGTCGCTGCAAGGAAACCGTCGTTCTCTCCAGCGGGGAGAACCTGGAACCGGGGCCGATCGAAATGCGGATGCTGCAGTCGCCGCTGGTCGACCAGTGCATGGTGGTGGGGCAGGACCGGCGAGCCCCGGCGGCGCTGATCGTGCCTTCCTTGGAAGGGTTTGCCGAAAAGGGGATCAAGGCGAAAAGCCGGAAAGAACTGGCGCGCGATCGGAATGCCCGTTCACTGATGCTCACGGCGATTCGGGAGAGAATCTCCGAACGGGAGGGATTCAAGTCATTCGAGCGCATCAATATTTTCTTCCTGCTGGAAGAGCCGTTCAGCACGGATGACGAGTTGACCAGCCTGTTCAAGCTCAAGCGTCACGTGGTTGCGGAGAAGTACCGGGACGTGATTAACTCCATGTACGAACGCGGCGAGCGTTGAAAACCGATGGAAATCGATCAGCAACTTTTGAATCCGATCGAGCAGGGCCTGCTCGCCATTATGATTCTGATCATCATGTTCGGCATGGGCGCCACCCTGACCCCGGGTGATTTTCGCAACGCCCTGCACCGTCCGAAAGGTCTCCTCATCGGGTTTTTGTCGCAGTTCGGCTTGATGCCCCTGATCGCCTTCAGTTTGGCCATCATGCTGCAACTGCCGCCGGCCCAAGCCATTGCCTTGATTCTCATCGGTTGTCTCCCCGGAGGCACCACCTCCAACATGTTCGCCTATTTCGCCCGCGGTTCGGTCGCGTTGAGCATATCGATGACGGCGGCCTCGACGCTGCTGGCTCTGATCATGATGCCGATATTGCTCGATCTTTACGCTGCCGGTTTCGGCGAACAGATTGATGCGGAATTGCGGGCGGCGGGGGACGAAACCGGTTTCGTGATGCCGTACTTCAACATCATCGTTTCCCTGTTGCTGGTACTGGTGCCGGTGGCCGCGGGAATGGTTCTGCTGCGGATTTCTCCCGGCTGGGCCAAAACAGCGGAAGATACCGCCGGATTCATGGCGATCGTGGTGATCCTTTTTCTGCTCTGCTCGGTGACCATTCGTCACGCCAACCTGTTTTTGGATACCTCCTGGAGGATTTACGCCGGCGCGGTTTGTGTCGGGTTGATCGGCTTCCTCTTCGGTTACCTGATGGCCGGCCTGGTGCGGTTGGCCCCGCGCTTCAAACGGGCGGTTTCGCTCGAAACCGGAATTCAGAACGGCCCCATCGCCTTCGCCATTATTTTGCTCAGTTTTCGCGAACCGCTGCAAAGTCAGATGCTCTGGGTGGCGATCCTCTATTCCACCTTCATCGTGATTACTTCTTCCTTCGTCACGCTTTATTTCCGTCGCATCGGACGGGCTGACTGGGAGGTTTATCGCAACGACGTGGTGCATCGCCGGCTTTTTGGGAAAGACTACCGCGTCTCTTATCCGGAAGCCGCCGTGGGCCGGATCGGGCGGCGCGAGTAAAACTCCTTTTCCAGGGCGAAGATCAGCAGGACATTGCCCCGGGCCTCGTTTTTTGTTCTGGTGGCTCCTATGAGCGAGCCCGCAGCCACTCGTACGCTAAAACGAAAACTCGGTTCCTGTGTCGATACCGGGGCCGAAGCCCGGCATGCGGCGTCCTTCGACGGCAGCAAACTGGCGTGGACTCCGGACGCCGTGATCCAGCCGCGTTCGGAGGAGGACGTCGCGACGGTGCTGCGCCACGCCAATCGTCACCGGGTTCCCGTGACCACCCGCGGGGCCGGATCGTCCCTCACCGGCTCGGCTTCGCCGGTCCGTGGGGGCTGGGTCCTCGACCTTTCCGGTTGGAGGAAACTTCGCGTCGACCGTGCCGCCGGCATGGCCTACGTCCAGTCCGGTGTGCGCACCGGTGAATTGCAACGGGCCGCGGCCCGCCGCGGCTGGTTTTATCCTCCCGATCCGTCTTCCAAGGAGTTTGGCACACTCGGAGGCAATATCGCCTGCAACGCCGGAGGCATGCGGGGCGGAAAGTACGGAGTGACCCGCGACTACGTATTGGCCCTGCGCGGGGTCTTGCCGACCGGGGAAATCGTTTCCTGGAGTCGCGACCTGCGTAAGTATGCCGCCGGTTACAACATGCGTGACCTGTGGATCGGCAGCGAAGGGACGCTCGGGGTGATTACCGAGGCGGTGCTTCGCCTGATTCCCCTCCCGGCTTCCCGTTGGACCGTCCTGGCGTCCTTTGCTAACGAAACGCTCGCTTTGCGGACGGTGAAGGCGATTCTGTCCGCGCGTTTGATTCCCTCCATTCTGGAGTTTCTCGATCGGGAGAGCGTGGCCTGCGCGGAGAGCGCCACCGGGGAAAGCGTTTTCCCCGGACAGGCCGGGCGCCCGGTTCTGCTCATGGAGCTGGACGGACATCCCGCGGCGGTGCGGGACGAACGGCGCCGGCTGCTGGAGATCGTTCAACCGCGCGCCCTGGCGGTGAGGGAGGCTTCGGACGAAAAGGAGACGGAGGCGCTGTGGGAGGTCCGGCGGAAATGTTCGGGCGCCATGTTCGAGCTGGGTGACAGCAAGTTGAATGAGGACGTGGTGGTTCCGCTGCGCTCCCAAGTCAAACTGATGACCTTTATCCGCCGCCTGAGCCGGGAGACCGGGGTGCCGATCGCCACTTTCGGCCACGCGGCGGATGGAAATTTCCACGTGAATATCATGTACCGCCGCGACGACCGCGATATTTCCACCCGGGCCCTTCGAGCGCTGCGGGCCCTCATGCGAAAGGTGATCGAGCTCGGTGGCGCGATCAGCGGCGAACACGGGATCGGCCTTGCCAAGACCCCCTTTCTGACGCTGGAGCACGGGCGGGCTGAGATTGCCGCCATGCGTGCCGTCAAGCAGGCCCTGGATCCCAATAATATTCTGAACCCGGGCAAGATTTTCGATGTCACGGAAGTATGGAAAAAGCGTCCCCTCAAGGTCCGCCTCCCCTGGGACCATAAGTAAGTTGGACGTTAAAAATGGAAAGTTCAGAGTAAATGGTTGGAAGTGAATTGCCCGCGAACCATTCACCATTTACCAATAACCATGAACCGCTACCGGCCACCCCCTTTCCGAGGGTTGATTTTTTTCGATTTTCGTGTGTGTTTTCCATTAGGAATTTATCAACCAGCTCTTTCTCCTTCATGACCGTTTTTCCGCGCCGATCCGTTTTGTTGCCGGCGGGGCTGTTGGCCCTGCTTGTCGCTCCTTTCATCCACGCGGCGGATGAGTTCCCGGAAATCATGCCGCTTTCCGAAGTCGAGCCGGGGATGCTCGGGGAATGGCGCACCGTGATCTCGGGCACCGAGATCGAATCGTTCCCGCTCAAGGTGGTCGGGGTGGGCGTGAATTTCCTCGGCCCGCGGCGTTCCCTGATTCTCTGCGAAGCCCTGGATGAGCACAGTCTTGTGACCGGACCGGTTTCCGGCATGAGCGGCAGTCCGGTGTACATCGATGGGAAACTCGTGGGGGCCTATGCGTACGGTTTCACCTGGGCCAAGGAACAGGCTTTGATCGGCGTCACCCCGATCGAGGATATGCTGGAGGTCTGGGACTGGGCCGAACGGGAAGATCGTGAGCCCATCGCCCGCCGGGCGGGGGACCGGGGGGGGCTGCGGCGCGCCTGGAGCGAGCCGCCGGATCGCGAGATGATCGAGTCCGGCGCCTGGCGATGGCTCGATGATGGCGCATTGCCCTCGCGCGACCGTGTGCGCGAATCGATCCGGCCATTGCCGACGCCTCTCTTTGTCGCGGGAATATCTCCTTCGGTGATGGCCGCCTTCGAACGCGAGTTTCGTCAACGCGGCATCCAATTGGAAGCCGCGCCGATGGGGCGGGCGCGGGGCGATATCGACCTGGAGTTGAAGCCGGGTTCCGCCGTGGCGGGTATGCTCATGACCGGTGATTTCACTTTTGCCGGCACGGGTACGGTCACCCACCGCATGGGGGATCGCATCCTGGCGTTCGGGCATTCCTTTTTCGGCGAAGGCGATGTGGATATTCCCATGGCCCCGGCGGAAGTCATGACGGTGGTGCAGTCGGTTCAGAGTTCCTTCAAGCTCAGCAATCCCGGGCCGGTAATCGGAGCGATCCACCAGGACCGGCTCAGCGCCATTGCCGGCACGCTCGGGCGGACGGCGCCGGTGACGGAAATGGAGGTGCGGGTACGGGGGCGTTTGGGGGAGGACGAGTCTTACCGGGGAGAAATTTTCGAGGATGAATTTTATTCGCCGCTGATTTCCGCCATGGCCCTGATGGAGTCCTTGCTCGATTCCAGAACCGCCGGCGGTGAGAAGACTCTCGTGGTGGAGACCCGTTTCGAGATTGAGGGCGAGGAGCCTCTGATCCTGCGGGATGCGGCGGCGGGGAGTTCGGCGCCGCTGGTCCTGGCTTACGACCACTTGTTCCTGTATGATCAAATCGTCGCCAATCCCTTTGTTTTTCCCCGGGTTACGCGGGTTGAAGTGGAGGTAACCTCCCTCGACGAACAGCTCCTGACGCAACTCGACGGGGTACAGCTCAACCGGACACGTTTTCCCGCCGGCGGCGAAGTGGAGATGCTTCTGCGGCTGCGCAACCATCGCGGTGAAGCCACCACGGAACGCGTGCGGGTGCCCCTGCCGGAAAGGACCGGAAACGGGCGGTTCACCCTTTTTGTCGGCGACGCCCGGGCGGCCCGGGGCGTGTCGGAGGCGCGGGCCGCGACGCCCCGGAATTTTTCCCAGCTGATCGATCGCCTGCGGGATCACTATTCCCACCAGGAAATTCTCATCAAGGTCCTGGAGGACGCGCCCGGGCTGGCGGTTGAAGGTCAGTTTTTGCCCGAGGTCCCTCCTTCGGTCGGAGCCCTCTACGGCTCGGCGGGAACCGCTTTGCCCACCCGTGGCACCGCGACAAAAACCCTTTGGGAAACCCGGATTCGCGTCGATGGCGAATTCCGGGGCAACTACCGTAATTCCTTCAGTCTCGAACCCGCAATTCAATGATGTCCGTCCTCTCAATCCGCCAAAGAGTATCGCTGCTCCTCCCAATCTTTATATTTGCCGCGTCTCCGCTTGCGAAGACTCAGACCGAGTCAGTGACCCACGAGGGTGTGCCGGGATTCCTGGAGGGTGAATTCAGCAATCTGGCGCTGACTTCGACCGGAGAACTCCTGCTCGCCCCGGCAGTGGAGACGCTGGCGGCGCTCGACGAGCCGATCGTGTGGACGGCGTTGCCGGACGGCGACGGTGGTTTCTACCTCGGCACCGGCAACCAGGGGAAAGTGTATCGGCTTTCCGGAGACGGCGAACTGACGCCTGTATTCGATCCGGAGCAGGTTTTGTCCCGGGCTCTGGCGGTCGGCCCCGACGGTGCGCTCTACGTGGGGACTTCACCCGAGGGCAAAATTTACCGTATTGTCGGGGATGCCGAGCCGGAGGTTTTTTTCCAGCCGGAGGAGCATTATATCTGGGAAATCGTGTTTGACGGCGAGGGACGCATGTACGTGGCCACAGGAGCGAAAGGAAATATCTACCGGTTGCCGTCCGATTTCGAGCCGGGTGATGCGGTGGAGCTGTTCTTCGAAAGTGAACAGACCCACATCTCGACCCTGGCCTGGGACAAGGAAGGACGTCTGCTCGCGGGAACCAGTCCCGGCGGGCTGGTTTACCGGTTCGATGAGGATGGCCGGGCGTTTGCTCTGCTGAACACCGGCGACAGGGAGGTGCGACGCATCGTCACCGCGGACGATGGCACGCTTTACGTCGCGGCGTTCGCCGGCGACGCCGCCGGCACCGCGGCCCCGGCCCGGCCGACCGGAACGATCGCCAACGTGATCGCGGCTATTCTCGGCACCGGTGAGGGCGGTTCGGAAAATGCCGAAGCCCGACCGCAGAATCAACAACAGGCCCGCACCCCCGGTTCGCGGGTGGGCACCATTTACCGCGTCGATCCGGACGGATACTTTGAGCCGTATTGGACATTACCCGGATACGCCATTCATTCCATGGCGTTGCTGGCGGATGGCCAGTTGCTGGTGGGAACCGGGAATCAGGGACGCATCTTTTCCGTCACCGGCCCCGGCGAATGGAAACTGCTTCAGCGTCTCGAATCCGGAGGCGAGGTTTCCATGGTGGCGGCGGATCCGACCGGAGCAAAGAGAGTGTACGCCTTTACCAGTAACCCGGCGCAGATGTACCGAATGGATTTCGCGGTCGCTTCCGAGGGCCGTTATACGTCGAAGGTTTACGATGCCGGTCAAGTGGCGCGTTGGGGGCGCTTTCATCTGGACTCTTCCGAAAACGGCGTTCGGGTCAGTGCTCGCAGCGGCAACACGGAAACACCCGAAAAGACCTGGAGCGAATGGACGGAACCGACTGCTCCGGTCGAGTCGATAACGCTGGACCTCCCGGCGGCCCGCTATTTCCAATACCGGCTGCACTTTTCCAACGAAGGCGAGAACGAAAACGCGCTCGAAGTGCGCGCCAACCGGGCTCGTTTTTTTTACCGCCGCTTTAACGCGGCTCCGGTTGTTTCCGCGATCAGACTCGTTCCGGCCGATGTGGCGCTGGAGCGGGTGCCTGCCTCACCTCAGGCGCCGAGCATCGACCTCGACCAGCTTTTCGCTTCCAACAACCAGGCCCGGCAACAGAATCAGCAGTCCCGCAGCGGTCAGATGCGGGTCTACGAACGGCCGGGATTGGCCACCATCGCCTGGCAGGCGACGGATCCGAACGGCGACCCCTTGAGTTTCATCCTGAAAATCCGGGCTGAGACCGAGGAGTATTGGACCACCCTGGCCGAGGATCTGCGCGATAACTTCCTCTCCTTCAATACCCAGGGTTTCGATGAGGGCCGTTATTACGCGAAAGTCATTGCCAGCGATCATTTGGCCAATCCTCCCGGTTCGGAACGAGTCGCCTCACGGGTGAGCGAAGCCTTCGTGATCGACAACACGGCGCCCCTGATCGAGGTGGTTGAGGTGCAACTCAATGGTCGCGAAGCTCTGGTGCAACTCAAGGTTGAGGATAAAATCAGCATTATCGCCAATGCTCGTTACTACCTCAATGGCGGTGAACGAACGCCGCTTTTTCCCGATGACGGGTTTTTCGATTCCAGAAGTGAGCGTTTTAGCCTGTCATTGAGCGATCTCTCCCAGGGAAGACATAATCTTATCGTGGTCGCCGAGGATGAAGCGGGCAACGAGCGCGTCCGTACCATTCATTTCGAGGTGGAATGATCGGATAGTCCCCGCCGCTCTCGCGTAAGTGGATGCGCATCGTGTTCACAAACTCCAGCGCCCGCTCATAGGCGCTGCGGGAGGGTTTGTTGTGGATTTCGATGGCGATGATTCTAGGTTCCTCAGGGAGGTGCATGGGTTCAATTTTCTTCAAACCGGTGAGCCTCACGAGGACCTTTCTGGGAATGGCGGAGGTTGCGATCAATTTACGGCGCAACCTTCCAATTCCATTCCTCCGGCTCTTCTCCAGGAGACGGATAACGTCGAATTCCACCGTACCGCGGGTAGGATTCGAAAACCTCGGGATCGGGACCGATGATTCTTGGATCACCCGACTCTTCCAGGTAGGTTTCAAGGCGCTCCGCCAGGTCGCGGCGAATATCCGCGTACTCAGGCCGTGCGGCGAGGTTGTTCAAGCAACCCGGATCAGTCCGGATGTCGTATAATTCTTCCCCAGGCCGCTTGCCCACGGCCTGCAAAAAGTACTCACGGTATTTTTCGTGACCGCTGTTCTCGACGAGGAACGTTTTGGTCGGGCCGTCATCGATATCGGCAAACGTATTGCCGCCGTGACTGCGCGGATAAAATGAACCATCTTCGCGCAACGCCTGCGGCGCGCCCGCAGGCCAGCGGTCGGGGTGAAAGTTGCGAATAAAAAGGTACTCCTGCGTGCGAATCGCCCGCATGGGATAACCTAAATTGTCATGACGTGCGCTGGAATGGCGCTCACGCCCGAGGTATACCGCCTCTCTCCCCGGCTCGACGAGTCCCTCCGCTTCGGAACGTAGAACAGGAAGGATGGTGTGCCCGGAGATCGGATACTCCTCCGGTTTCGGAACACCCGTCGCATCGTAGATGGTCGCAGTGATATCAATCAGGTCGATCAGGTTCTTGACGACGCGTCCGCCCGGAATTTCCGCTCCCCATCGAACCGCGAGTGGAACACGCGCGCTGTATTCATATAAGTTCGCCTTGGCGCGAGGAAACCCCATGCCGTGGTCGCTGGTGACGATAATGATCGTATTATCCAGTTCACCCGTTTCCTCCAGCAAAGCCAGGATCTCTCCAAGGTGCTCATCGAAAACCTCGATCATCCTGAGGTAGTCGGCAAGATGGCTGCGAACCTCGGGAACATCGGGAAGGAATGGCGGAACTGTGATCGCGTCAATATCGAAACCTGCGGCCACGCCGCTGCCGAGGTTTGCCCGGATCGTCGAGGGATGGGGCTGATGCGCGCCATACCAAAAAAAGAAGGGGGTTCCTTCGGGACGTTCGTCAAGGAACCGCTGAAAGGCCGCGGCGTAATCTCCGCGACCGAACCGGACGCCGGCCGGGTCCCGATCCCACCCATTCGTGTTGCCCGGAGCCCATCCTTTACCCGTGAACCCGATGAAATAGCCGGCTTCTTCCAGGCGGTCCGGAAATACGCTGTATTTCGTGGGGAATGTGCTCCAGTGCGTACCCGCATGTTCGATCTGCCAGTTATGCCGTCCGGTAAGTATCGCCGCTCGCGTCGGAGAGCAGCCGGGAGTGGGTGCGAACGCCTGCTCGAACAACACTCCCTCGGCTGCAACCCGGTCAAAGTTGGGCGTGCGCACCTCCGGCAAACCGTAAGCGCCAGCGTGAATCCAACTCTGATCGTCGGAAATCGCATAAATGATGTTCGGTGCGCGTTCCCGCTCATCGGCCGATGCCGTATTCGCCGCAAACGCCGACAAAACGAGCCCCCCCAACCATGCCGTGCCAATTCCAGTTTTAATCATTCGAATCGCTCTCCCGAAGCCAAGTGGTGAGTTTTCATTCGCAGCCTGCCTTGATCAGAAGTAGACCGATTCTCAAGCCGGAGGCGCACAAGATCAATCTTCAACCCGATTTGAGTAGCCCGCCCGGCCGATTGTGGATTGCCAGGCAAAACGCTGCGCATCCTCGTGAGGCCTTGCCTGGTTGGGTTCCGCGCCGTGGCGGGCGGGCATCAATCCGGTCAGCAGGGAAGCGCGGGCCGGAGCGCAGGTAGGCGAGGGAACGTACGCGTACTCAAAAGTCAGGCCGGCTTCAGCCAGGCGTTCGCATGTCCGGCGATCCGTACGGCTCGGCGTCGAAGTGGCTGTGGTCGTCGGTGATGAAAACGACGATGTCCGGGGGTCGTTCGTTTTCGGCCGAAAGCGGACCGGCGCAAAACACGGCGAGCGTGCTCAGAAGCAGAGTCGAGCGGGTGGGGGCGTTTTTTGAAATTTTCATTGGTCGTCTTTTCGGTTTAGGGGGAGATTGGGGCACAGGGGAGTAGGCGGCAATATTGATATACATCTTTCAGGACCGCGACAGGCGGATCAATGCGGGTGACGTGCATATCGGTGCACGTATTGTGGGACATCGTGGTGCGGCGACGGCGTTGAAGCGCTATGCGGTTGCGTTCGGCGGTTGCTCCGGCATCATCGGCTATCATGAAAATTGGTGTTCGCAGAGTGTGGAGTCGCATTTGGACCCTATGAGCTTCGTTCCCACGATGAAGGACGTGGCGAAGCGAGCCGGAGTTCACCACTCGACGGTTTCCCGGGTGTTGAGCAATAGTCGGCAGATCACGGAAAGTACCCGGCGGCGAGTGCTCAAGGCCGTCGAGGCGCTTGGGTACCGGCCGAATCCGTACGTCAGTATCCTCATGAGGAGCCGAAGTCGGAGACGACGGCCCGAGCAGGGCGCCACGTTAACCGAAATGTCGAGCAAACCTTTATTGGATAAAACCGTCATCGACGGAACCAATTTACCGATCGGGAAATGAGTATGATTATTGGAAGGTGCGGCCGCCGGGGCCGGGATGCCGGCGATTCGCATGTGGGGACTCGCCCGGAGAGCGTGCGGAACGGGTGGAATCCAAGGGACGCGAGCGGTTTTCGTTTCCTCCTGCTGGCGTCGGTTTGGATCTTCTGCGCGCTCGCCTCTCCGGCGCCGGCGACCGGGGAACGACCGAATATCCTGCTTTTTATCGCCGACGACCTGACGTGGCACGATGTGGGGCCAATGGGCAACGATGCCGTTCGGACGCCTCACCTCGATCGTCTGGCGAAGGAGGGAATTCTGTTGACCCGCATGTTCACGGGAACCGCGATGTGCTCGCCCACCCGCCAGCAAATTTACACCGGCTTGCACCCCGTGCGAAGCGGAGCCTATCCAAACCATTCGCGGGTCTACGAGGGGGTGCGATCCCTGGCGCACCATGCTCAGGACCTCGGGTACGCTGCGGCCTTGAAAGGGAAGCGGCATTACGGCCCTCCCGAGTCATTCCCGTTCGAGCATCTGGGAGGCATGCATCATGATCCGGGACCGCAGGCGGGCCCGGATCTGGATCTCGATCGGGTGAAGTCGTACATCGAGGAGGCCGGCGAGACGCCGTGGTGTGTCGTGGTGGCGACCAACCAGCCGCACACGCCCTGGAATCGTGGCGATGCCGGGGACTATGATCCCGCCGATGTTTACGTGCCGCCCTACCTTCTGGATATTCCCGCGACCCGCCGGGCGTTGACCCGTTATTACGCGGAGATCACGTATATGGACAGCCAGGTGGGCCGGATGCTCGAAATTCTCGATGAGACGGGCACGGCGGAAAACACGGTGGTGATCTGGACCAGTGAGCAGGGCGCGGAAATGCCGTTCGCGAAATGGACCTGTTATGACGCGGGATTGCGCACGCCCACCATAATCCGCTGGCCCGGAGTGATCGAGGCCGGAGGCGAAAGCGCGGCGTTGGTTGAATATATCGACGTGGCGCCGACGCTGGTGCGAATCGCGGGCGGGGATCCTGAGACGATCGACACCGGGATCGACGGCGCGCCCGACGGCGGACGCGGGTTCGACGGGCGAAGCTTCCTTCCGGTGCTCCTGGGCGAGACCGTCACCCACAAGGAGTATGTCTTCGGTATCCAAACCACGCGAACCATTCATCAGGGATCCGACGTCTACCCGATCCGGTCGGTGCGCGACGAACGTTACAAGCTGATCTGGAACCTCGCTCCGGAAGAGACCTTCCGGAATTTAATGACCGCCGGCGGACCCGGTGGGCTCTGGAATGCATGGGTGGATGCGGCGGAATCCGATCCGCACGCCGCGCGCCTGGTCGAGTGGTATCAGCGCCGCCCGGAATTCGAGTTCTACGACTTGGAAAGCGATCCGTACGAAACCACCAATCTGATCGACGAACCGGAACACGAAGCCACGGTTGAGCGCCTGCGGAAGGAGCTTGAGTCCTGGATGGACCGGCAGGGGGACCTTGGACGGGAAACCGAACTCATGGCCGAGCAAAGGCTGGCCGCTCCCTAATCCCGGGGAGCGACATGCGGGACAAACCTGATATAACAAAGTACATTATGAAGCCAACCTCACGGAAGCACCTGCGGAACACCGCACTTCTCACCGCAACCGCCTTTGCCGCAGCCGGCGTCAATCCGTTGCTCGCGGCGGCGGAGGAGTCGGAGCTGAATCAACGTCCCAATGTCCTCTTGATCCTGGTCGACGACCTGAAACCGGCGCTCGGCGCTTACGGCGACCGTGTCGCAATCACGCCGGAGTTGGACCGCTTGACGTCACTGGGTATCCGTTTCGACGCCGCTTATTCGAATCAGGCGGTGTGCGCTCCGTCCCGGTACAATCTAATGCTGGGCAGCCGCTCCACCTCCACCGGGCTCTACGATTTCGGACGCAACTTCCGGGATTTCTACCCGGATGCGATCACGCTTCCGCAACAGTTCATGCGGGAAGGTTACCATGCCGAGGCGATGGGCAAGGTGTTTCATATCGGACACAACACCTACAACGACGACGCCTCCTGGAGCGTTCCGCATCACCCGGAATTGTTGATCGAATACGTGGAACACGAGAGCACCGGGGGGGAGCTCACTCGCGAGGAGGCGTTGTTCAACAACGAAAGCTGGGGGTTTGCGGGCACGTTGCCGCGGGGCGCCGCGTGGGAGTATCCGGATGTCGAGGACGACGCATATGCCGACGGCAGGATCGCGGATCGCGCGGTGAAGCGGCTGGAAGCGTTGCGGGATGAAGGGAAGCCGTTTTTTATGGCGGTGGGATTCGCCCGCCCTCACTTGCCGTTCTCCGCACCGAGACGTTACTGGGACCTGTACGATCCGGACGAACTTCCCATGCCGGAGATCGAAGTAGGGCCGGAAGGAGCCCCGAATTACGCCGTTAAACGCGACGGGGAGATCCATCAGTATGATCCCATTCCGCATTCCTCCGAGCACGACCCGTTTCCCGAGGAACTGACCCGGAAACTGATTCACGGCTACTACGCCAGCACCAGCTACGTCGACGCCCAGATCGGCAAAGTGATCCGAGGGTTGGAGGAACTCGGTCTTGATGACAACACCATCATCGTTCTTTGGGGCGACCACGGGTTTCACCTGGGCGAACTCGGCATCTGGACCAAGCACGTCAACTACGAGCTCGCCAACCACATTCCGCTGGTGTTCGTTGCGCCCGGAGTGACCGAGCCGGGGACGGCGACCGGACAACCGGCGGAAACCGTGGACATTTATCCGACGCTCCTGGAACTGGCCGGCGTGCCGATGCGGGAGACTTCTCAGCCGATTGACGGGGTGAGCCTCGTGCCGGTGATGAAGGATACCGAGGCCCGCGTGCGGGAATACGCCTATCACTGTTTCCGTCGCGGCGGCCGCATGGGGCGGGCGATACGGACCGAGGACTACCGGCTGGTCGAATGGAAACGCATCGGCGAAGCGCCGGACACGGCCGAAATCGAGCTTTACGAGTACAGCGAAGGCCCGGTCGAATTGCGCAATATCGCCGAAGAAAAGCCCGAAGTCGTGGCCGAGTTGCTCGAAATCCTGTATCGCCAACCGGAAGCGAGGCGCTCCAGGCCGGAAAGCACCTGGCAATGAGGGTATCGATCGCCACGTCGCTGCTGGTGGCCTCCGTGTCCCTTTCCCCGGGATTCGCGGAGGAGGGAGACGCCGCCGCATTTCCCAACTTCGTATTGATCTACATCGACGACCTTGGCTACGGAGATCTAAGCGTGTACGGCAACGACGAGATCGAAACGCCACACATTGATCGTCTCGCCGCCGAGGGAACGCGTTTCACGCAGTTCTACAACCTCGCCCCGCTCTGTTCCCCGTCGCGCGTCGCGGTCCTGACCGGTCAGCAACCGCACCGGTGGCGAATCCATTCGTATCTCGATAATCGCGCTCGCAATGCGGAGCGGCATATGGCGGATTGGCTGGACCCGGAGGCTCCGAGTCTGGCCCGACTCCTGGGGGAATCCGGTTACGCCACGCTTCATTCCGGCAAGTGGCACCTGGGTGGAGGTCGCGACGTCGGTGATGCGCCCCATCCGGCCGCCTACGGGTTCGACGACTCTTTGACTTCGTTCGAAGGCCTCGGGGAGCGAATTCTGATTGAAGGAAGCGGCCTCTCGGAGCAGAGCGGTCGGCTCGGCCAGGGCCCGATCGAATGGGTGAAAAAACATGAGATGACGGAACGCTACGTGGACCGCGCGCTCGCCTTTATTCGCGAGAATCGGGATCGGCCGTTTTACGTTCAAATCTGGCCGGACGACGTGCACGATCCGTTTGACCCCAAACCCGAGTTGGTGGAGCGCTTCCGTGACACCTCTCATCCCGAATACTTCGCGGTGCTCGACGAACTCGACCGGCAGATCGGCCGATTGGTGCGGGAGATTGACGAAATGGGTTTGCGGGATAGCACCTTGTTCATTCTGGCCTCCGACGACGGACCGACCGCCTGGCCGCATTATTATGACGGGCAAGACGACCCGTCCCTTGCGCCCGGGTCCACGGGCGGCTTGCGCGGCCGTAAGTGGTCCCTCTATGAGGGCGGCCTTCGTTCACCGTTTATCCTGCGCCAGCCCGGGACCGTTCCCGCGGGCCAGGTCAATGAAACCACGGTGGTCGCGGCATTCGATCTTCTTCCCTCGCTTGCCGCCATCGCCGGCGTTGAGGTGCCGTCCGATTATCAACCGGACGGCCTCGATATGAGTGACGCGCTGCTCGGGCGGAGCGAGCCGGAGCGTCCCGGAACGATCGTGTGGGAATACGGCACGCTTCCGGGCGTCCGTTTCTTTCCCGGCCTGGAGCGGGACCGCAGTCCTCCGCTCGCGATCCGCGAAGGCGACTGGAAACTGCTCATGACGCCCGACGGGTACGAACTCGAACTCTACAATCTGCGCGACGATCCGGAGGAGAGCCGAAACATCGCCGGCCGCCACCCCGAGCGGGTGGAAGCGATGCGCGAGGAGCTGTTGGCGTGGCGGAAAAGCACGCCGATCGCCCGTCACGCCCCCGTCACCGTACTGGGCGACCTTTTTGGGGGCACGGTTCGTCTCTACGATACGGGTACGGAAGCGTTGGATGCCGAGGAAATGTGGCCGCGCCGGTTTTCCGGAGAAGGCTATCTCGATCTGCCGCGCGCGGACGCTCCCGACATCGCCGGGAAACGTATCCGGATTTCGGTCACGCTTGAAGCCGGCCACTCCTCCGGCGTCGTTGTGGCGCACGGCGGTGAGCGGTACGGTTACGCCTTGTACCTGGATGAAGGCAAACCGGTTTTCGTCACCACGGCGCACTGGGACCGGACGACTGTCGCCAGCCCGCGGCCGTTGCCGTCCGACCCCGTCGAAATCCGCGCCGAATTGACGACGAACGGCGAAATGACTCTCCACATCGACGGCGACCTCGTCGCCTCCGGGCGGGGGCCGGGTCCGATACCGTCCGAACCCGGCGACAGCTTCCAGGTGGGCGCGGATACGCTTTCACCCGTGGGAGCCTATGCCACGCCCCATCCCTTGACCGGAACGATTCACTCGCTTGAAATCATCTTGCGCGACTGAAGGTTAGTCCGAATGCTGGTCGGTTTAGGGCACTCGTCGTAGCGACGCCTGCAAAGGTGTCGACCTGGCGCGCCCCGGAGGCCTCTCGTTTCGACTCTTCAGTGGAAGATTCGCTACGGAAAAAGAGCTTATCCGAGTGCTATTCCGGTTAGTTCCGGCGAAGCCTTCCGATCATCCGCTTCCGCCGTGCGAGGACCATCAACAAAGCGGCGAGGCCGAACAGGCCCGCGTAGGTTGATGGTTCGGGGACGACCGTGGCGGCATCGTTCCAAAAATAAACATCGCCCATGATTCCCTCGAAGCTGTTGACGGGAGTGTCGTTGACGTCGAACGGATCGTCGACTCGAATATCCGGTAACTCCCCCCCAAAAAAACCGTCGGCACTGATGTCTCGGAAGGGCTGCCGGGCGGCGGGCACCGGGTGATCAGTTACGTGCTTTTGATGCGCAACGCGAATACGGCCGAGCGCTATTGGAATCAGACCGTCGGCGATCCTCCGCCGATGCAGGGTGATCGGGTGCGGGGTGAAAGGGGCTCGGGTCCGGGATTGGTGTATGTGAGCCAGACCGAGCGGGAACTGGCCGTGGGTGCCGTACTGTCGAATGGAGGCGGCCAATTCAACGGCCTGGAAGGGAGACAAGGCCAATCGGCTCATATGGACGGCAATATGCCGGCCGGGGGCAATATCCTGTTCCTCGACGGCCACGTGACCTGGCGTCCCTGGGCGGAAAAATCCACCGCAAGCGGTGACGCGTCCGGGAAAAACACTTACCGCGATTGTGGTCGCTTCCCTGGTCTGCGCGTTTTCGTTCCTGGTCGCTGAGGCGGAAGCAAATCCCGGAAACGTCCAAAGCGCCGATGTCGTCGTGTGGAAAGACGACGATGGGCTGTTTCACGCGGAAAAGCGTGAAGGGATCATCTACAGCAGCGACCAGATCGACCATGTCATTCAGCAGGCGATGAACAGCCTCACTCCGGGACGCACGCACAAGGAAAAGGTCAAGGTCGTTTCCTCCGGAACGATCACGCGCTACGCGGCGCAATCGCCGGCCGAGGCGCTGATGATCCCCAGTTACACTATCCTCGATATTCCGGCGACGCTCCATGTCGAGATCGATGAAAACGCGCCGGACGGGGCCACTCTGAACAAACGTGTTCTGGTAAAAGCGAGAAACTCCACCCACGTCGATATTCCCAACATCAACATCACGGGCGAGACCGGATGGGCGATCAAAATGGAAAGTGTTTCCAATGTTCGCATCGGCCATGCCTTTCTGGACGTGGGCGGATGGTCGCCCATTAGAATCGATAACGAGGGTTCCGCCGGGCGGTCGCGGGACATCCAGATCGATTCCGCTTTCATCGTGGGAGGAAATCATGCCTTCGAAACGCGCGGGGTTGATCGGCTTCAGATCGGTCAGATTATCGCCAAACACCATAACGGTTGCGCCGTGCTCCTCAACGAGACCGACGACGCCACCATCAACAACATCATCGGTTACAATCCCAATGCCACTTCGAACTACGCGACGTTCCGGGTTACCCGAAACGATCACGGCCGTATCACCGTCGGAGGAATTGTCAGCATCAACGCTCCGCGCGGGATTCATGTCCACGCGGGAACCGGGGACATGGTGATCAGCAATATTTACATCGACGGCGCCCGGGATTATGGAATCAGGCTTAGCAGTTCGCCCAACACGGTCATCACCAACGGCGTCATCAAGAACACCCACGGCACGGCGATCACCGTCTATACCTTTGATGCGGATCCGCTGCCGGAAAGAACCGCGGACGGCGTTTCCATCACCAATATGCGCATCTACGACGATCGGCCCGTGGGACAGCGGACGCAAAGGTACGGTATTACGTTTGCGGGCCAAAACGGCATAATCGCCAACAACGACCTCCGCGACGCGGGAACGGAGGCCAATCTGGTGGTGCACACCCCCTCGACATTTGTCAGAAACAACCTGGGGGCGGGAGTGGCGCAGGGTACCGTTACGCTCGAAACCGGCGCCGATCCGGCGGCCATTGTGCGGGGAGTGAGCCCGCATGCCAACGTGTCCCTCGATCTCCGGGCAAGGGCTTACGACGCCCCCGGGGCTTCGTTCGCGTGGGATCACTACTTTCAATACAACGGCAGGAGAGGCGAGTGGGACCTGGTCTTCGAATGGAGAACCGATCCCGGAGAGAACCTCGGAATCGAATACATTGTGGATCAGCCCCTGGCCAACCTCGGAAGGAACGGTCCTTGAGACTCTCCAAAGCCGGAAACGGGCGTTTACCGAAAGACGACTTCTTACGTGTTTCGATTCTTTCTGAAGAATGTTGGAGGGTTCGAATAAGATGTTTCGGGTGAAAAGGCCGATCAGGGCCGTTCCGCTGGCACTCCTTGCCTCCGCGTTGCTGTGGGCCGGCCAAGCCGACCGCGGCGGCAGGCACGGATCCGGGGAGCGCAGACGTGGTGGTGTGGAAGGACGCCTCCGGAGTGTATCATGCGGAAAAGCGAACCGGGATTCTTTTCAGCGGCGATGACATTCTGGAGGTGATTCAACAGGCGATGGACAGTCTCACGCCGGGACGAACGGTCAAGGAGCACGTCAGAGTCGTCTCATCCGGAACGGTTACCCGAACCCTGGATACTGGAGCGGGTCCCGCGGAAGGTCTAAGAATACCGAGCTACACCATTCTGGACATCCCGGCGACGATCCAGGTGGAGTCGGCCGGCGGGGTTCCGGGGGGGGAGTCACTCAACCGGCGGGACGGGCACCCTTTATCTGAACGGAGATCCGGTTGATGTGAGACCGAACATGCTCCTGGATCCGTCCGATCTGGGGAGCACCCCCAACAACTGGATCGGCCGCAGCCAGTGGCCGGACCCGTATTTCAACGGCCGGGTGGAAGATTTTCGCATCTACACCAGCGCGTTGAGCGGCGACGAAATCGCGACATTGATCGAGCACGGCGTCGCGCCGCCCGCTCCTCCCATTGGCTTGCGGGCCGCGCAACGTTCGGAAGGAGGCGCCGTGGAATTGACTTGGTTCAAAGCCGTCGAGGCGGACAAATACGTCGTCTGGCGGGCCGTTGAGGAAGGCGACTATCTGGATATAGCAAACGATGTCACTGAAACGCTTTTTGTAGATTACGATACGACTCCCGGCGAACGGTACCGGTACCGCGTTACCTCCGTGAACGCCGCGGGCGAAAGTCCGCCTTCGGCCGAAACGATGATCGAGATTCCGGGTTTCCCCGGAACCGGCGACGCGCCACTCAGTTCCGTGCGGGTCGAAGGAGACTATATCGTGCTCACCATACCGGCCGTCTCAGGATTTCTTTATCAGCTCCAGCGCACCGAAACCCTCGGTACGGGCGATTGGGAAGACGTGGGGTCGCCGGTTCCGGCCAGCGGTGACGAGATCGAATTTTCGGATCTTCACGATGCGGATAACGAGCGAGTGTTTTATCGCGTGGTTATCCGTCCGGATTCCTGAACTATGGCTTCGAACTCCCTGACTGATCACCCACGCCGTCGCGTTCTCCTGGCCATGTACTGGTGGGAGGACCGCATTTTGGAAGGGGTCGCCCGTTATGCCGCGGATCATAACTGGGAGCTGGAATGCCGGATGCGCTGGACGCACACGACTCTGGGGCTGGAGGATTGGAGTGGGGATGGCATCATTGCGAATGCCGGTTTCACCCAGCCGTTGCAGCAGTTGATCCGGAAGATCCGCCAGGCCGGGGTTCCAATGGTGAGCACCCAGCAACTCGGGGAGAGCGGCGGCGCCCGGGTGATCGTCCGGCACCATGACGTGGGGCGAGTGGCGGCGGAGCACCTGCTTTCCCTGGGTTTTACCGACCTCGCTTATGTTTTCCTCGAGAACAATGAAATCGAACAAAGCCGTCGGAATGCCTTCCAGAGCGCTGTGACGGGGGCGGGGTGCAGTCATCACGATATTCAGTTTCGGCATCTGGCCCGGACTTTGCGCTCCCTCCCGCGGCCCGTCGCTTTGATGGCGATGAACGACATCAACGCCTTGAGTGTCATGCGCGTCTGTTTGGACGCGGGTTACCGAATTCCCGAAGACTCAATCAGAACCACTTTTCCTGTCTCAAGACTGGAGGCCTATCACTCGGACGGCAGTTCCTGGATCGCGAGGGAACGAAATTCGACCGCCCCGGTTTCGCCCTGGATGCCGATGTAGTGACCGGGCGCTCCAATTCCGGCGGCTTCAGTGAGAAGCTCTTCGTTCAACCAGACCGTGAGTTCTTCCCCGGCGACCTTGATCTCCAGGATCTGCCATTCGCCCGTTTCCCGAGACAGTCGTCTTGCATCCTCGGCATCGTAACGGGTCTCGCCGGCGGGCATGCCGTGCCGGAACACGGCGCCGAGCGGCGGAAAGGGCCACTCCTCGGCTTTGGGGTTGAGCATTTGCACCTGGTAGCTTCCCCGCGGCCAACCGCGGGCGAAGGTATTATCCTTCGAAGCGCGCACGAATATGCCGCTGTCGGCGTTGTCGGTGAGAAAACGAAACTCCACCCGCAAACGAAAATCCGTATATGTCGCGCGCGATCGCAGCCATCCCTCCGGTTCCACTACCCGTAAGACGCCGTCGTCGGTTACGGAAAAGTTCTCCTCCGGTGCGTTCTCCACCACCCACTTCGAAAGTTCCGGATCGAGCAATTCCGTGTGGCCCGGTTCTTCCGGGTTCCGGTCCGCCGAGGCGGTAAAGGCGCCGCAGGCCAATAAAAAGGCCGCGAGTATGCCGGATCCTCCGAACCGGCGAAGGTGTTTGATCAATGACATGGAATTTCCTTTCCCGGTGCCGGAGCAGTGACCGCCCCCTTCGCCGGAGGCGAAACCGGTGTGGTCCACTCCTGGCCGGCCTGAGTAATTGGTAATCAACGAGTCTATCTTGTCCCGGGAACCGGTATGGCGCAAGCTCAACCGATCCGGCCCGGATGCGGCCCCCCTGCTTTTTCATTTGGCCTCTGAAGGCCGCATGAAAAAGCATTTCAGATCGAAAATTTGAAATTTGAGAGGTTTTGCAAAAAACGCGGGGCGGAGCTCGCAAAGGAATATTGAAAGGGTTTTCCGGAGGATCCCGCCCTTCCCGATGCGTGGCGGTGGGTCTCTTGCAAAGGATTGACCCGGTTGGTTTACGGTGTTTGTCTGCTCGTTTTTCACCAACGATTGGAGACGATACATGAAGAGGACGCATCATTGCGGTCAGTTGAACCGGGAATCCGTCGGGACGGCGGTTGAGCTAATCGGCTGGGTCGATTCCGTGCGCGACCACGGCGGAATCATTTTTGTCGATCTGCGTGATCGCGAAGGGCTGACGCAGATCGTGTTCAATCCGGAAGACAATCGGGAACTGGCCGAAAAGGCGTCACACCTGAAACCCGAGTCGGTAATCTCAATCTCGGGAACGGTCGGGCCGCGTCCCGAGGCAACCGTCAACCCCAGATTGTCCACCGGCGAAATCGAGGTGACCGCCTCCGGCCTCGAAATTCACAACGTCTCCCGTACGCCGCCGTTTCCCATCGACGATGTCAAGGGCGACAAGGTGAACGAGGACCTGCGGCTGACCTACCGCTACCTGGACATGCGGCGTCCCCGCATGCGGCGTATTTTCAAGATCCGTCACCAGGCGGGCAAGGCCACCCGCGACTATCTGGACGAAGAGGGGTTTCTCGAAGTGGAAACTCCTTTCCTCTTCAAGAGCACGCCCGAAGGCGCCCGCGAGTACCTCGTGCCGAGCCGGCTCAACCCGGGCGAGTTCTACGCGCTTACCCAGTCGCCGCAGCAGTACAAACAGATGCTAATGGTGGCGGGGATCGAGAAGTACTACCAACTGGCGCGCTGTTTCCGGGATGAGGATCTGCGCGCCGACCGGCAGCCCGAGTTCACTCAGATCGATCTGGAAATGTCGTTTATCGATCGCGAGGACATGTACGCGCTGATCGAGGGGTTGGTCGCCAGAATCTGGAAGGATGTCCTGGGGGTGGAGGTGCCGCAAAAGTTCGAGCGCATGCCCTACGTCGATGCCATGAACCGGTACGGCAGTGACAAGCCGGACCGCCGCTTCGGCCTGGAAATCGTCGATCTCGGCGATGTCTTTGCGAAATCGGAATTCAAGGTCTTCGCCTCCACCCTGAAATCCGGGGGTTCCATCAAAGCCTTCAATGCCAAAGGGCTGGCCGACTTGACCCAGGGGGAGCTCGGCCACCTGACCGAGACCGCCCAGAGTCTCGGCGCCAAAGGGCTGGCTTTTATCAAGGCGGAGAAAGGTGAGTGGAAGTCGCCTATCGTGAAGTTCTTTTCCGAAGAGGAAAAAGCCGCACTGGCGGAACGGCTGGGCATCCAGGAAGGGGACATCGTCTTTTTTGCCGCCGACCAATGGGAGCGGGCCTGCACGGTCATGGGCCGCGTTCGCCTCGAAGCGGCCGAGTTGCTCAAGAAAAAGGGACGACTGGAAATTCCCGCCGATCAATACGATTTTTTCTGGGTTATCGATTTTCCGCTGGTGGTTTATGAGGAGGAGGCCGGCCGGTATGTGGCCGCCCACCATCCCTTCACCGCCCCGGTGCCGGAAGACGTGGCGCTGCTGGACAGCGATCCCCGGTCGGTGCGCGGCCAACATTACGACCTCGTTCTCAACGGCGTCGAACTCGGCGGCGGCAGCATCCGTGTGCACAACCCGGAACTGCAGCGCAAACTCTTCGAGGAGGTCTTTCAGATTCCGCCCGACGTGGCGGAGGAGCGCTTCGGTTATATGCTGAAAGCGTTCGCCTACGGCGCGCCGCCCCACGGCGGCATCGCGTTGGGTTTCGACCGCATGATCGCCATACTCGCCGGGGTGAGCAGCATTCGCGATGTGATCGCTTTTCCCAAGACCCAGAAGGGCCAGTGTCTCATGACCGCCAGCCCGGGACCCGTTACCGAAAAACAGCTCCGCGATCTGCATATTCAAACTGTGGATACGGAGACGGTTTAGCGCGAATGGTTTGGGTCTTTGTTCCACGGATGAATCCGATTTCACCATCCAATCTCCGGAGAAACCGAACATGGCCGAAACGATTCGAATACACGCACCCAAATCTCCCTATTCCGGTGTCTTTGCGATTTGCTGCTTCCTGATGCTCTCCGGGCCTGGCTGCTCGCCCTCTGATGACCCCCGACCGGACACCGTTGCCGCCGCCGACCGCGTCGAGGTCGACCGGGAGTACGTTTTCGATGCTACGATGGCCGGGTATAGGGGGATCGAAGGCGAAATCGAAGGGATCGTGAATCCGGTCCTGACCGCCCGATTGGGAGAGCGTGTGCGCATCACGATTATCAACGGCGAGTTCATGGTTCACGACGTCGCAATGGAACGGCATGGGGTGGCGAGCGAGCAAATACTGGAGGAGGGCGCGACAACCTTCGTCGACTTTGTTGCGCGTCATGACGACACTTATTTCTGCACGGTTCCCGGTCACCGCTTTTCCATGTCGGGAGATTTTCGCATTGTGGGAGAGGAAAGGGTGCGGGCGTTCTCCCTCGGGACGACGGCCGGGCTCTCAACCTCGATTTAGAACGGGGCACGCTGGAGGACTGGACCGCTACGGGAGATGCTTTTCAAGGGCAGCCGGTGGCGGGCGACACGGTGGCGGCCCGTCGAAACGACGACAGGAGCAATCACCGCGGCGACTATTGGGTCGGCACCTTTGAAGTTCATCGGAGCGATTACCCTACGGGAACCCTGACCTCCGTGGACTTCGAAATCACCCATCCCTACGCCAGCTTCCGGGTCGGAGGCGGGCCCGACGAGGGGACGCGGGTGGAACTGGTGCTCGCCGACGGGGACGAGACCTTTCTCGCGGTATCGGGCCTGCAGGAG
>PXBO01000028.1 GCA_003566885.1 Opitutia bacterium | reverse complement strand
TTAATGCAAACCGGCGGCGGCGAGCGGGATATGTTCTTCTGTCCTTCCTCCCAGCACGGTGACATCCACGCCCGGCTCTGGGCCTGGGAATTCTTCGACCAAACCACGGATGAAGACGTGGCGGGCTTCAAAGTGATCAGCTACGTCCTGCTGTTCGCCAATTCCAGCGGCGGGGCGACCCGCGGAATCGATCCTCGATTCGTGCACATCCGGGAGGGGCAGCCGAAGCCCATCACGGACGGACGGCAAACGGTGTACCGGACGGAAAGCCGGTCGGAACTGGCGCTGGATTCGGTGATGTCGGTGGGAGACAATTTTCACTCGATCGCCAGCGGCGCGGAACGGACCAATCACCTGAACGGCCGGGATCCGGCGGGCGGCAACATCGTCTTTCTGGATGGACACGTCACTTGGCGGCCTTTCTCCGAGATGAACACCGCCAAACACAGCGGCAGCCCCCAGTTCTGGTGGTGATCGCCGGAAAGCTCGAGCGCGTCGACCCGGGATCCTGTTTTGGGGTTGCTAAGCCGGACGCCGGCCAAAACAATCGCCGGCTGTGAGCCCGATGAAATCGTTTTCGCTGCAATCAGACCGCGTCGCGCTGGAGATCACGGAACTGGGCGGGCATATCGCCCCGGTGCGCTTTGATCTGGGAGAGGGCAAGCGGGTAAATCCGTATTCGCTGCCTCCCTGGAGTCCGGAGGATTTTCCCGATCAGCCCGCCTGCGTGCGCGTGCTGCGCGGAGACTTTTTCTGTTTTCCGTTCGGCGAGAGTGGTTCGCGCTATTCTCCACACGGGGAAACCGCGAACGGTGAATGGGTGCTGGCGGACCAATCGGACGGAGAACTTGTCCTGCGACGCAAGCTGCAGGACTTTGCCGGCCAGGTGGAAAAATCGGTCCGCCTCCGGCCGGGCGACCGCGCCCTGTACCAGGAGCACCGGATTTCGGGAGTGACGGGCTGGTACAATTACGGACACCACCCGATCCTCGAGTTTCCCAAGGGAGCGAGGTGCCCGCTGCGTACGAGCCCTTTTCGTTTCGGGTCGGTTTACCCGGACGGGTTCGCCGGCCCTGGCGAACGAAGCGCTTTGCGCCCCGGAGCCCGGTTTTCGTCCCTGCGCGCCATTCCCTCGGCCGACGGTAGAGAGGTCTCCCTCGCCGAATACCCCGCCTTCGACGGGTGCGAAGACCTGGTCATGCTGACCGCGGCCGCCGGGGAGCTGGCCTGGACCGCGGTCACGTTTCCCGGTTATGTGTGGGTGTCTCTCCGGCCGGTGGATTCCTTTCCCTCCACCCTCCTTTGGATATCGAACGGAGGTCGACCGCAAGCCCCATGGAATGGGCGTCATTTGCGCCGCCTGGGAGTGGAAGACGTCTGCTCGTGGTTTCATGAAGGCGTCGAGCCGAGCCGGCAAAAACACCTCCAAACGGAAAACATCCCCACGGTCCGACAATTCGAGGCCGGCCAAACAACCCGGTTGAGGCAGGTGCAATTCGTCCACCCGGTGACCGGCAGTCCGGGACTTCGAGATTTGATTGTGGTGGCTCCTGACGAGATCCGGCTCGACTTCGAAAACGGGGAAAGCGCGACCGCATCGCTGGATGCCGGCTGGCTGACCGGAGTCTCCTAGGAGTCTGTCGGGCTTCGCCGACAGGTGAACCCGCGCGCTACCCCGCTACCGCCGGAAATGCTCGTAGGCCGAGCCCAGGACCAGGCCGGGACACGATGCGGGCAAGCGAATGGGCGGAGCATCCGGCTCCCCCGCGGGCGCGGCGACTATTTTTCCGATAAGGGTCAACGGACAGGAAAATCGCCGGGTCCAATCCCGAATCAGATCCTGCGGACGGTGGGATTCGTCCAGGACGAAGAGCAACTCGTAATCCTCGCCGTCGGTCAACGCATGCCGCCAACCGTCCTCCCGGTCCCGCACCGTTCCGGCCAGCACCGCGCTCAATGGCAGCTCATCCCATTCCAATTCGGCCTGGGCGCCCGGGGGCAAAAGCGTCGGCAGGTCTTTGGCCAGACCGTCGCTCAGGTCGATCATGGAACGCACGCCCGCATGAGCGGCCAGCCAGACCCCCTCCTCCACCCTGGGCGTGAACTCAAAGTGGTGCCCGGCCCGACTTCCCCCCAGGGTCCCGGTCACCAGCAACCAATCGCCGATTTTCCCCCCTCGTCGGGTGAGAACCCGGGTGCCCGCCGCCTCACCGATCAGGGTCAGGTACGCCGAAAAGGGGCCCTCCTTCCGCGCCACGTCGCCGCCCACGATCGATACCCCGTATCGCCCGGCGACCTTGCCCAGACCGTCGAAAAAACGTCGCAGCCAATCCAGACGAGTGTCGCCGGAAAGCGCCAGTGACAACACCGCCCGCCGGGGAAGGCCGCCCATGGCGGCCACATCGCTAATATTACGCTTGAGCAGCTTCGCCCCCACCGCTTCGGGGGCCACGGATGAGTCGAAATGACACCCCTCGATCACCGGATCGACCGTCACCAACTGAGGACTTCCCTCGGCCGCCAGGAAAACGGCGCAATCATCCCCGATCCCTTCGGGCGACGGCGGATTAACCGGCCCCAACCATCCCGCGATCCGGCGAATCAGCTCCTTTTCACCAATTTCCCCAACGGTACCGGCTGAACTGTTTTTCTCTCCAACCATAATCAAGACCCTGAGACGGGTCGCGGCACGAATTGTCGTCGCCAAAACCCCTTGCGGCAGGTCTTCCCCCCCCTGCCTAAAGAAAACACCAACCTCCGCCGGTTCCAAAAATTACGATGAGAACGGGCCTCAATAAAACGCCCGCATGCCGTTTACCGGCAAGCGGGCCATAAGGGACACGTTCGTTTTCACGATCCGCGCCCTGCGATCGGACTCGATCTACTCGACCGCGTCCTGAACGTCGTCGCCAAGATCTTCCATCTCATCTCCGACGTCTTCGATCGTGTCGTCGATGGCCTCACCGGCATCCTCGAAATCATTGCCTCCGCAAGCCGAGAAAACCAAGGCGATCGACGCCACGAATATTACTATCCAATTCATCGATATCGTCTTTTTCATAATACTTGTCCCATCTCTTTGTCGTTATTATTTTTACAAGAACTTATCAAAACTATCGTCCCATGTCCGCTCACGCAAGCCCTTAACAAAAACGTTTTGTGCAAGCTTTCAGCTTTCGGAAATCAGGGACCAACGTGCTTCCGGCCCCTACTGCGCGAAGGTCACATCCGCGACTACCGGAAGGTGGTCGGAAGGGAAGCGACCGTCGCGAATATCGGCCAGAATACCATGCTGGATGAAGGTAAATCCGGGATCGGCTAAAATGAAGTCGATGCGGCGGTCCGGGACGATTTCGCGGAAACCGTTCCAGGTGGATGTCGGTCCGTGATGGCCGTGCCGGGAATGGTAGAATCCGTCGTACAGCCTGATCTGATCCGGCACCGCGTCCGCTTCAGCGAGCGCGCGATACGGCTCGTCCGAATCCGTGGTATTCAGGTCTCCCATCACAATAACCGGATCGTCGCCCGCCAACTCGGTCGCCTTGCTCCGGATCAGGCGGGCGCTTTCGAGTCGAGCTTCCCGTCCCCGGTGGTCAAAGTGGGTGTTGAACACGATGAACCTCCTATCGTTGGCCAGATCGCTCAGCCGGGCCCAGGTGACGATCCGCGGCAGCGCCGCATCCCAGCCGCGGCTGCCGGGCTCATCCGGAGTCTCCGATAGCCAGAACGTCCCGTGTTCGATCACCTCGAACCGGTCGGTCCGGTAATAAATCGCGCAGAACTCGCCGCCCCGTTCTCCGTCGTCACGCCCCACCCCGACCCAGGCGAATTCCGGCAGAAGCGCATCCAGCTCCTCCAATTGGTGAAACAGTCCCTCCTGCGTCCCGCCCAGGTCGACCTGATGAAACCGAAACATGCCCGCGACAAAATCCTTGCGGTGCGGCCAGGCGTCGGGCCCGTCGTTTGGATTGTCAAAACGAATGTTGAACGACATGAGTCTCATGGGCGTGGCGTCGTTTTGCGCGAAGGGCTCGGCCGCTTGTCCCGAGGAATCGCCTCGGGCAAAAAACGAAACGACAAGCGCGAACAGCAGCAGAGTGTTGATGGACGTTCTCATTGGCATTCTCAAGAGTAACGCGCCCCGAGCCTCCAAGGCACGGAAAAAAGTCCGGCGGAATCGGAGCCGCGTCCTCCGGGCAGGGCTGGCGGCATATTCGTTCGACACGGCGGGCGTGGGGACTAAAGAAAAGGACATGCAAGCTTCAGACCTTTTTTCGCTGCCGGATGACTTTCCCTTCGCTGACTCCTTCCCACCCGACGCCGCGCCCTGGGAATGGGTGGCGGCCATTCGCCAGGCCCTGGCGGAGTGGTCCTTTCCGGGGGGCAGGCGCGATTTTCCGGCCGGCGTCCACCGCGAGGGCGACGTGTTCGTGCATCCGACGGTCAAACTCCCACACACCTGCACCCTCATCGGGCCCGCCTACATCGGCGAGGGCACGGAAATCCGTCCGGGCGCCTACCTGCGCGGCAACGTCATTACCGGAATGAATTGCGTTTTGGGCAACGCCTGTGAATTCAAAAACGCTCTCCTCCTGGACGGCGTGCAGGTGCCGCATTTCAGTTACGTCGGCGACTCGGTTCTCGGAATGGGCGCCCACCTGGGCGCCGGCGCTGTGCTGGCCAATCTCCGGCTCGACCGCGCCCCGGTTAGCGTCCGCCTGGCCTCCGGCACCGTCGACACCGGCCTGCGAAAATTGGGCGCCTTGCTCGGCGACGGCGCCGAGGTCGGCTGCAACGCCATCCTCCAGCCGGGTACCATCCTGGAAAAACGTTCGGTCGTCCTGCCAGGCATCGCCTTCGGCGGCCACCTCGCCGCCAACACCATCGCGCGGGTGCGGGAAACGATCACCACCATCCCCCGTAAAGATTGAGGCGCGAGGAGCGGGGTTTCTGATTAGCCGCTAATCAGCAGCTTCGGTATTCCGTGGCGTGTCCGCTTGCGGACGCCTCCGGGGCGGCAATCCGCCCCTTCTCAACCGCAGAGGCGCTCGCAAGCGAGCACACCACGTTACGGCAGCGATTTCACGTTACGGCAGCACGCCACCTTAGTCAAGGCGTGCGCGGATGCGCACGAATTCCCTGCCTTGGGCGCCGATGAAGTCGGGTGCGCGGGCGACGACGGTTTCCAAACCGTTGCCGCCGTCGGCGACCACGGTTTCGCCCGCCGAATACCAGGTTTCGAGGTCCTCGGAAAATTCGACGATCACCACCACTCCGAGAGCGTCGGGGTCCCGCTGATACGTAATCTCCAAACGCCCGTCGCCGACTTGCGGCGTCCCCACCCGATCGGAAACCGGCTCTCCCGGCCCCAGCCCCAGGGCGAAACGCAACACGTTGGCCATTCCGTCATTGCCCGAAACGACATCCGGACCGCTAACGGCGGGATTCGCCGCATCGTCCGGGCCGAAATGGCTTTCCACCCAGTCGTCGTACTCCACCCCGTCCCGCGTTTCCGCCAGGAGACGCACCACCGGTTCGTTCCACACGCCGCGGTAAACGCGCACGTCGTCGAACAGGCCGGTGAAACCGTCTTCGAGCCCGCGCGCATCCCGTCCCAGCCACACCCGGTTCACCCCGGCGGCGGCATCGGATACCCGCACCTCATCGATCAACCCGTTGAAAAAATCCGCCACTCCGCCGGCCCACTGACCCCGCCCCACGGTCCACAGGTTGGAGGCGTGGTTGAAGATCCCGTCCACCCGCAACGTGCTCTGCAAGACGTAATCGTCGTCGTCCGGTCCCATCAGCCACAGGCTCATCTCGTTTGCCGTCACCGTAACCGCCGCGCTGTACCAGACGCCGGCCTGAATCGTATCCGTGCTGAAAATTTGCCGGCGCGTGCCGCCGCCGTCGGCGATGGCCGCTTCGAGCAGGCCGTCGTTGCGCACCTTCAGGGAGAACGGAGGCTGCCCGCCGATGGGATTGCCGTCTTTGCCGACGACCACCTGCCAGGCATTGGTAACGTTGGCTTTGAATGACGCTTCCACCGTGAGCTCCCCGAAGGCGTGCGCATTGATCTGCTTTCCGTCGGAGTAAACATCGCGGTTCCCGTTGGAAAAATCCAGGGCGAGCGCGTTGCCCTCGCCGGTCGCGGGCACCGGGTCGAAGGGCCGGTCCGTCACGTAAAGCGGCGCCGTGCCCGTTCCCCAGGTGCGCAGGTGGTTTTCGTTGCCGGAGGAGTCCAGCACCTGATCCGCCGCCACCGGCACATTGCCGCCCGCCGGTCCCTCCTCGAAGCGCCAATAGGCTACTACGTCGGTTTCGGACACGGCGGAGCCGTCAGTGGCGAGAAATCCGGTCACGCCGGGATCGAAGGTCGTTTCGTAAACGGCTTCCCCGTCGAGGTACACCGCGACCCTCGAATCGGCGTCACGGGTCAGAGTCAGGTGATACCAGGTGTCGTTGCGCAGGCCCTCGGCCACGACCGGGTCGTGCGTTTCGTCCTCAGTCAACGCATCGTGCAGAAAACCGAGCGAAAAGCGGTCCGCGGCGGAATCGAAGCCGGTGAGGTGCAAGTGCCAATAACGGCCCTCCCCAACGGCCGAACTGAAAAGGTGCTGTCGCCCGTCCGGGTCTGCGCCCAGCCGCTGCCGGTTGAACCAGAAAGCGACCGTGAATGGCTGGTTGAAGGCCACCGCGTTGCCCAGATCGATTCCGGCGCCGTCCGAGGCGATCCCGAGGGACCCGGCGCTGTCCTCCGCCCGGCGCGTTCCCGTGGCGGCAGGACCGGCAAACAAGGGAAACGGGGCCGAGGTGGTCGTCCCTTTCACCAGAACCGCCGGGCTCCCCGTCGCCGCGGCCACGGATGCCGAAACGGAACGGCCGCCGGACGGCGTGTACTCGGGATGAAGCTGGGCGAACCCCGGACTGCCCGCGGTTTCATTGAGAAGCCATTGATGCACCAAAACGGGCGCGCCCGGGTAATCAAGCGGATCGGTGGGGTCGGTGTCCGCGAGGTATTCTTCCAGGTTGGAAAACCCGTCGCCGTCGGTGTCGTGGTTCGCTCCGATCCGACTGCTTCCGCCGAAATGAAATATGTGCCAGTCGGCGGGAAGACCGTTGATCTCGCCGACAATCCCCATGTCGCGCCGCAGCGCCGCCACCATTTTGATGTGGCGAACCCGGTTGATGGCGCCGTCTTCATTGTTTTGGTTGAGGCCATAGGGCCAGAAGTGCATGCCGTCCGCATTGAGGTTGGCGCCGGGACCATCGAAGTGCCGGAGCTGACGCACCGCGTGCTCGCCGGTCCAGGTATTGCCCGCCCGGTTGCTGTTCCAGTTCCAGTGAGTGCCGACCCCGAGCGTGTGCGAAATTTCATGCAGCGCGGTGCGGGTGTTTTGGAAACCAGAGTTGCTGCCGAATTCGATCCACCCGTCGTAATTGGCGTGGGCGGTGGGCACGCTGGGATTGTAGTTGGCGGTGACGTGTTTCTCGAAGTACCCGTGCTCGTTGTATAAAGCCACCGCCTCGGCCATGGCGTTGTCGATCCGCTCGCGCGCATCCGCCGGCCAGCCGGCGCCGTTATTGTGCAGGCCATAGGTGAGAGCCCCTGCCGTCAAAACCCCCGGCAAGACAGCGAAAAAGCAAAAGAAACACGCGGAGAGGCGTTTAATGAGCATCATGTCAGCTATGTCTATGTCACAAAAACATCGGAAATTCCGAATCCGGAACCGTTTGTATCGTTGAACGTATTCGGGAACCCGCTTTCGAGGCGATCCGTTTTATGGTTTCCGTCATTAAGATTTCGGAAACCCTGTGGATACCGTGGCGTAACCCATGTGGCGTCCGTGCTCGCGCGGGCGTGCGTCAGAAGAAGGCGTTCGCAAGCGAACACGCCACCTGAAATTCCGAAAACCTGATGACGCACGGCATACTATGGAAGCGGGCAGTCCTGCCTGTGGATCGCAAGAAGCCGCCGGTGCGGGCGGGATGCCCGCGCTCCCAGTGGCCCCGCGGGGAGCCGGGGTCATTCCAGGCGTTCCCGCAGGCGCTCCTTGTTTGCCTGGAGGGCGGGGGCGGTGACTTCGGTCAGGAGTCGCCGCGCCCGTTCCCGCTCGCCTTTCAGCAGGTGGATGTTGGCCCGGTGCAGGATGATCGTTTGCCGCTCCACACCCGGGCGCACGCGTTCAGCCACCGCCCCCCAGGCCGCCAGCGCGGCGTCCCAGTCGGGGTCGGCCACGTCGTAAAAGGACTCGGCATAACGGTAGGCAAAGGCGACTTCGGCTGGCGAAAGCTCGGCGGCCAACCGGAATGCCTTTTGCAGGGCGGAGTCGAGCGCTTGCGGTTCGTACATTTCCAGGTCGAGGAAGGTCTGTCGAAATTCCGCCAACAGGGTACCCAGCTGGTAGTGGTAAAGGGGCTCCTCCGGCTCCAGTTCGATGGCCGCCAGGTAATAGGGCAGCGCCTGGTCCGGTTTGTCCTGCTCGGCCAGGTAATTTCCCAACTGGTTCTTCACCACCGGAATATTGGGATCCAATTGATTGGCGCGGAGAAACATGCGACTGGCCAGCTCGCTTTCGCCCGCCCGGTCCAGCATCAGGCCGTAGGCGACATAGCCCGGAGCGTAATCCGGGTTCTCCCCCAAAAACGCCTCGTATCGCGGTACCAGATCCTGAAACCCGCGTTGCACCCGCTCGACATCGAAGGTACCGTCGCCCAGGCGGGCCCGCTCCAGAATGCGCTCCTCCTCCAGCACCAGACGCTGGAGATTGCGAAAGGCGAGCGTCCGGGTTTCGTCGCCTGGCGGTTCATCCGCCGTCAGCGGGGCGAGCCAAACGAGGAGCACCAGCGCCGAAATCGGCATGATTTTGCAAAAGGTTCCCATTAGCATTGAGTTCAAGAGTGAAAGGCATTGAATAACACTTCAACGGTATGATCAAGATCGACGCCATGAGTTCCGCCATCCGTGCATTCGGCCGCGATTGCCATACCGCCAGCAAAGGACCTGCTCCACTCACCGGATTTCCGCGCCTGCTTGCCGAATCGGTAACCCGCCGGGGATTCGTTCGGCGCCGTCCTCCCGAAGAGGCGGCGATCCCCCCGGAGGAAGTGCCGCCCTACCAGCCGCAAAGGGTCCAGCCGGATCTCGAACGTTTGCAGAAGCCCCCGGACCCGGAGCGTTTTCAGGTCACCTGGATCGGCCATGCGACTTTCCTCATTCAGGTGGGCGGTAAGAATTTCCTGAGCGACCCCATTTACAGCCGCTGCTGCTCGCCGGTTTACCTGCCCAACCTGCGGCGTCTGGCCGAGCCCGGAATCCCGTTCGACCAGCTGCCCCGCATCGACGGCGTTCTCATCAGTCACGACCACTACGATCACCTCGACCGGCGAACCATCCGCCGGCTGGGCGGCAACCCGCATTATTTCTTTCCCCTCGGAATCACGCCCTGGTTTCAGCGGCTGCACTACGAGAACTGCCATGAGGCCGATTGGGGGCAATCACTCAAATTCGGGGAAATCTCTCTCCACTGCGTCCCCGCCCAGCACTTCTCCGGGCGCGGGGTTTTCGATCGCAACCGCACCCTCTGGTGCGGCTGGATACTGGAGTGCGCCGGCCGTAAACTCTACTTCGCCGGCGACTCCGGGTATTCGTCGCTTTTCGCCGAAATCGGCCACGAATACGGTCCGATCGACTGCTCCCTAATTCCCATCGGCGCCTACAGCCCGCGCTGGTTCATGCATCCGGTGCACGTGGACCCGCGCGAGGCGGTCAAGATCCATCGCGACGTCCACTCGCGCCAGTCCATCGCCTCCCATTGGGGCACCTTTCAACTCACCAACGAACCGCCGGGCGAACCCCCGATCTACCTGAAAAAGGTGCTGCGGGAGGAAGGCCTCCCGGAAGAGTCCTTTGTCACCCCGCGCTTCGGAGAAACCCTCGTCATCTAAACCCTCCCTCACCCGCTATGGCCATCAAAGAAGTCATCCTCATCGCCAACGGCGACCTGCGCACCGACGCCAACCGCAACTGCCATGAGGCGCAAGTCGCCATGGAGAAGCAGATTGTTGCCGCCTTCAAGAAGGAGGGTGTATCCGTGAAACGGGGACACCCTTTCGACCCGAAGAAAGGTCACGGCTTCATCGACAGCCAGAAGTATGGGATGGAGGTGTTTCGCTCCATCCCCAGGGACGCACCCCTGGTGGTGGCCGAAGCGGTCTGGCAATACAGTCACCACATCCTGCACGGGCTTTACCAGCACGAGGGCCCGATTCTTACCGTAGCCAACTGGAGCGGCACCTGGCCGGGTCTGGTGGGCATGTTGAATCTCAACGGTTCCCTGACCAAGGCCGGAGTCGAGTACAGCACATTGTGGAGCGAAAATTTCACCGACTCCTTTTTCCGTCAGGGACTCAAGAGTTGGCTGGAAGCCGGACGCATCGCCCACGACTCCGCCCATGTGCGCCCCGGTGACAGCATTCCCGCCGGCGCCGAGGAGATCGGGGTCGCTTTCGCCCGCGAATTCCGCGAGCGAAAAGCCATCATGGGGGTGTTCGACGAGGGATGCATGGGCATGTACAACGCCATCATCCCGGACGAGCTCCTGCACCAGACCGGGGTTTTCAAGGAGCGGCTCAGCCAGTCGACCCTGTACGCCAAGATGCTGACCGTCTCCGACACCGAAGCCCGGGCGGTTTATGAGTGGCTGCGCGAGAGGCATGTCTATTTCGACTTCGGCCTGAAGGAAGAGGAGGACCTGACCGAGAAGCAGGTCTTGCAGCAGTGCAAAATGTACATCGCAGCGGTTCGGCTGGCGGACGAATTCGGCTGCGAAACCATCGGAATTCAATACCAGCAGGGACTGAAAGACCTGGCCCCGGCCTCCGACCTGGTGGAAGGTCTGCTCAACAACTGCGAGCGCCCGCCGGTCCACCACGAGGATACCGGCGCGGAACTCTTCGCAGGCGAAGCGTTGCCCCATTTCAACGAGGTCGACGAATGCGCCGGGCTCGACGCCCTGGTCACCTACAAACTCTGGCGGCGGCTGGGATACCCGCCCGAAACTACGCTCCACGACCTGCGCTGGGGACGTCACTACAAAGGGGATGGACTGGACGCCTATGTCTGGGTGTTTCTCATCTCCGGCGCCGCGCCGGCGGCTCATTTCATCGACGGCTACCGCGGCGCCTCCAGCGAACGTCAGCCGCCCATGTATTTCCGCCTCGGCGGAGGCACCTTAAAGGGCATCAGCAAACCGGGGCACATCGTCTGGAGCCGCGTTTACGTCCAGGGCGGACGACTGAAATTCGACACCGGCCTGGCCGAGGTGGTGCGCCTGCCGCAGGAAGAAACCGAGGAGCGCTGGCGCCTCACCACGCCGCAGTGGCCGATCATGCACGCCGTCCTCAAGGGAATCACCCGCGACCAGATGATGGCCCGCCACAAATCGAACCACATCCAAGTCGTCTACGCCCCCGACGAAACCAGCGCCCGCAACGGCCTCTACGCCAAAGCCGCCGCCATGAGCGAACTGGGTCTGGAGGTATCGCTCTGCGGGGAGATCTGATCGGCCGGATTTTTTCTCCCGGGTTTTCTTTGTGGCGACGGACCGAGCTTTCTTGTGGCGACGGACTTTATGTCCGGAGGATCTCCCGAGGTAAACTCGGTCGCCGCATGGAATACGTCGAAGGGTCTTTTGTCCCTTCTATTTCGAATGTATTTATAACCGCGGAGCGTAAGCTTCGAAAGCCTTCAGCGCCCGGTCCAGACTGTCCGAGTTCTTTCGGGCGGCTTCGAAATTCCAATGTCGGTCCACAAAACGCAGGAGACACCCGTTGTAGTCCGGTCCCACGCGGCTGCGGCGGCTGGAACGCGGCACAATGGCGGAAATGATCTCCGGGCGACGGGAGCGTCGCGCCAGGTCGATGATGAATTCCTTGGGGTGACGAATCCCCTGACTGTCAACCGGGATCCGGTCTCTGGGAACGCCCAGGTAGCGGGCGAAACTCCGCCTATTGGCCAAGAGCCAGGCTTCGACCTCGATAATGGCGACCCGGAACAGCAGATTGTGATGAAACGGCTGGTTGTGCCAAAGCTTGCGCAGGGAAGGCGCGCAGCCGTTGTCGTCGAGGTCGGTCATGACCACGAAACAGGCCTGGGCCGAGGCCTCGTTGAAGGCGGGCAGGTTCTTCTTGATGAACCCGTACCCTTCCCGTCCCAGGCAGGAAACCACGGAAAACTTGGATTCGAAATGACGCAGGACCTTGCGCAGCACCCCTTCACTCAATACGTCCTCGACAACCAAGACTGTCGGCGCCCCCCGCTTCATTGAAAATATCCGAGCTCCTCGATGCGCGCCGGCTGGGTGCGCGGCAGCACGACATCGCCCACACTCAATCCCCGGTCCAGCAAAACGGCGATGTCCGGCAGGTCGCTGGCTCGGGCGACTTCAATGGAACGGTCCGAGGCCGGCAGAAGAAGCACCACCTCCCGGCCGTCGATCCCGCTGTCGGAGAGCAGCGCCGGACTGTGGGTGCTTAGTATCACCTGACTGGATACACCCCGGCGCAGACGATGGATCAATCCCGGAAGCTGGCGAACGACGGCGGTATTTAGTGAGAGTTCCGGTTCCTCCAGCAGCAGCAGCGGACTGCGCTCCAACAACGACCAAAGGATTCCGATCAGGCGTAGCAACCCGTCGGAAAACTGACCCTCGCGCAACCGTGGCGAACCCTCGCGCCAGTGGCCGAACGACGACTCCAGGTGACACTCGCCGTGGCCGGGCGGACAAAGCCGCAGTTCCTTCAACAGGGGCACCGACAGCTTCAACGCTTCCTCGATCTTGCGCAAGCGGGCCTCCCGGGTGCGTGCCGGGGTGGCGGCGATCCGGCGAAAGAATTCTCCCCGGGAGAAGTCACGGGAAAGCGGATACTCGGGCTCCCCGCCCTCGCGGAACTGATGGGGAATGAGATGGAAGTAGCGGGAGGCCGCGAAGAATTCCGCCACCTCCCGGAAAGACGCGTTGGTAATGACGTTCTCCAGGCAAGTTTGCCGCAACCGGACTTTGTCCTTCCGGTCGGCGGCATCGGGTCGATCGAGGACAAGTTTATCGCCCCGCCAAACCCGCTCGCGCGCCACCATGGGCACGTCGGCCTGGCGCGGATACGGTTTCAGGCTGAGCGCGTAACGCCACTCCGGCCGGCCGTTGCCTCCCGGGGAAAATTGAAACTCAAACTCCACCCGCGCGTTTTTCGTGGCCGCCAGCGAACGCAACAGCGTCAACCCGCCCCGCCGCGTCACCGCGCGGTAAAGCCCCCCTCCCGGCGCCACAAGGTCCTTCATAAAGTGAAACACGTCCAGCAGGTTCGACTTCCCCGACGCATTCGGCCCCACCAGAAAAACCCGGTCCTCAAGCGGCAAATCCACCTTGAGAAAGTTCTTCCAGTTGCGGACAATCAGACGTGATACGATCATGGGAACCTCCAAGGTTTCCCCGGATCTTTTCTCAAACCTCAGTGAATCACAATCCCAATGTAAGGAGATGGACACTGAAACACGCTTGCGCATAGCGAAGCCGTGATCGGCACAACCCACAATCTACTTTCGCGATCCACAGGGAGGATTCGGATGCCAGATCTCATTCGTCGATTGGCTCCATCGAAATGGAAGTCCACTTCGACCACTGAGCGACGATCGAATCAGGCTCGATTTGGTAACGCGGTTCCCAATGGATCCGGCGGACATACCCGTCGCCGAAGACCGCATTCAACTCGCCCCGGTGACGAAGGCGCTTTAGTCCGAATGCTGCGCGATTAAGGGCACTCGTCGTAGCGACGCCTGCAAAGGTGTCGACCCGGGCGTGTCCCGGACGCCTCTCGTTTCGACTCTTGAACCAAAAATTCGCTACGGAAAACGAGCTTATCCGAGTGCTATTCGCTTTAGTCCCTTATTTCTGAAATCTTGCGCAAAACGCACAGATTTTCCTGGAGGGCAATCCCGCATTTGGCGGGACCGTTGCCGCTGGGCGTTCGGGCGGCAACGACGGCGGATTCAAGTTCGTACGCACCAAACGCCAGGAACACCGGACCCCGCGGCGGCGCGGGAGGGTCGCCCTCCAGATACCTTTTTGGTACCGGCTCCGCCGGGTTGGGCTAAGCGGCCAGTTTCTTGGACTTGCTGATAAACTCATCGACCCGCTCCCCGATACAGGAAAGTGAGAATTTGCTGCAGACCTCATCGTAAGCGGTGGAGGTCAGTCTCTTGACCAACAGCGGATTCGCCGACAGTTCGAGAATCTTCTCGGCAAGATCCTCCGGATCAGAGGTTTTAAAGGCGAGCGCGTTCTCACGGTCCCGGATCAATTCCGCGTGGCCGCCCACCAGTGTCGTGACCACCGGCACGCCCGCCGCCATCCCTTTCAATTGCATCAACGGAAAAGGCTCCGGCCATTTCGAGGTGGAAATGAGCATGTCGTACGAGTAAAGCGTGACATGCTGCTGTTCTTGTACCGTTTGCACAAATCTGGCTGCTCCGCGGAGGTTGCTCCGGACAATAAAGGCGAGCAAACGCTTTTCCTGATCGAGGTTACCGTGCCGGTGAAGGTCGAGTGTAAACTCGGTGTGCCCCTTTCGGTGAAGGATCTGCAGGGCCTGCAATGCGGTAAGCGGGTCTTTCTCTTCGTTAAGGCGACCGATATAAAGCAAATGCCTAAGCCGCTCAGGGTGATTCTCTTTGCGGAAGTAACGCTCCACCGGAACGGCACAGGGGATCACCTTGGAGTAAGATACCTCGAATCCATTGCGTCCGGTGATTTCTTTCAGTGATCCGGAACAAAAGAAGCTTTGCTGCAAACGAATCTTCGACGGCTCTCCAAATGGGGCTTTTTTTCTTATGGATTCAGTTAAACCAAAGCCTTTGAGTATGGGCTTGATTACGGGTTCATTCTCACGATTGTTCTCCCCCCAAGTAACGAGCCACGGTTCGTTTTTGAGCCATACCGACGGCCAATCGTTGATAATGCCGTAAGCGCAGCGAATACCGCAGTTCTCAATATAGAAAAGTAACGATGCTGAAAGCCCCTGGAAACCCCAGACAAAGATAAGATCCGGATTAAACGCATCCAACCGCCGGCGAAGGACTTCGACATTGTACCGCTCCCGACGATACAATCTCCAGATGGTCTCCCGCTCCGAACCCGTTGGTCCAAGATTCCCGGAGTAACCCGGGTGGATGTGAAGCTCGCGGAAAACACTTTTTTGTCTTTGAATGGTTTCGGCTATTTCAATCCGGCGAAAAACGTCGCAGTTCTCGGAGGCCTGTCCCACCGGCACAAAATCAGAGGTTAGCACCTGCTGTTGGTGGTTACCTCGCCGCTCCAACTCCTCCACCAGTTGATGGGTTTGGATCTCGGTACTTCCCTCGTAAAAGGGAGGATAATAATTGGTTAGGTGGAGAATTCTCATGGCCCCTCCTGAGATTAAAACTGCCGATCATCTTTTCATCGAGAAACTTACGGATTTCGGCTGGAAAAAAGCCGAACTGTGGCATACCCCCGGCTCTACACTAAGTTCTTGATATCAGAATGAAGACCGCATGTCCAGCTTGAATCCCGGCGCGGGAGCCTGGATTTCCAAGCTGGAGCGCTATTCGAAATCGCTCCGTCAAAGACCCGGGAACATGAACCCAACGAGAATGCCTCGGCACCGTCACTGCGCCTCGCGAATCGGTCCAATATAGTCTTCAGCGACAACGATATGGTCGAACCACACTTGGCCGCGATGTCCCTGCTCGGCCCGGGTGATGTAGAGAAGCAACCATACGAAATTGATATTGAGGTCCTCCGAGGTCCGCCAGTTGAAACCCTCAAACGGCAGATCACCCGGAATTTCCTCCCGGCCCCCCGCTTCCTCGCTCCAACGCACTCCGGGACCGGGATGGCCCGGATGGAACTTATCCCATATCCAGGTTCCGCGCGGAAATCCCGGTCCGAGATGACTCACCTGCTCGCCATCGATCCACAACGCCAGTTCGCCGTCGCTTTCCCCGGGACGGTTGAGTTTCACCATCACTTCGACGCAAATCCAGCGATCCCGGTAAAACTCAAGCTCCGGATTCCGTATGAAACCGTTGCCCCAGGTTCGTCCGGCCGGGGGACTGCCCCTCATCTCCTGCCAGTAAACATAATAATCCCAACTGCTTTCCGGACCGTAATGCGGGCCGACGCCGACCCTGAATTCGGAGTCACCCCGAGGCCGGGAACCGGCCCCGCCCATCGGCCACGGAGACGAAGGATTTATTCCGCCGATTCTGGGGGTATGGTGGAGGGGTCCGATGTCCCGGTCAAACTTGACGTAGAACCGCCAGTGGAGTTTGTCGTATCCCGGCAACAAGCGCCGGTAAAGGTGTCCTCCGGTTCCCTCGCCACCGGTGTGTGTCATTTGCAGAGAAGTTCCCCCGGGCGCTGCCGGGGGAATGTCTTCGGACAACGAAAAGGTATCCCGCCCGCTCACGTTCTCCCAGCGTTCCAGGATATCGTCGAGCGTCCCTTCGAAACGCTCGACGAAGACGACGGAGGGATGCTCCTCGATGCCGACGTCGCCCGGGTGCCCGGCGGCAAGGCCCGAACCTCCCGCGAATTGAAGATCGGTTTCCGCCTTCGGTTCGGCCAAAGCCGTCCCGGATCCTGCCGCCAACCACACTGCCGCAAGCATCGTGACCGTCCAATCCAATTTAAAGCAGCAAGCAGGTTTCATCGCCATCCGTTATCCTGTCTTTCGGGGGAGAACGCAAAGACCTTTCCCCTTCGGACCAGTCATCGAAGGGGTTATTCCTTTGAATCGGAACCTCCCGCGAAGTCAGCTCTGGCTTGACAAAATACCTTAATCTGTGCATGCTGCATGCATGGCATCGAAAACCATCTCCTTATCGGTCGATTCCTACAATCGCCTTAAGGCCGCCCGCAAGCATCCCGGGGAGAGCTTTTCGTCCGTTATCCGGCGAGCAAGCTGGGATGACGCCTTGCCACCGGGCGACGGCATCGAGATCCTACGGTATTACGAGAACCTGGAATCGTCCGGAACGGCCCCCTACCTGGACGAAGAAACCCTTGCCGGGATGGACGAGCGCACGAGCCGCGGCCGCACGGTGCGCGCCTCCACAGACTGGGAATCGTGAATAATCCAGGATAACTCATGCTGCTCGACACCTGTTTCCTCATCGACTTGCAAAAGGAGTTGAAGCGCAAAGAGCCCGGCGCGGCTCACGCGTTCCTGGCGAATTGGCGGGGTGATTATCTCGGTTACAGCCTGATAACGCGCATGGAGTTTCTGGAAGGATACGCCGATTCGGGACTGGGAATCGCGGATCGCTTTCTTCGCCCGTACAAATGTCTTTTCCCCGACCTTGAAACAGCATGGCGAACGAGCCGGATCGAATGGGCGCTCAGAGCCGGCGGCAATCCGATCGGCGATCACGACGCCTGGATCGCGGCGACGGCGTTGCAACACAGGCTCACCCTTCTCACCCGCAACCGGAACCATTTCGAGCGCATTCCCGGGTTACCTATAGCGGGATATTGACGCCGAACCGCAACGCCCCGACCTCGGCAGCGGGCTGAGAGGATTAAGCAGCTAAATGGAATGGGTTAATGCGGTTCATCCTTTGATGTAACCGAATCGAGATCGCGATTCGGCCCTTGGGAGCCCAGGATCAGCCCTGGAGAACCGAAGACGTCAGGCGAACCGAAGACGTCAGGACTTTCGACAAATATTCTTCCTGTTTCCATGTTTTCAATCGATTGATCACTTATTTCACTTCCAGTTTCCTGAGGTGGAACCCAAAGGTTCGCCCCTGTCAAGAGTACAAGCAACTGTGTCTTCATGCAACTGCCTCCTTTGATTTTTTTATAAGAGAGTGAAGGTGGATAAGAAGTTTGCGCATAGCTGCCACCAATGCGCACTTGTATGGTTTTCCCCTTTCGCGGAGACGCTGGACATAGGCGGTGATTACCGGGTTGTGGATCGCTGCGGTTTGTGCCGCCATAAAGAGGCAACGTCGGACTTTGGCGCGCCCGCCCTGTATGACGCGTTTTCCCGTTCGCGTTCCTGTGTCCTTGTTAAAAGGAGCCACGCCCGCGAGCGCAACCACCTCGTTGCGTTTCAGGTGAGAGATTTCACCCAAGTACGCAAGGATCGTCCATGAGGTCACTTTGCCTATTCCTGTTACGGAGCGGAACATTTGGTCTTCTTCAGCTAATTCAGGGTGCCGGTCAATCAGTTCCTGAATCGCCTGGTCCACTTGAGCGATCTCTTTTTCCAGGACTTCGATCATTCGCTTGATCGATTCGCGGGCCGCGTCACTACTCTTTTCTAGACGGTTCTTCTCCCGCGCCAAAAACTCGCTAAGCTGCGCCCTGCGGTCCAGCAATTCGGCCATCTCTTTTCGCTCGGGAGGCAAGGGCGTGTTCGCACGAGGTTTCTTCTCCTGAGCAAAGCGAACAAGCATCTTGGCATCGATAGGATCAGTCTTGGCCTTGATCCCCTCGCTCTCGACGAAGGCCCGCACGCGGGCCGGATTGAGCAAAGAAACGGCAATTCCACGTTCATGGCAGGCTTCTACCAATAGCCTTTCGTATCCCCCGGTAGCCTCGCATATTACATGGGGATTGTCGATCGATCTCAAGCAGGTGAAGAGATTGTAAAGACCTCGCTTGTCATTGGATAGCCTTGATGAGGCTCCGGGCAGGGTTGTTTGCAGGGAGTCCTTGGCGATGTCGATACCGACGTAAGTAGGTGATTCTTTTGATTCCATGGCTTATATCTGTCTTGTAGAGGTGAGCTCACCGCCTTTAGGCTGGGGCTCGGTCAACTGTTTGATATTAAGCCAGGAGGCTCCAGGGGATCGCTGCTTGACTACGAACTCGGCAATCTCCGGTTCCAGACCTGACTTGATCTCACCTGGAGCCCCGGCTGGCCAGTGGCCACCGGCCAGCCGGATCCTGGCACCCCCAAGGTTGAACACCCTTGGGAGCTTTTTCGAGCCCTTCCTCCGACGAGTTTTAGGGACCCATTCTCGGAAGGGCTCAAAAAGCTCGGCAATCATGGGGTATCCTACAAGACCTGACGTCTTCTGGTTTGCTCCGCTTGAGCCCGGACGCTAATTTGCCGGCTGGATCGCACAACAGAACTTTATGTGAAGTCGCGCCTCCTTCCGAATGAGCCCTGCGAATGGCAGGCAGGATAAAGGCGGGATTGGACATAATGTCGTTGTGCGCC
>PXBO01000072.1 GCA_003566885.1 Opitutia bacterium | reverse complement strand
CGCCCCTTCGCCCCCTCTTCCCTCGCCCCTCGCCCCCTCTTACCTTCTCACTTTTAACTTTTAACTTCCCCCACCCCCTTCCCGCCGCAACAAGAACGCTCCGCCTCCGTCGTGACCGGTATCCCAGGGGAAATGGGGGTGGGCGGATTCCAAGGAAAAAGTCCCGCCGGCGGCGGCGACAAACGCTTCGACCATCTCCCGATTTTCTTCCGGTTCGATACTGCACGTGCTGTAGACGAGGCGTCCGCCGGGGCGCACGAAGGCCGCGGCGGCCTGAAGAAAACTCTGCTGCAGACCGGTCAGTTCGCGCATTGCGCCGGCGGTCAGGCTCCACCTGGCGTCGGCCCGGCGCCGAAAGACACCGGTATTCGAGCAGGGCACATCCAACAGGACGGCGTCGTACCGCCCCGGCAAGCCGCGCGCCTCCAAATCAGCGGGCGTCACCCCGGGCAGTTCGCCGGCCGCCGGCCGGGCGCCGCACCAGGGATAGCGGGCCAGGTTTTCCTCGAGACGACGGAATCGGGCGCCGGGGCGGTCCAGACAAACCGGCCCCGGGCCTCCGCCGGGCTGCAGGGCGTCGGCCAGGAGCAGGGTTTTCCCCCCGGGCGCGGAACAAAGATCGAGCACGTTCTCGCCCCCGGAAGGGCTCAGGAGCTCGGGCGCCAGCCGGGTCGAGGGATCCTGGATGTAGCCGCGGCCGGAAGCCAGCAGGGCGCGAGCCGCCTCCCAGCCGCCGGCGACGATCCGGTAAAATCGGGGCCAGGGCGTCGGTTCCAACCCATCGCTTGCCTCGGAAGGGAGAGGGCCGAAAACCCGCAGAAAATCATCCGCCGGACGCTGATTCCACTCCAGGAGGATCCGTGTTTTATCGAAGCCATGCTCCCGCAACCATTTAATCACCAACCATTCCGGGTGACTGTACCGCAGCGCGAGCCCGGGGGCGTCGGATGGCTTTTCCTCCAGGCGGGCGCGGAGAAGCTCCGGAACCTTGCGCAGAACCGCGTTGGCCAGACGAGCCTCGGGAGCGCTGACCAGCCGCTTTGCCTTTCCCACCGCATGGTGCACCACCTGCTCGACCGCGGCACCCTCACCGCCAACCGCGGCCAGCAGTTCGTAACCCGCCGCCAGCAGCAACGCCCGCAAAACGCCCTTGGGAGGGCGCCGCATATTTTGATTGATAGCCCACTCGATCAGGGTTATATTCCTGATAACGCCGTAAAACAGATTCTGGCATCGCCTTCGATCATCGGGGCGCAAACGGTCGGCAAGTCCCTCCACAGGACGCCCGGGCCGGTTTTTCGTTTTTAGAAAGTCGTTGATCAGGGAAACCGCCGACTCCCAGGCATCGGGCGTTTGGTTCTTTTTGCTTTTCATCGAAAAGCCAAAGATGGCACAATTAACTCTTTTCCTTCAATAAACCTCTCAGATCATTATGACCGAGGACGCCGTTCAAGAACTCATTGAAAAAAATCCGGTACTAAAGCCGGCACGCGACAAACTGCTGCAAATGCAGCCGGGCCGCTATTGCATACACCAGAGCTGGGGCTTCGGGCAGATCAAGGAATACCAGGAAGCCGAGAACCGGGTCATCATCGATTTTCAGGACAAGGCCGGCCATTCGATGGACCCGGCTTTTTGTGCCAACACCATGGAGGTCCTGCCGGATCAACATTTGCTGGTCCGCCAACAGACCGAACCGGCGGTGATCGAGGAAATGATCGACCGCAATCCGGCCGAGCTGGTAAAGGCCGCCCTCCGGCAATTTCCCAACCAGGCCGCCACCGGCGTGGAACTGGAATCCCTCCTGACCCGGGTGCTGGGACCGACCAAATTCAAACGCTGGTGGACCGCCACCAAGCGCCATCTGGCCAAGGACCCCCATGTGGCGGTTCCGGCCAAGAAGACCGAATGTTACTACCTGCGCGAACAAGCGCTGGATGCCGAACAGGAAATTCTGGAACACTACGAAGCCACCCAGTCGGCCAAGCGCAAGATCCGCCTGGCCCGGGATATCCTGGAGCACAGCGAAAACCGTCCGGACCTGCACGAGTCCCTGGGACGCATGCTGGGCGACCTCAACCACATCATTGCCGAGAGCAATCAGATCACGCTGGCGGAGCGCGTGCAAGGGGCCTGGATTCGCGATGACCTGGCCAGGATCATCGGCCGGGACGGAGAATCCCTGGAACCGACCAGCGGATCCCTGATCGCGGACGCCAATTCCCTTTACCAAATCGCGGAGGCCCTTCCCAGCAACCAGCAGAAACGCCTCCTGGTTCTGATCAAGGAAACCTACCCCGGGGAATGGAAGCCGATGGTTTTCGACCTGTTGAAAAACAGTCACGGAAAATTCACCACCGAGTGCATTAATTTCCTGCTGGAAAACAATTGTGAAGAGGAATTGGCGGCCACCCTCCGGCGTTGGCTCAACGAGCAGAACCTGAGGGCGCCGGTCCTGTACTGGATCGTCAAGAACCGCAATTCGCGGAAATTCGCCAACCTGATGAACGGCCTGATCCGGCCGCGGTTGCTGAACGCGATCTTTTTCGCTATCGATTATGAGGCGCTGCAACTGGCCGGCACCCGCAAGATTCCGCTGGCCGAGCTTTTGCACGATGACCGCGAGCTGATTCGCGATCTTCTTCTGACCGCGGACACCGAAATCGCCCGCGACCTGGCCAACAACCTGCTCATTAATCAGGGATTCGAGGAATTGACCAAGAAGTCGCTCCTGGCGCGCTTCATCAAACACTTCCCCAGCGTGCAGAGTCTGGTGGCCGGCGAAACCGAGACGGAACGCGAACGCCTGATCGTCTCCCGGGAAAGCTATGATCGCCGCGGCCGCGAATACGAGGAAATCGTCAGCAAAAAGATTCCGGAGAACAGCAAAGCGATCGCCACCGCCATGGAGCACGGCGACTTGCGGGAGAACTCTGAATACAAGATGGCAAAACAGGATCAGCAGATGCTGCTGGCCCGCAAAGCCAATCTGGAGAAGGAACTTTCCCGGGCGGAAATCACCGATTTCTCGAGCGCCTCCCTCGAGCAGGTGGGCATCGGCAGCGTGGTGGGCCTCCGGCAAGGCTCCACCAACCGCAAGGTGATTTACTCCATCCTGGGGGCGTGGGACAGCGATCCGGACAACAACATCCTTTCCTACAAGACTCCTCTGAGCCAAACGCTGCTGGGACGCAAAACCGGTGAAACCGTGGAGGTGCAAATCGGCGACAACACCGAAACCTGGACCATCGAATCCATCGATCGCTACCGCAAGGAGGATTGATTCCTGCGTCGCGAAGCCGTGCGCATCCGCCGCCGTGCCTGATCCCTGGGATACGTTAAAGCTCTTGGCCGATCCGACGCGACTCCGTCTCGTCGCGCTTCTGCAGTTGGACGAGCTTTCCGTGGCCGAACTGCAGGAGATCCTCGACATGGGGCAATCCCGCATTTCGTCTCATCTCGCCCTCCTCCGGCAAGGCGGTCTTGTCAGCGACCGGCGGCAAGGCAAGAAGACCTTCTATTCCTTGAATTCTGATCTGCCGGCCGCCACCCGCGACTTGACCGATTCCGCCTGTCGCGCGGCCCGAAATCTACCCCAATTGCGCGAAGACGGTCGGAATCTCAATCGGATCCTGGAGCGGCGCCAGCGGTTTTCCGAGGAGTACTTCAATTCGCTGGCAGGAAGATTCGGGAAAAACTATTGTCCCGGACGCTCCTGGGAGGCCCTCGGTCATTTCCTCCTGCGGACCACCCCGGCCATCGATATCGCCGACCTGGGGGCGGGCGAAGGCACCATTTCCCAGCTGCTCGCCCAACGGGCCAAACAGGTTTACTGTGTCGACCAGTCTCAACGCATGGTGGACGTCGGCACGGAGCTGGCCCGCAAGAACGGCATCACCAACCTGGAATACCTTTTGGGAGACATTGAAAAGGTTCCGCTGCCCGACACCTCCGTCGACCTGGCCCTTCTGAGCCAGGCTCTGCACCACGCCAGACATCCGCAGACCGCGGTTCGAGAGGCTTACCGCATCCTGCGGCCGGCCGGTCAAATCGTCATTCTCGATCTCAAGGAACACGATTTCGAAAAGGCGCGCGACCTGTACGCCGACCTTTGGCTCGGGTTTTCGGAAAACCGCCTTTACGAGTTCCTCCGCGAGGCCGGATTCAAGAACATCGAGGTGAACACCGTCTTCCGGGAAAAACAGGAGCCCCACTTCGAGACCATCATGGCCGTCGGGATCAAACCCGGCGCCGCCTGATCGCCGCCCTCAAGCTTCGAGAACCACCAGGGCGATTTCCGGCCGGCAATTGAAGCGCACCGGCGCCCGGATCATGCCCAGCCCCCGATTGACGAGCATGGTAAGGTTGCCGCGAGAAAAAACACCCTCAGCGTAACGGCTTCCGTAGCTTGAGGGAATGTATTGCGGCAGGGGTCCGTAAAACGGCACCCGCACCTGCCCGCCGTGGGTGTGGCCGGCCAGAATCAGGGCATTCCTCGTCTCGTCCATTTCGGGGAAAAGATCGGGATTATGCATCATCACCAGCACCGGTTCGTCCGGCTGAATTCCCTGGAAAGCCCGCTCCGTATTCACCATCTGAGTCCCGTAATCACGCAGTCCGACCAACGCCAGACGCGCGCCGTCGATTTCCAGACGCAGATTTTCATCCTGCAACAGGGAAACCCCCGCCGCAGCCATCACCTCACGGGTTTCATAAAAGGCCGCCGCCACATCGTGATTTCCCAGAACCGCAAACACCCCCAGACGGGCCCGGATCCGTTGGAAAAGGCCCGCCAGCGGGGCGACAAAATTCTCCCTGGTTCGGGCGCGCCCGACCTCTCTGTCCATGGTAACGTAATCGCCGGTCAGCAAGACCACATCCGGCGCCAGTTGATTCACCCGGTCCACACAGGACTCCAAATAGGCAAGCGGAACGATTTCGCTGTGGTGCAGGTCGGTCAACTGTACGATACGCAAACCGGCGAATGCCGGCGGCAGCCCCCTCAGCCGGAAGGTTCTGCGGGTGACCACCGGCGCGTACGAGGCGTAATGAAACACATAACCGTAGCCGCCGCCCGCAGCCAGAGCGAGAGCCGCCAGAGATTTCAGGAAGGCCCGCCGGGTCAAACGCCGTTTGCGCGACTTCCCGGCGGCGGCCTCACGCAGGAACCCGGGAGGAGACACACCTTCCCTCATGGCCGTTTTCCGTGGTCCGAATCCATTGAAAAATCAAGGTGTACCGATCGCGAAAGCTTTCCGTTCCGAAAAAACACTTTCATCGTTCCACTGATTGCCGTTTGAATGAACATTCAACATTATTCGCATACTTAAGGCAGAGAGAACAAAGCTTCCAGTTTTTTGATGGAAAACGAGCACGACAGGTTGAAAACGTTGCGGCACGCCAGAATCCGGCGAGTCAAGCAACTGCTGCGCTGGCTTCCGCGGCGCACCAACCTCGATACCTACCCGGTTCTCAAATGGTTTGCTCGGCACGCCCGGAAACATCCCTTCCTCTGGTCTTTCAAGGTTCCGAACGTTTCGCCGGCTTTTTACGCCGGATCCATTCTGGCTTTTCTCCCGCTTTACGGCGCCCAACTCCTGCTGGCGTTTTTCGCCGCGCTGCTTTTTCGGGCCAACCTGCCCATCATGTGCGGGCTTCAACTGGTGAGCAATCCGTTCACCGTTCCATTCATTTACTGGTTTAACGTGTTTCTGGGCCGTCGGGTAATCCGATTCTTCACTTTCGGCGGAGACCCAGGCATGTGGGACAACTGGATGTTTTCCATGATCGTCGGAGGATTCGTTCTCGGGTTGGTGGTGGGAATCATTCTCGACCTACTCTACCGCATCGGCGCCTGGCAAGCCGCCGCCCAGTATCAAAAGTTAAAAGTCGACCGGGGAACGCCCCGGTCCGATCCCGCCTCCACCCGAAGCGGACCAAGCAACTGACCGGGACCCTGATCCCCAACGCGGCATTTCCGGTTTACCGTCCTACAGTCGTCCTGGCTTCCTTGCCTCACCATTAGATCAGTGTCATAGTATGCGCTGATGAAATCCGCATATCTAATAACGGGACTCTTTCTGATGACCCTGCCTATAAACCACCTCTCCCATGCCGGGCCGAACGACGGAGACGAGCAAAACGCGTTTCTGTTCTCTTATTTTCGCGGAAACGGTGAAACCGGCCTGCACCTGGCCTGGAGCCGCGACGGGTTGAACTGGACGCCCCTCAATGAAGGGCGTCCGATGCTCGCGCCGCAAGTGGGAGGTCGGCTAATGCGCGATCCGTGTATCACCGAGGGCCCCGATGGACGCTTCCACATGGTCTGGACGAGCGGCTGGTGGGAACGCAGTATCGGCGTCGCCCATTCCGACGACCTGATCAACTGGTCGGAACAGAAACTGATCCCGGTAATGGAGCATGAGGAAACGGCCCTCAATTCCTGGGCGCCGGAAATCCTTTACGATCCGGTGGAAGAGACCTTCCTCATCCACTGGGCCACCACGATTCCGGGGAAATTCGAGCTGGAAACAGAGGAAGGCGCCGACCGCAATCCCCAGGGTGTTCCCCTCAATCACCGGATGTATTTTACCCGCACGACGGATTTCGAGGATTTCACCGCCGCGGAAATCCTGTACGAACCGGGGTTCAACAGCATCGACGCCAATATCGTTCCGGCCCGCGATCGGTGGCTGATGTTCATCAAGGACGAAACCGCCGGCCCCAATCCGGAAAAGAACATCCGCATGGCCTGGGCCGATGCGCCCGGCGGCCCCTGGGGTCCGGCCGGCGTACCGATTTCGCCCGACTGGGTGGAGGGCCCGACGGCCTTGAAGATCGACGGAACCTGGTATGTGTACTACGACGCCTACACCCGGGGACGGTTCGAGGGGGTGCGGTCGAATGACCTCGAAAACTGGGAGAATATCACGGACCAACTCAACTTCCCTCGCGGCGCGCGACACGGCACCGCCTTCGAAGTCAATCCGGATGTGCTGCAGCAACTGCTTGAATGGGACCGGGCGCGCGGCAACTGAGTAAAGTAATTTGAAGGGTTAAATCACTCACCCGAAGGCTGAAACTATGAAAAAGTCGTTTCTTTTTATTTCCTTAAGTCTAATCGCCGGCTTTGCGCTGAGCGCCAACGCACAGGTCGAGGGGGTGCTGGACGGTATGCCCGATCCCTCGATTATTCGCGACGATGACGGTCGCTTCTACATCTTCGCCACCGGCGAGGGGCTTCCCATCTATCGCTCCGACGATCTGGTAAAATGGGAGGAAATCGACCGGGTGTTCGACGAACCGGTCCCGCCCTGGGCCCGGGAAGCCATTCCCGGAACGGAAGGCATCTGGGCGCCGGAAATCGGAAGGATAAACGACCGCTACTACGTTTACTACAGCGTTTCCACCTTCGGCAGTCAGCGCAGCGTCATCGGGGTGGCGGTCAGCGACGCCCTCGATCCGGATTCGCCCGACTACGGCTGGGAGGATCTCGGCCTGGTCATCGAATCCATCCCGAGGGAGGATCCTTTCAATGCCATCGACGCGGCCCCTTTCCAGGACGAGGACGGCCGAGCCTACATGGTGTGGGGTTCCTATAATATCGGAATCATGCTCACCGAACTGGATCCGGAAACCGGCAAGATCCTCGAGGGCGCCGAGTACCAACACGTGGCGTCGCACCCTCGCGGCTACTGGAGCGCTATTGAAGCCCCCTACATGACCCGCCGGGGAGACTACTATTACCTCTGGGTCTCCTGGGATTGGTGCTGCGGGGGCGCCGAAAGCACCTACAAAGTCATGGTGGGCCGTTCCGAGAACCCCACCGGTCCTTTCCTCGACCACCGGGGGCGCGATATGATCGAAGGGGGCGGCACCCTGGTCGTGGCGAACAACGACAACTGGCGGGGCACCGGGCATAATTCGGTGGTGCAAACCGACGATGGCGACTGGATCGCCCACCACACCTACGACACCAGGCGCCTCCACCTGCACCGCATTCAACAGGTCCGCCCGATCTACTGGTGCGATGAGGGTTGGCCGGTCGCCGGCGAACCCGTGAGCGAAACCAATCCGATGGCATTGGGCCCGGTTGAGGTCTCGGCGGAAGATCTTCACGGGAGCTGGCGCATTTCCGTCGACTACGAAGAACGGGAAATCATCGATCTCCTTCCCGGTGGACGCATCGCCTTCGACCGGGATTCATCCTGGAGGCTGAACGACGGCGTTCTGACCCTGATGCGGCCGGAGAGCGACGCTACCGCTTTCATCGAACACAGCGGAAAATCCTTTATCGGACGCAACGGGGCCGGAGAAGTCGTGCGCGGGATTAAGATTAACCCGTTGGATTGAAACCGTCCCATCGATCAACGATTTCGCACGCGTCCCTGCGGCGGTGAGCACCGTCGTCGAAATCCCCGGAGACACCGGGCGTCAGCCTGCGATTCACCGCTCAACGAAAGGGCTCAGCGCCCACATCGGTTGACAGCAAGCCGGGCGACTTGTATCGTTGACATTTTCGAGCCGAAGTCTCCGCTCGATCTGAGCACCATGTCCGATCCAAAGAAGCCGCGCCAGCGAATCACCATGAAAGACATTGCCTTGCGCGCCGGCGTGACGACGTCCGCCGTATCCTTGGTCTTTCGCGGTAAACCGGGCGTTTCGCCGGCAACGCGCAAACGAATCGAGAGACTCGCGCAAGAAATGGGGTATCGCTCCGATCCCTACGTGGCCACCCTGATGAACAATCGGCGCAAGGGAAAACTCCCCGCCAGCAGTCCGGTGCTCGCCTTCGCCAGCGCCTACCCCACCCCGGAAGGCTGGCGCCAGCACTCCGAGACGTTCGTCAGCTACTTTGAAGGCGCTCGAAGACGAGCGGAGGAGATGGGGTATCGATTGGAGACTTTCTGGTTGGGCAAAGGCGGCAGCTCCGGGAAAAGAGCGAGTGAGATTCTTTACGCCCGCAACATCTCCGGCGTCCTGGTGGCGCCCCTGCCGGATAACATTCACTCCCTCGATCTCGATTGGGCCCGCTTCCACGCCGTAGCTCTCGGATTTTCGCTGGCCTCTCCGGCGATCAATCGCGTGGTCAGCGATCATCTCCAATCCGCCATGATCGCCATCGATCGCTGCCATCAGCTCGGCTACCGCCGTATCGGCCTGCTCCTGAGCAGAGGCAACGACCAGCGAGTGGACCGTCGCTGGTTGGCGGCATTCCTCATGGCGCAGGATCGTCTCCCGGAGGCCGAGCGAATCAAACCGCTCCTGGTCGACGAGTGGGACGACATTCAGTTTCGCACATGGATGGGCCGCGAAAAGCCGGACGCCCTGATCGCGCACACCAACGATGTCTTGCAGGACAAACTGGCGGATCTCGGCCTTCGCGTCCCCGACGACCTCGGCCTGGTGGCTCTCAACATGCCGAGCCCCGACTACCCGGCATCCGGAGTCTTTGAAAACCCTACCCGCATCGGATCGCGGGCCGCCGACCTGTTGATCAGCGGCATTCAGAGCAACGAACGCGGCCTTCCCCGACATCCCACCACCCTGCTGGTCGACGGCGCCTGGCTTCCGGGACCGACGCTGCGGGGAGACGAGACCTCCCTTGATCGGAAAGAGATCGTTCGTTCCATCCTCAAGCCCACCCGCCGGGCGCCGGTTTCCATGCGCGACATCGCCAAGCACGCCGACGTCCACCCGGCCACGGTTTCCCTCAGCCTGCGCGATCACCCCCGCATCCCCGCGAGCACCAAAAAACGGATCCGGATCGCCGCGGAAAAACTGGGCTATCGCAAAAACGAATACCTCGCCGAGTTGATGCAGAGCAAACGTCGCGGACGCCTTCCAAGGCGCAGTCCGGTTCTGGGATTCGTCACCGCCTTTCCCACTCGTGACGGTTGGAAAAAGATGTCCCGCCTCTTCCACCAGTACCAGATCGGCGCCCGCCGAAGAGCCGAAGCCCTCGGTTTCGAACTTCGGGAAATCTGGCTGAGGAATCCGGCAGAGGGAAAGGAGGTCAGCGAAGCATTGCACCGCGATGGAATGCAGGGCGTTTTGTTTGCTCCGCTCCCTTCGGCCGGCAGCACCATTTCGTGGCGCTGGGATCTGTTCTGTCAGGTGGGATTCGGTTTCACCCTGAACGAACCACGGATTCACCGCGTGGCCAGCGACACCTACAGTTCCATGCATCAGGCGGTTCGCCGCTGTCTGGACCTCGGCTACCGTCGTCTGGGTTTCGTCCTTTCCGCCGACTCCAACTCCCGGGTCCAGAACCGATGGGTGGCCGCATTCCTGGTTTGCCAAAGCGAATCTCCAGACCGAATCCTGCCCAGGTACTTCCTCGCGGAGCACCTGGAGGAAAACGCCGTCCGGGCCTGGTTCGAACGCGAATCCCCCGACGTCGTCCTGGTGCCGTCACCCGACCACCTGGAAGGCTGGCTGAAAAAGTGGGGCTGCTCGGTCCCGGGCGACCTGGGCCTGGTCTCGCTTAATTGCGCCGATCCCGACTCCCACCTGACCGGAATCAATCAAAACGGAATACTCCTGGGCGACCGCGCCGTCTCCATACTGGTCGGCCTGATCGAACGCAACGAATACGGAATCTCACGGCAGCCCAACACCATGCTGGTCGAAGGCACCTGGGTTCCGGGCGCCAGCGTCAGGCCGGCGTCTTCGGAATCGCGAGCCGAATCGACGGATCGGGTCGCGGCGACCCGAAATTGAGATCACCGTCCCCTTCGCCGGAACATGCCGATCCGCGGGCGTGAGGTTCAATCCTTTCCGCCAGCGCAACCGTAAGAGTCAGGGAATGACAATCGCTTGACCGATCTGGAGACGGTTGGGGTCGGTATCCGGATTGGCGTCCATCAAATCGTTGAGCGACACGCCAAACTCCCGGGCCACGCGGGTCAAAGTGTCTCCGGATTGAATCCGATAAATACGGGGCTCGGTTCCGTCTGTCTCGGCTTCGGACTCGCCTTCGGCCGGTTCCGCCGATTCCACCGCCGCGACCGGCTCAGGAGGGGTATCGCGCGCAGCGGTCGCCGGGCGCTGGGATTCGAACTGGTAAAGCATCTCCTCCAGTTCGGCGATTCGCCCCTCCAGGGCGCGAACGGTATCGCCCAGCCGCGAAACGGTGTCACTCATACGCTGACGCTGCTCCGCCACCCGGCGAAATCCGTCTTCGGTCTGGGAAACCAGGCTATCGATAATCTCAAAAAATTCTCCCGCATCCCCGGCCACATTCCGCAAATCACCTTCAAATTCACGAATCCGCTCGGCAAATTCGCCCAAACGCTCCAATTCACGGAGTTCGTGCCTGGACTCCTCTGCTTCCGTACGGGCCAAATGCGAGTAAAAAAGCGCAATGCCCCCGGCGCATAAAGCCAGTAGGGCCAGTGTGATTGCGGCTTTGATCCCGTTCGCTATCATGAGCTATCCTGGCAGTACTACTACGAAATCGACCCCGCCGCCAATCCTGAAGTCGTCGGAATGCAAATCAAATGCTCAGGCCTGCCGCTCCACCTGATTCATCAGGGCCGTCAACCGGCGGGGCGGCGACGCCTCCACCACCACTTCCTGGCCGCTTTCCGGATCGGGGAAGCGAAGTTGGGTCTGAAAAAGACCGGGATACCGGTAAAGCGGTTGCTCGGGACCTTTGGACCGATAACCCCGTTTCAGGGATGAGAGGTAAACCGGCTCGGACCGGGCATACAACCGGTCACCCAATACCGGAAGCCCGATTTCGAAGGCATGGAGCTTGACCTGGTGACGCCGACTGTAGGCGGAAAAGGCTTCCCACAGGGTAAATTCTCCCATCCGGCGAATTTTCCGGAAGCGCGTTTCCGTTTTTTTTCCGACCGCATGCGAAACCAGCATGCGAGCGCTCTTCTCCGGATGAGCCAGCGGAAGCTGGCAAAGGATTTCGTCCCGATCTTCAGCCGCCGCCGTCAGGAAACGGTGAGTAAAGCCGAACTGACTCGCCCCCATCGCATTTTTCAAGGCCTGACGAGCTGCTTCGGTCCTGGCGCAAAGCAGAATGCCCGCAATCTCCGAATCCGGGTAGGCCACCGGAAACACCTCCTTGATTTCCAGTTCGCGCAATTGGTTTTTGCCGGCGTCGATGGCCTCAAGGATGGCGTCGACCAGACTGGTCCCGCCCCGGGCAAACCCGTCGCGAACCGCGGGAACCCCCGGCGGTTTTTCCAGCGCGAACCAATCGGGACCGGACGCCAAGACAGAGAGCCGCCGGGGAGCCTCGCCCAATCGACCCTCGGGAAAACTGATAAACGATCGATTCATAAGCCAAAAACCCCCCGGGCCGTTAGGCACCGGAGGGTTCAGTAGGATGGGAGGAGGAAATTTTTCAGGAATTAAAAATCAAATGTGAGCAGGATGCTTTGTGCCTATTCACTACGTTGCCATGAATAATGCCGGTCTTCGCCGCCTTGTCAAGAGCAGAAATGAACTCGCGCGCAGATTTTCCGGCTTCCTCTTTGTTGCCCGCTGCTTCAGACTCCCGAACTTTGCGGGCTAGGGTTTTCAAGCGGCTGCGAACGCCACGGTTGTGGGCGGCGCGACGCTCGGTCTTGCGGACGTATTTGATTGCTGACTTGGTATTCGCCATAACGAAATCATTTAGAAAGGCCGCATCTTTTCACACGGTCAAGCCATTTTTGGAAAAAGTTAGTTTTGAGGCCTGTAAGCCGGATTCTGTCCTCCGCGGCCACAGGCCGCGAATCGATGTTCATTTATCTATCCCGTCACCGGGATTCCCGCCTGCGGCGGGATGCGACCTACCCGGAACGATTCGACGGGCCGCCGCGTTCCCTATTTGGTCTTGCACCGGACTGGGTTTATCCTGACCCCCGAAGATTGCTCCCGGAGCGGTAGGCTCTTACCCCACCCTTTCACCCTTACCTGCCGATGAATTTCAAATTTCAAATCTGAAATCTCAAATTATCGGCCGGCGGTTTGTTTTCTGTGACACTGTCCGTCGCCCCGCCTTTGCGACGAAGCGCCCCCGGTTTCCCGGGGAGTCCTGCCCTGCGGTGTCCGGACTTTCCTCTCCCTCTGTCAAAGCAACGCTTTTCAAGGTCGGGAGCGAACACCCGGCCTCAAAACTAACTACTCGCAATATAGGAGGCGACCGCAACTATCGCAAGTCGCAATCTCCTTGCCCTGCCGGGCGTCACTTTCGACTCCGGCCGAGACCTTGAGGTGGCACCCCTGACATTTTTTCTCGCGCAAAGGCACCGCCACCGGAAACGGCACGTGCCGCAACAGGCGATCGTACACCTCCAGGAACTCCGACGGCGCCTCCGCCCGCGCCGACTCCACCTCCCGTGCCGCGGCGGCCAGTTCCTCCCGGCACTCCTTTTCCCTGGTCTGCAGCTTGGCGATACGCTCCTCCAGCACGGCGATGCTTTTCCGGAAGGTCTGCTCCGCCGACTCCAGCTCGGCCTGACCGGTGTCGATATCGACAAGCACCTGAATCTCTTCGTCCTCGAGCCCCGAGATGGCCGACCGCGCCGCCTCAATCTCGTGCTCGAGCGCTTGGTACTCCTCGTTTTTTTTCACCTCCAACTGCTGGTTGCGATAGCGAATGATCTTCGCATTCCATGCCTCGATATCGCCCTCGAGCGCGTTTCGACGCTTCTCCAATTGCGTGACCGCTTCCTTGGCCTCCCTCGCGCGCTCCTCCTCGCGAGCGATCTTTTCGCGGTTGGCCGCTATTTCACGCGGGATCGAATGCAGCAGAGCCTCGAGATCGATCCTCACTCGATCTTTTTCCTGCAAAATGAGGAGTTTTTGAATCGGTTCGCTTGGCATGACGTTAAGGTTATCGCTTTTGTGTTACTGATTATCGATGACGTCCATCGTCTATCGCCTTTCGCCTATTGTCCATCGCCTATTGCGCCCATCGCCTATCGTCATTGTCTATCCCCCCTATCCCTATCGCCCACTGCCTACCGCCTATTGTGTCGCCTATCGGCTATTGTCTATTGACTATCGCTTTCCGGAGGCGGCGGAGCCCTTCCTCGAGCGTCGCGCGGGGACAGCCGAAGTTCATTCGGACAAAGCCGGGACCTTTGAAAAAACGTCCGTCCGACAACGCCACACCGTGATCAATAAAGTGGGTCACCGGATCCTTGAGTTCCAGCGCTCGAACATCGAACCATGCCAAATAGGTCGCCTCGATAGGATAACTCTCCACCCCGGGAAGCTCGTTTCGCACGAACTTCAGCAGGTAGTCTCGATTGCCTCGGAGGTAGGAAATCAATTCCCTCCGCCAGGGCTCTCCCAGCGCGTAAGCGGCCTCGCACCCGGCGTAACCGAAAACGCCGACCTGGGGCACGATGCCCGCTTTAGCCTGATGAAAGGAGGCCCTCAGCTTCGGGTTGGGGATGATGGCGAAAGCGCACCCCAAACCGGGCACGTTGAAGGTCTTGCTCGGCGCCATGAGGGTAATCGTGTTGCGGGCGATTTCCGGACTCAGGGAAGCGGTGGGCCGATGCGGAATGTCTTCGAGGATGAGATCGCAATGAATCTCGTCGGAACAAAGCACGATGTCCCGCTCCAGGCAAAACGCCGCCAGCCGTTCGATCTCCTCCCGGGAAAAAACCCGCCCCACCGGATTGTGCGGCTGACAGAGCAGGAACAGACCAACTTTCGAGGTGCAGGCCTTTTCCAACGCCTCCCAATCGAACGTCCACCGATCTCCCTCCAGCACCAGCGGCACGGTGACAAGTTCCCTTTTCATGTTGCGTGGAGCGGTCAGGAACGGCGGGTAAACCGGCACCGCCGTCATCACCGCATCCCCCGGCCCCCCAACCGCGCGGCAGGTCACATTGATACCGCAGACCAGCCCGGGCAGCCACACCACCCACTCCGGATCGACCTCCCATCCGTACCGATTCCGGCACATACCGATCACGGTATCCACCAGACTCGGTGTGGGCTGCGCGTAACCGAAAACACCGTGCTCCACCCGCTCGCGCAACGCCTCCACCAACTCCGGCGGCGAAGCAAAATCCATATCCGCCACCGGCATGGGCAATACGTCGCTCTCCTCGAACGGAACCCATTTCTCGCTGCCCGTCCCTTTGCGGTCGATCACCCGGTCGAAATCATATGCCATGCCCATGAGCTAAATCGCCCCGGCCGTTCCATGGCAAGCGCTTACCCGGCATGATCAACAATCAAGGCCGCATCAGATACAGCATGGTGCAGACCGCGCCGAAGATTATCGACGGCAACCACACCCAGAAGGAACTGACCGGCATTTCCCAATGGGCCACCGCCCAGGTGGAAAGGAGGCATTTCAACAAGAGCAATCCCCAAAACCCCAGCAGCAGCCCGTCCACCCCGCGGCGCACCGGACGCGGATGCAGCCGCACCTCCTGAATAAAGGTCGCTTTCGCCGCATGGCTACCCCCTGAACCAAAGCCTGCTTGTCGGTCCAACATGGAAAGCAACATACCCCAAGGACCGAACCTGCCAAGCCGCCGAACCGTTTTCCCCTTTTGGATTCTCCCAAAACCAACAACAGACGACACTGCGCCCGGCCTACCCCGCAACCAACGCCCTCCTACCCATTTGCTCAGAAAGAACCCCCGGGGAAGGGATTCCAATGAATCAGATCCCAAAATCGGCCACCTCACCCCCGGCTACCCAAACACCCCGACCCCGTCAAAACCCAATCCCGCGGAACGACAATAAAATTACCAGCTGATAATTTTATTGTCGCGATTTCCGGAGACCGATCGTGCTTCGATCCGGCGGTCGAGAAGAAGGCGCCCAAACTTGACACACAAACATCGTGTACACTATTATAGTGTAAATGAAAAATATTACTTTGAGCGCGAATGAGGAAGCCATCGAAAGAGCCCGCCAAGTGGCGCGGAACCGAAAAACAACTTTGAACGGGCTTTTCCGGAATTGGCTGGAGCAACTCGGCGAGGGCGAACTCCGGGCTCAGGCTTTCGACCAACAAATGAAGCGGCTGGAGGGACGGATCCGGGTGGGGGACCGAAAATTCACGAGAGAGGAGATGAATGAGCGCTGAATACTTTCTCGATACGAGTATATTGATCTACTCCTTCGACGAGAACGCGCCGGGGAAGCGGGAAACCGCCCGGAAGTTGATTGCTGCGGCCTTGAGGCGGAGCAACGGCTTTGTCAGTTGGCAGGTCGTGCAAGAGTTTTTGAACGTCGCCATGCACAAGTGGGAAAAGCCCATGACCGCCGGGGATGCGAATGATTACCTGAGCGGTACATTGGAGCCGCTTTGCGCGGTTTTCCCATCGCCAACGTTGTGGCGCGCCGCACTCTCACTTCAAGCTCAGAGCCAATACCGTTTTTACGATAGTTTGATTGTTGCTTCGGCAATGCATTGTGGCGCCAAAGTGCTCTACAGCGAAGACCTGCAAGCAGGTCGCCGTTTCGGTGATCTGGAAATAAGGAATCCGTTCACGCCCTGACCGCATAACGCCGGACTTCCATGCTAGCCCCGGTTCCTTACCCATCGGTTCGGCTTCCCAATTCATCGGGATAACTTCTCGTATCCCTGCATTCTTGCCTGACCGTCAATAACAAAAAGCCGATCACTCCAGAACACTATACAGACGATAGCACGATCATCCACCGGTCTCGTCGGAGGAACAAATACTATTTCACCATCATCAATCCTTTGTTCAGTAAGGTCCCTTCGCGGTTACTCCCTGTCAATACCGGTCGCCCGTGCCAAACCTTCCAAAAACCCTTCCGCGCCCGCTCGCTTCGAATATCCAAGAACGGTAATTCCCACGATTAATGACGTGGTAATACGCTCCAGCATACTCTATCCAGACCTTCCGAGCCATAATTCGCCCGGAAGCCTTCGTCGACACCAAAATCATGGAACCTTGGACTGACCCTTTTTGCCTCCCTAGGCCGTTGCCTAAAGGAGATGGGCAAGGGAAGCAAGGATGTGGAAAGCGAGTGCAAGTCGGCTCCGTGGAAGGTCGCGATAGCGGCGTTGCTGACGAGGAGGACCCAGGCACTCAATCCCTGGATAGCCGAGAAGCTTCAGATGGGGAATCCTAAAGGAATCAGTCACTACGTAGGCCGCCTGCACTCCGGAAAAATCAGCGGACAAGGTTTATACGACCTTCTTGATAGGAAAATTGAAGTCTGACCCCGTTCAGCCTCCCCTCGCCCGCTTGAGCCCCGCCCGCTGACTTGCCGCGGAATCGCACAACGGATCTTATGTCGTCGTATGCGGCCCCGGCCAGCGGGGTGCAAGGAGCCCAGGCAACCGGAAAGCATATGCGGCATAAGATACGTTGTGCGAGTAAGCGGGCTTCCGAAAACAAAGGGCTCGAGCGGGCCCGGCGACGGCGGGAGGGACGGCCGATTGGAACGGGGGCGGCCCGGTTGGGGTGGGTCGATTGGAAAGGCGGGGTGTATTCGGGAAGTGGATTTGTCAAATGTCGAGACATGACGTCTTCCGGTTGCCTAAAATGTCGAGACATGACGTCTTCCGGTTGCCTTAAATGTCGAGACATGACGTCTTCCGGTTGCCTCAAGACTAATTCCAAAAACGCCACCATACAGTCTCTGTCCTTTCAAACTCGCGAATCCCATCACGAGTAATTCCAAGAAACTTTCCGTCTACGCTTCGTCCATACCTATTAACCCCGTCAGTTCCTACGATCCAAACAGCCATTCGATACCGTTTTGCTAATCGATTAATCTCGTCTTCAGTATATCCCGTTGTCTTATCGCCAAAATACACAATGTACAACGGGTGCCCTAATTCATCAACATATCTGCCTACACGCTCATCGAAAGCAACTCTAGGCAATGAGGGTGTTTTTTCACGTTCTTCAGCAGTAAGGGTCGTATCTGCATAGCTTCTGCACAATTCATCCATTAGAAACTTAGCCCGTAATTCGTCGGAATTTAGGTTCTGCCCATATTCATTTTCGTTGACTTCAATTATTTCAGAATCAATCCCGGATTCCAAACAATTAACAATAAATGTCAAATTGAGTCCCGGACCACGAGGGTGCATCGGACCATTAGAATACTCTGGAGAAAAAAAATAAAACAGCCCAATCGGTAAAATAATTGCCGCCATGATAAGAGCTAATGTCTTCCATTTTTCGCCAGAAACAAATCCACGAGAATCATTCCATATACCCATTGCATCGACTCCTTATTGTCCTACCCTACCAAGCTCTCTACCATCTCGTCTTCTTATAAGATCTTTGGGGTCACTCAAACGACTGTTAATATCGTCCGCCGGCCTCTGTTGCATGTACATAACCAAAACACCGAAAGACGAGTGAGTCATTGGCATACTCAATTCTTCATAAAAATTACCAATGACGTGCCAACCCGGATACTTACTCACCTGATCATCGCTCCTAACGTCATCAGTGGCCCGACCAATTAAATGGGCCACTTCATGGACAAAAACCGCAGCCCGACGGTCATCGGACAGATTAAAATAATCTTGGGACCCTCTTGAGGAATTAATCCAAACTTTATTTCCGCCAAGAATAGCCTGTGCCGGCCCAGCACCCGACCCCTTGAACTTACTTACATAAAGCAATTGGGAAGATTCCATTCCTGCAACCGCTTCTGAGATCGTCCTGTTTATGTAATCCACCTGATTTTCCAAAATATCGCGACCCTTGCTAGAGCAATATATTTCAGGAATTTCAAAAAGATAATCACTAGTCATTGGTCCGTATATCCAAGCGGCTTCAATCGCGTCTGCCTGTGCAAGTCGAATGATATCTCTCTGCGGACCTTCCCACCTACTCTGATCTGTTTGTACGGTAACACCCCATGCAATGTGATATGAAAATATCAGTCTGTATAATCCGAGATAATCCCACGCATTAACCGGATCATTCCCTACAAACGCATACAGGTTCAATCCGCCCGCTTCTTCGATCGGGTCCCTGTTGAGGAAACGACCAGTTCTCGAATCAAGGTAGCGATAACCATAATACAGCAACCCGGTTTCCGCATCCTCGTATTTAGTACTGAACCCAAACGGAAGCTTCTTCGCCACGCCGGTTTGAACGACGGGTTCGCCGAAGGGCGAGTAGTCGAGGCGGCCCGCTAATGCCATGGTCGCCGTGTTGATCCAGGCCACGACATTCCCATTGGCGTCGCTGCTGGCAGCGAAGGTCTGTGTTGGAGTTTCCGTCCAGAGCAGACCGCCGACTCCGCCAGCTCCTTGCATCGAACCGCTGAGGTCGGGACCCCAAACGTGCTTGCGCGCTACGGCGTCACCGTCGAGAGCATCGCGTTCCTCGATGAGGTTCCATCCATCGTAGACGAAGCGAAAGTCCTCGGCAATCTGCCAACCGGAGGAACCGGTATCCCAATCTTTGACCACCTTTTGAATTCGTCGGCCCTGGAAATCGTACGAAAACTCCAACCTTTGCTTGATGGCCGGGTAAAGCGAAGCAACCGCAGGCAGCGTTTCCATTGCCTTTAGGCGGTTCTCGCCATCCCAT
>PXBO01000035.1 GCA_003566885.1 Opitutia bacterium | reverse complement strand
CCAGCTGGTAAATTTATTGTCGTCGAGGAGGGGTCGTTATCGGGGGTTGGAAAACGGAAGCGGACCGGCGTTCGCGCCGGGGCGTTTGACAGACCGGATCGATTGATAAACAAAGGCGGACCCCCTCCCTTGCGTCGCCGCCTGGAGCAACTCTTCGCGGAGCGCGCCGATGTCCTCTCAGAACCCCTTGCCCCTCTGAAATCCCGCGGGCTCGTGATTTGAACCACAAAAGGGTATGCCAAGGGAATCGTCCGTTCCCTCGGTGCGCCTCTTCAGTTCCTGCAAGCGAGCGTTATCGGTAGTGGCAATAATCAATCCGCTTTCAGGACGCAAAGGTGGCTCAGGGCGAACGTTTTGATCCTCAAGTTCTTCCTGGTCCATGCGGGTGGCCTCTTCGGCGACGCGATCAGCCCGAATGGGCCGCGGGTCATCGTCCGATGGAATCAATGGCCCGACAATGCGGTAACCGTTGGGGAAGGCACGCCTTAGCGCCAGGGAATCCGGATACTTTGCGAGTTCTGAAACCCTGACCTTGGGAGGCGTTCCTCGTGCGGAACTCGATTCGGGATCGGCGGAATCAGCCTCGCTGCCGAGCTGCCGTTCCAAGGCCTCCACGAAAAGCTCGCGAAGTTTTATACCCCCTGCCCGGCCGCGACCTTCGCGCGACGATACAGGGGGTCGGGTAAATCAACGGTGGTGCGCATAAAAACATATTGTGAGGGCTATGGCAAGTGCCTTGCCGACAAGGCTGATTTCCGGGTGGCGTTTTTTTTCTTGTCACGGGGAGGGGGACAGGGATTTTCTGTATATGAACAAAATTATACACAACCCCTGGATGACATGACGATTCACGAGACGTTGAAAAAGGTGTTCGGCTTCGATGCTTTTCGCGACGGGCAGGAGGCGGCGGTCGGGCGGATTCTCGACGGAAAATCGGTTCTGGCGGTCTTTCCCACCGGAAGCGGCAAGAGCCTGTGTTACCAGTTGAGCGCGCTTCACCTCCCCGGGCTGACGGTGGTGGTCTCGCCGTTGATCGCCCTGATGAAGGACCAGATCGATTTCCTGCGCGAGCGGGGCGTGGCCGCCGCGCGCATCGATTCGAGTCTGGACAACGACGAGTACCGTCAGGTGGACGCCGACCTCCGGTCCGGCAAGCTCAAGCTTCTTTACGTCGCCCCGGAGCGCCTCTCGAACGAACGGTTTGTTTCGAAGCTCAACCGGCAAAAGATTTCCCTGATGGTGATCGACGAGGCACACTGCATTTCGGAGTGGGGGCACAATTTCCGTCCCGACTACCTGAAGCTGGCCCGGCTGTCGCGGGGGCTCGCGGTCGAACGGGTGCTGACGCTGACCGCCACCGCCACGCCGTCGGTGGCCGACGATATCTGCCGGGAATTCGACATCGCGCCCGACGACCGCGTTCATACCGGTTTCTACCGTCCGAACCTCGAACTCCGGGCCACCCCCTGCACGCCGGCGGAACGGCCGAAGCTGCTCCGGGAGCGGCTGAAAACCCGTCCGCCGGGCCCGAGTATTATCTACGTAACCCTGCAGGCGACCGCGGAGGAAGTGGCCGCGGAGTTGGACAAGGAAGGGTTTCCCGCGCGCGCCTACCACGCGGGGATGAAAAGCGAGGACCGAACGGCGGTGCAGGACTGGTTTATGGAATCCGACCGGGCGGTCGTTGTCGCGACAATCGCCTTCGGAATGGGAATCGACAAGGCCGACATCCGTTACGTGTACCACTACAACCTGCCCAAAAGCCTCGAAAACTATTCGCAGGAAACCGGACGGGCCGGGCGCGACGGGAAGCCGGCGGTGTGCGAGACGTTCGCCTGTGCGGCCGACCTGACGGTGCTCGAAAACTTTACCTACGGCGACACTCCCGACGAGAGCGCGGTGAATGGCGTGGTGGGTACGATCCTGGCCCACCAGGGGGACTTCGACGTTTCCACGCACGAGCTGTCCCGGGAACATGACATGCGTCCTCTCGTTGTGAATACGCTCCTGACCTACCTCGAATTGGCCGGAATTATTGAAGCCACCGCTCCGTTTTACCGCGCCTACCAGTTCGTGCCGAACCGGCCTTCAAGTGAGATCCTGCAACGCTTCGACGGGGATCGGGCCGCCTTTCTTAAGCGGGTATTCGCCTGCGCGGAGAAAGCGAAAACCTGGTTTCACATCGACCTGGAGGAAACGGCCCGGCGCCTGGAGACCTCGCGCGATCGCCTGGTGCGCGCCTTCACATACCTGGAGGAGCAGGGCGACCTGACCCTGAAAGTTTCGGGGTTACGTCAGGGTTACCGGATACGGGAACGTCCGGCGGATGTCGGAGCCTTGAAGCGCGACCTGTCCGGACGATTCGCCGTGCGCGAAGAAAACGATATCGCCCGGGTGCGTCAGGTGATGGCTTTTGTCGCGCATCGCGAGTGTCTCGTTCGTCATATTCTTGAGTACTTCGGCGAAAGCTTCGGTCGTGCCTGCGGTCATTGCGATCGTTGCCTGGGAGAGGCGCCGGCGAATGAAACGAACGGGAAGGAAGCTCAACCGGTAAAAATCAACCACGACCAACTTGCCGCGCTCCAGGAGCAGCACCCGGACGTCCTGGCGACGCCCCGCCAGGCGGCGCGTTTGCTCTGCGGTCTGACTTCGCCGAAGATCACGGCCGCAAAGCTCACCCGCCACCCGCTTTTCGGTTCCCAGGCGGGCGTTTCGTTCCGGGAGGTGATGAATGCCCTCGCGTCCACTGCGTAAGCCCGGGTGTCGCATACGATTGGGCGCCGATTTATGAAGTTTTCGGTTTTGCGAATATATGCATATAATGGCAGCAAATTGCAGCAAATTCAGTACAAGTCTGGTAAACACTAGAGAGGGGGACATTTCAAAAACTTGCCTTGCCTCAGCCACCTGGTCCGTCTGGCTGAGAAGAATCGAACGGGACGGGCTTGGCTGGTGCGAATCTCGAAAACCGGATCAGGGCGAGACTCCCGTTTTGGCGTATGAAGAATAGACGCAAATCCGTAACCTGGTCGGCGGCCGATTTCGAAGTCCGGCCCTCCAGCATACCCGGGGCGAACCTGGGGTTGTTTGCGCGGGCTCGTATCCGGGTTGGCGACACGATCGGCTACTACGAGGGGAAGATCATCACCGAGGAAGAGTACGAGAACGGCCGGTATGGCGAGTCCCTGTACATCCTGTGGGTGGCTCGCACCCATATTATCCTGGGCGAGGGGCCGAAGGCCAATTACACCCGATATATAAATCACAGTGCCCGGCCGAATACCGAACTGGTGGTCTCCACCCGCTGGAAGACGGCCCGGTTCGAAGCGATTCGCGCGATTCGACCGGGGGATGAGATCTTCTTCGATTACGGCGAGTACTACTGGAGATCGCTGGAGGTCACGCCGAACGAGCCCCCCGCGGCGGTCCGGATTTGACTGATTCCAACCCGCTGATGACCTTGCGATGATAGGGCCGTATCAACCGTGTTTAGGCTGGTTCGGCGGAACGCCGGGTGAATCGGGCTTCCCGCATAGCCAAGCGAGTGGGAAACTCGAGAGCGGTGGTGTCGGACTCGTTGGTAGGTTGCTCTCGCCCCTCGACCGCGAAGACTGCAATCGTCCAAAACGCGGAGGGTAGGGGATTCCTTCCGAAATCATTCCGTTTCCGGCCGGTTCGTCCTCGGGACCGCGCTGGCCTTCGGGTGGTCTTTGCCCGGTAGGAAGGCTTCTTATCCACGCCTCGAAGGATCCATCGGGCTCCACTTCCAGGGCGATTTCCCAGAAACCCCCGCTCAGTTCATACTCTCCGGCGCTCGCGCTGCCGGCGAAGGGCTGGCCGAGCGTCCCGGATCACTTCTTTTTCTTCGGCGAGGCAGCTCCGGCTTTCTTGCTGTCGATGATTCGCTGTTTTTCAATTGCTGAAGCAGTCGTTTTACCCTGTTTCTGAGCTTGGTTTTTCTGCTTGGATTTTGGAGATTTATCGCCCATCGCTTTTTTCCTTTTCTTAGTCTTTTGAACGGTGCTCCCTGGAGCCGTAATCAACGGATTTCGTTTGGTACAATCGGTTCTTTCGTTTCAAGCGGGACGGGCAGGTTTTCTCGCAGTGCCGATGCACTGACAGCCCCGCAGTGTGCAAGCAAGCCGACAACGCAGAATTCTACTGCCGGCAGAACTGATGTCGACCCTATTCGGAGACTGTTTCGAAACACAATCTCCTGTTCGACATCGCCCTTCCCGCTGGTCCCCGATCAATAGACCGATTTCCTCGACTTTCGAGAGATCGAGCGGTGGCCCGTCCAACTGTCGGCCCGCCAGGACGGCCTGAGTTTCCAGAGGAGGAGGGCGAATCGCCCCGCTTGGTGAGGTTTAGAGTAATGCCGGGAACCAGTCTTATGCGGCGAAAGAAACGGAAGGGCATCTTCACGTAGCCGTTTTATCGCGCGTGTTTCCAGATTTGCCACCATTCCATTGTTTCGAATAGCGGCAGCGGCCTGAGGCTCTCGCGGGAGTCAGTCAACTCGAACTTTGCCTTGAAGAGATCCTCCGCCTCGCTCGGGGCGAGCGGATACGGGGGTGGCTCGGGCTCCTCGCCATAAACGAAATAGCCGATAAGCCGCCCTCCCGGCTTCAACAACTCGTGCATCCGGTCCGCGTAGGCTCGCCGCAGCTCCGGCGGAAGGGCACAGAGAAAGGTCCGTTCGTAAATCACGTCGAAGCTCCGGGCGTTGAATGGGTGCGTGAAAAAGTCGCCGCAAAACAAGCGATCTCCCTCCGTGCCAAGCGTCTTCTTTGCCACCTCCACGGCTTCTTCGCTCAGGTCGATTCCGATTGCGTCATGGCCGTGATCCAAAGCGGTCCGCAGATCGTGCGCGCTTCCGCAACCGGGTATCAAAATTCGCTGACACCCCGAAAGGTCCGCCAGAAATTCGTTTAATTCAGGCGGAATTCCCCCATAGTCCCACGGAGTATTGCCCGTGCGATAACGCTCGTCCCAGAAGTCCTTGGAGGTTACTTCCCGCATCTCTTGGTCACTGCAATTGTCAGTCGAACCACTCGTCCCGGGGATCGAATGCGGGGACGGGGATGTTGACGATGCGAAGGTTTCCGACCGCACGATGCCGGCAGCCGGGCTTAATCAAGACGGCGGTATAAGGCCTGACGGGGATCCTTTCCCCGTCGAGCTCGATATACCCCTCGCCCTCGAGCACGAAGTAGATTTCGGTCAGTTTCCGGTGATAGTGCGTCGCCGCATCCTGCTTGATATCGACCATGTGTAACGTGGCGACGTCGTTATCTTTGCAGACAAAGGCCCGCCGGGTGTCACCACATGGACAATCCTGGGCAGGCATTTCGTCAAGTTGAGCGACAATCCAGTTGTCGCCACTATAGGTTGCTTGGTTCATGGCATTTTTTCTTTCACTTTAATTCAACAGTGAGCGCCGTTCGGTACCAAGTATCCTTTAAATAGACCATGGAAGCAATCGGAACCGGATGGGCGGTCAATCTGGATCAATCGTCCGTCACCCGGCTCCGACGTAAATTGCCAGGGCGGTGGTCAGGAAAGCGGCGCACAGGAAGTAGAAACGGATGCGTTCGTTGTCGACGTAGAGCGCGGCCGCGAACAGTGCCAGCAGGACGAGGGGAGACAGGAAGACCAGTGCCGGGGTGGAGATTTTAAGACCCCCGGTCATTTCTGCGGCAAAAACAAGGATGGTCCCGAAGACAACTCCGGCCAGACAAACTCCGCCGAACAGCAGACCTGTTCCGAACGTCGTGCCGAAGCTTGCCTCCATGGCGCCTTCCAAGGTGAATTCGCTCTTGCCGGGCCGGTCTGCGGCCCGGAACTCCACCCACGACCAGAGCGCGACCAGCACGGTCAAAAGCGTGCCCAACCAGCCCGAAGTGCCGAAAAGAAAGTCGGCGAGAGTCCAGAGGGCGATCAGGGTGATCAAGGCCAGCCACCCGTACATTGCCCACAGCCTCTGGGCGAACAGACCGAAGCTGACCACGACCGCGGCCGATCCCAGCACGACCCCGATACCGGAAGCAAGGATGAGCTGCCGTTGCACCTGGCCCAGCGCCTCCCGGGCTTCCTCGTCAGTTGCGCCATCCGGTCCCCCGGCGCCCTCCAGCGAGGCCATGAGTTCGAAGGTTGCCAGGAAGCCCAGGGTCCCTGACAGTGCGTAGAGTATCCCTCCGATAAGGGCGATATAGGCGAAGGCGGGGCTCATATTAAGGGAATCGGGTTTGTTATTGAGGGAGTCGACGGACTGGCCGGCAGGAAAGGTCCCCGGACCTTCCCCGGACGTAATCGAAGAAGCCGGAATTGTCGGGTTGCGGGCGCGGCGAAATATGTCTGACACGAGGCTAGTGTACCCCGTCAAGCAGTTTGTAACTTATGGGCTCACCGCCGTCGTTGCTTACCGGTTGCTCGGTCGAGGTCACACGTGCCCGGCTGCGCATGCCGGTCATGGGTGCGAGGGCATCGGTGGCGGTAGCGCCCGTGCTGCGTCGGCCTGAGCGCATCAGCTGGACGGTGTAGTAGGCGATGTTGCCGGGGGTTACCGCCTTTCCGGTTTCGACCGCCCGGGTCAGGAGTTTGGCGGCGAGCGCGATCGCGTCCTGGCGCAGGTCTTCGAGGTCCTCGGGGGCGATAGGGATAACCTGGCGGGGAATCATGGAGCAGAGGCGGGGCGCGATTTCGTGTACGAGAAGGCTCCGGTGGCTGCACTGAAACTCGTTTTCGATCGGTGTCTTTTCGGACCTTGTGAATTGAGAGGAGGGAAGTATCGACACCCCGGTGATCATCGATACTGATGAAATCTTGAAGGATCTAGACAAGTCGCCAATATCCGAATCTCAACGACGCTTTATACATTTCAGCTATGAAAAACACACTGAATTCTCTCCTCATTATCTGCTTCCTGGCGCAGGCAATTTCTTCGGGTGCAGTGGCAGCGGCGCAGTTGCAGTACGAAAGTTCATGGATCGGCAATACCTTTAGCGGGACGCCCGGATGGATTCCACACGATATTGACGATATTTTTGTGGCTGCCGACGGTACGGTCTATACGAATGTCCGCTGGGAGGAGAACCGCAACAATGTCGTGGCGATAAAGGACGGGGAGTATGTCGCCGGGATCAGTCCCTTCGACTTTACCGGCGGCGGCAATGTGCCACGGGCGGTGGGCAAAGCCATTACCGGGAACGAGCAGTATATCTTTTACAGCAGCGCCTATGCGGAGGGAATGCCTGCCGAAGAGGCAATTACCCGGCGAGACCGCCCGGATATCAATACGGGGCACCTGAGTGTGGATCTCGGAGTGCGGATTGGGGGACTGGCGGCCACAGAAGAGGAGGTGTTCGCGGCCTGTGACGACGGGATCCTCCGGGTGTTCAACCTGGAGCTGGAAGCGCTGCGCGAATTCCCCATCACCCCCTCGCCGGGGAAGATGGATATCGACGCGCAAGGCGCCTTGTGGTTGATCGAGGGCGGGATCCTCAGCCGTTATGATCCGGAGGGGACAAGGCTCGAGCAGGAAATCGTTTTGCCTGATGATGTGGTGGCTACGGCCGTGGCTGTCATGCCGGACGGGCGCCTGCTTGTGGCAGACGCGGGTTGGCGGGAACAGGTGCGCATTTACAGGGACATCACCACGTCCCCTGAGCTGGATAGCCTTTTCGGTGAAACCGGAGGTATCTACGCGGGTGACATGCCGGGGCGGCACGGACCGCTGCGGTTTCTCGGCCCAATCGGGGTCGGCGCCGACCTCGATGGCAATATCTATATCGCTCACAGTCTCCCGGCCGAGAATTACATCGGTTCGGCCATGATCCAGAGCCATACCCAAGAGGGAACATTGAACTGGCAGGTGCTGGGCCAGGAATGGATCGACGCCCTGGTTATCGATCCGGAAACGGAAACGGACATCTACTCGAAAAAATCGCGCTACACCGCCGATTTTTCCAAACCGGCCGGGGAAGAGTGGACACTGAAGGCGACCACGATTCATCGCCATCTTTTCCCGGACGACCCTCGCCTGAAACGCGGGCACAAAGGAGGTGTTTTGCTGCGTGTGATCGACGGTCACCGGTTTTTGTATGTCAATGACATGCACGGGAAATATTTTATCTATCGCTTTGACCCTGAGAATTTCGGAGAAATCGCGATTCCCGCCGGACGCGTAACTCGATCGGAGATCTGGTACGATGCCGACGGCGACGGCTATGAAGCTTCAAGTGAGGTGACGGAAATGAGCACCGCGGAATCGCGGGGCTGGTGGGTGGACGAAGAAGGGACGATCTGGCAGGCGACCCGCCAGGGGATCATTTACAAGTACCCTCTCGAGTCGATCGACGAAAATGGAGTCCCGGTTTATGGCGTGGAGAATCGCCGGGAATTTACCAACCCCGGGCCCATCGAGGATGTGAGGCGAATTTACTACGACGCCGAAAATGACATTCTTTACCTGGGCGGCGGCACCTCCGAGGATCCTGTGCAGCACTGGAAACCAATGGGACCGAACCTGGTCCGCTACGACAACTGGCATGGAGATCCGGCATTGCGATGGCACCTAGTCCTCCCGTACCAGCTGGCGGACTTCCAACATGAGTCCTACGAGCCTCATGGGTTCGATTTGGCCGGAGACCATATCTTCATTGTCTGGGTAGGCAATGTCCCCGATTACGATATCCGCAGGGGGACTGTCGGCGTATTTCGCGAAGAGGATCCGCTTGGCGAGGACGGCTTCCTGGGGTACCTGGAGTCCCCTCTTGCGTTTGGGATCCAGCACGTCGGGCTCATGGATATTGTCCATGCTATCAACGCCTATCAGAGTTCCAACGGGGAATACTTCGTGTTCATCGAAGATGACGCCCGAACCAAGAACGTCATGTTCCGCTGGCACCCGGACGACGGGAGCCTATCGGAATAAAACGAGGAGGCTTTCTGGCGGCCTCCCCTCACGCTTCCAGCGTGAGAATGTAGAAGCAGCTGGCAGCTTGCCTCTTTGCGTCGGTACAGGAAACCCACCAAAATGACGCCATATGCTCTGAACTGTGCCGGTCCTCTGTTTTCGTCTTCATAGAGGGGCTCCGTCACGATGACAGAAAAATTGTTTCCCCCCTAAGTTCCGCCCGGGCATGGCGGCCAACCTGCAGCCGTTGCCGCCGGCCTGTCCTCCTGCGGTAGACGTCGCCAGCCGCGCCCGGCCTTGCGCCCATTATCGCAGCGCCTCGACCTTCTCCGCCATGGTGGCGGCCAATAATCCCGGTGTGTGGAATTACTCGGGCTTTTTCTTTCCCCGGGTTGACGCACGAGTTGGGAGACGAATGAGTTCTATCTCGAATCCGGCTTGCGGATCATGATATTGCGGAAGGCGACCCAGTCGCCGCAGTCCTGCAGTCCGATATGGCCGGACAGCGTGGACGCGAATGGCGGATCGTTGAACTTGCTGGCTTCAACCATTTCATTCCACTCGTCCGTGCCGATTTGAAAGCTGAAAAGGATGCGGCCGTTCATGTGATGCTCCACATAGTCGCCTCGTTTGACGATGCGTGCCGTATTCACTTCGTCGGACGAACGAGGAGCATCGGCCCACTGCAACGACCCGATGAGATCGAAAGGGGGATCCGGCGGCAGTCATGGGAGTCTGGTTCGGGGCGTTGTCCATAATCTGGTATTCCGGCGCGCTGTGCATATGGGCCCGTCGGTATCGCGGGCCGGCCGCTTTCGGTGGCCACCTATGTCAAGGACGAAGATCGGGTGGGATCAGTTTTGTCTTGACTCCCAGCCCCTTTCTCGAACCGTTGTTATTATGCGTTTCGCCGTCCCATCCACCGCTCTGCCGTCCCGCACTTCCGTACTAATAGCGATTTCCTATCCATCCGCGCTGCTACTTGCGCTTGTCGCCTTTCCGTCGTCGGCAATCTCGAATTCGCCTGAGGAGACAGAAGTGCACGAACCAGTGCCGCCGGTCGTGGAGCCACAGTATTCATCCAAGCCGCCCCCGGCGGACGCGATTGTGCTTTTCGACGGCAGCGATCTCGAGGAGTGGGTGGATACCGATGGTGCCGCCACGCAGTGGAGCATTGAGAATGGTGACATTCTGCTGCAAAGGGGCGATAAAGATATTGTCACTCAGCGCAAGTTCGAGGATGTGCACCTGTACCTGGAATGGCAAGTCCCGGAGAATGTCAGAGGAGCAGGTCAGGGGCGGGGAAACAGCGGTGTTTTCCTGCAGAATCGATACGAAGTGCAGATTTTGGATAATTGGGACAATGAGACCTATGTCAATGGTATGGCTGGCAGCGTATACAAACAGCATATTCCCCTGGTCAATCCGGCGCGGCGCCCGGGTGAATGGCAAAGTTTTGAGATCTTTTTCAAAGCCCCCGTTTTTGGTGACGAGGGGCAACTGTTGACGTCGGGACGCGTTACCGTGCTTTTAAACGGCATTCTCGTGCTGAACAATGTTGAGATTTTGGGCACCACCACTTGGGTAGGGCTACCCAGCTATCAGGCCCACCAGGCGGATGTCATTCGGTTACAAAAGCATGGGTCCACATCGGGTATGCGCTTTAGAAACATATGGGTTAGAGAACTCGACCGGGGAATTCGCATGACTGACGGGGTCAAAGGGGGGAAGAGAACCCTCCAATAGCATGTTGTATTGATTCGCTTATTGATAGGGAATTCCATTTCAATGGATGGAATCTTCGGCGTATCGACGGCGGGCGTGGTGACTCCGGAGCCGGGGGGCTGTGGTGCTGCTGGCAGGGTGTGGGTCGGGGCGACCGTGGTGATTGGTAGGCGGTCTCGACGGAGGTAAACGGGCGGGCAATCGCCGCCCTTTCGGCTTGCCACGGAAACCGATGTCAGGCAATCTTTTGGCATCTCACGCCGCCGTTCGGCCGGGGCGTGAAATGCCGCTGGACGAATTTCGTAAGTCGCTGATCGAAAAAAGAAGTGATGGGGCGGAGCTCGTTCGGGAACTTTTTGACTGAGTATTTGAAAACAGGAGCATGAAGGATCTGCTTGAGTTTTCGCTAAGAGAATAAAGGAAAAGTCCCCACCGCAAACATCTCCAATAAACCCTCTCCTACAGTTGAACAACGCCTCGCCGTCTCCACTGCGCGACCGTTCAGAGGAGCCCGGTGCGGGTACCGAGCGTCAGCGACACTCCGCCAAACCGCACGCCGGGAACTGCGAGGGGGTCGCCCGGCAACGGGCGGTCCTACCTTAATGGCGAAGAGCAATGAATGTCCAAGACGATGTATTTCCCAAATGCCCGGCAATTCTCAATGCCGCGCTACTTGTGCTTCTCACAGCCATTGTTTCGGGAAGCATCCCGATGTTCGTTTTCCTCTCATTGGGGTTGGGAATTGGTCTCCTGATCCTCTTCGCTGCCCAGCGCTTGATTTGGGCGTTCCTGCACTCCTTAATCCAGAAGAGAATTGTATGGACCGGCTTTCTACTTGCTCCGTCCTTTCTTCTTGCGGGTTTGGTTATTTATTCATTTTTGCCATCCGTCCGAATCAGCTCAGCGCTTGAAGACGCCCGTCTTGCGAATCTACCGGGATCTGCGCACAATGTGCAATACCACCAATGGTCTGGGATATTTTCAGGGGAATCATTTCTGTCCTTTCAAGCCGTCCCGGACGAAATCGAAGAGTTCCTGGCCGCATCTCCGAGTCTTCAAGATACGGAGGTTAGGGTATATTCTGCCGATTACCAGCGCGTGCCGTATCCGGAAAAGGGGGAAGGGTGGGACGTAGAGAGGTTTGATTATTTTTCACCTTCACCCACGTCTCCTGCTTGGTGGAAGGGCGAAATTACGTCGGGACGCGCCTATGAGATCCCCGCGGGAGAGAAAGGAAATAACTGGGGAGTCCTTCTTCTGGATGACGATTCTTCGACAATCTTCATACACGTTGTGCATGGATGACTGGAGCCCCCAAAATCGCTGGACTCAACAGAATGGGCTCGCGCCCATTCTGCGAGTCAGCGCGACGTTCGGCAAGAGATTCAAATGAGGGAATCCCGTACAATCAGTGTTTTAATCGCGAAACCTCCGGAAGGAGTTTACGCCTACTTAGCCGACCCGCGTCACTACCCCGAATGGAGTGAATTCATCACACACATTCATCCAGAAGGAAAAGATTGGGTCGCAACTATTTTCCGCGTCACAAACCAGCGCGGAACATCTGTTGGGTGATGTTGAGAATGGAGGCTTCGTCATCAACGATCAGGATCTTCTCCCCCCGTCCCCGTGGCATTACATCCACCTCGGGCGCCCGGGATTCAACAGCGGGGCCGGTATCGGCGGGCAGATAGACTTTGAAAACGGTGCCCTTCCCGATTTCGCTGTACACGCTGATGAAGCCGCCATGACTTCCCACGATACCGCTGGAGGTCGATAAGCCGAGCCCTGTTCCCTTTCCCACCTCTTTGGTGGTGAAGAACGGCTCGAAAACGTGCTCGGCGTGTTCCGTGCTCATGCCGCATCCGTCATCGATTATTTTTGGCCGGGTGGGCAATTTCAGCCCAAGTTGCTGTAAGAGTATTGCGCACAGGTGGTCGGGTTTGCCTACCCCTCGCAGGCGCACAGGCTTGTCGCTTTTGACTTCGATATCGGTCAGTATGCGCTTCTGATTATCGATCCGGGAGACGGCGTTGGAGTTGACTAGAACCTGGCCTTCATGAGAAATTTTGGCGTATGGCTTGTGTATTACGACTGGTCGCGTCGTCGGGAGACAGGATTCGAGGCCGCCGATTGGGATTGCGCGGGACCGATTGGATGCGTCGCGCAGCCGGGGTGGGGGCTTTGTTTTTGGCAGGCGGCATTTTCGTTTTGAATGCGAATCCGGAACGCCATGAGGGCTCGACCGGCGCCGCGCTCGACGATGCCTGGTTTACCGGGCGCACGGCCTCGGCGGTTCCCGGTGATCAGCGGTACGGTATCTACGCCGTCATCTGGCGTTCCTCCGAGCAGCGATTTCCCGTTTCGTTTCGCCAGGGCTGGCCGTCGCCGTCCCGCGCTATTGACGTGACCCGGCGTGATCTGCAATTGGCGCCCGAGACGAAGGAAGGTTTCGGTCGGCTTCGGGTCGTGGTCAGAGAAAATGAAATCTACGTGATTTCCGCCGGAGAAACGAGCCGGCGAACTCTCTTGCAACCAGATGAGCCGTTGATTGAATTGCGGCTTGGTGTCGAGGCGCGATCGGCGGATGGCGGAGAGGACAAACCTCTGGTCGGCCTTCAGGCGCACCTGGAGGTCCATGGCCTCTCCGGAGTGGAAAGCGCAATATTTGCAGATACGCCCCTGAGCGAGGAGCAAGCCCGCCGGGCCGGCGAGATGCTATGGGAAGCGCAGGTTCGTCAAACGCGCGAAACCCGGTCCGAGATCTTCGCGTCCCGAGAACTTGAATACGAAGGGTACCGTATGCCTTTCTGGTACACCGTTTACGGCGAGCGTCCGCAAGAGGGCCGGAGCCTTTACCTTTCCCTGCACGGCGGGGGCGGAACTCACCCCAGCGTGAATGACGGGCAGTGGGAGAATCAGAAGCGGCTTTACCGGCCGGAGGAGGGCGTATATCTGGCGCCCCGCGCTCCCACAGACACCTGGAATCTCTGGCATCAGCCGCACATCGACGCGATCTTCGATCGATTGCTGGCGGATCTGTATGTGTTCGGCGACGTCAATCCCGACCGGGTGTACCTCATGGGTTACAGTGCCGGGGGTGACGGCGTTTACCAACTGGCGCCCCGGATGTCGGATCGCTTTGCTGCCGCCGCCATGATGGCGGGCCATCCGAACGACGCGCGCATAGAAGGCTTGCGGAATATTCCGTTCACATTGCACATGGGAGCGGACGATTCGGCCTACGGCCGCAATCGGGTGGCGCGCGAGTGGAAGCGGGATCTGGCCGAACTGCGCAAGGCGGACCCCGCCGGATATTCCCATTGGGTGGAAATATACGAGGGCAAAGGGCACTGGATGAACGGCGCTGATGCGGCTGCGGTTCCCTGGATGGCGGCGCATGAGCGCGACCTGCGTCCTGACCGGATCGTCTGGGTGCAACACGCCGTGCCGCATCAACGGTACTATTGGCTGTTCGTCGAAAATCCCCGACTCGGCACCGAGATCGTGGTCGAGAGGGAAGGCCAGGCGATTGAGATCGAGAGTTGGGAGCCGGAGGGAGAACTCGCCATCAGGCTCGATGACACTATGCTGAACCTCGACAAACCGGTAGTGGTGCGCCACGGGGAGCAAGAACTCTTCCGGGGCGACGTCCCCCGGACGATCGCCGTCCTGGCGCGAACGCTCAAGGAACGCGAAGACCCTCGCGGCTTGTTTCCGGCCGAGATTCGATTGGGCCGGCAGGGTGGATAATGGGAGCCTTCGCCACTCGAGCGAGCTCGTTGTGGGTGGCGCGCACCCATATCATCCTGGGCGAGGGGCCTAAGGCCAATTACACCCGGTATATCAATCACAACTCGGCGCGGCAGAATGCCGAACTGGTGGTTTCCACCTGGTGGAAGACGACCCAATTCGCGGCGATCCGTACCATCCGGGCGGGCGATGAAATGCGAGGGTTCGTTGAGGGCGGCGGGTCATTTCTTAGATCGCCTTCAATTCTTATGCATGCCCTTGATATATCGGCGACCATGAGTGGAAGATCTGAATGATGATGAATATTGGGCTGTTGCTTCTGGGCGTGGTCTTGCTCACTTGTGGGGGTGAAGCCCTGATTAGGGGCTCACTGGCTGCGGCGAGGCGCCTCGGTATTTCGCCGCTGCTCAGTGGCCTCGTCATCGTAGGCTTCGGGACTTCGGCCCCGGAGTTGGTAGTCTCCGTCAACGCCGCAGTGGATGGACGACCAGACATCGCCATCGGCAACGTTGTGGGGAGCAATATCGGAAATATTTTGCTCATACTCGGTGTTTGCGCCTTGATTAAACCATTGTCGGTCAAGCCACTGGCATTGAGGCGGGACGCTGTCACGGTGGTAGTAGCGAGCGTATTGTTTCTGGTTCTTGTTGGAGGAAATGCGTTGGGGCGTGCAGATGCCGCTATATTCCTTGTGGCTTTGGGTGTTTACCTGGTGTGGGCTTACTGGAGCGAACGATTCCACGCCACGCCCTCGGGTGACCTGCATCTAGCTGAAGCAGAAGAAGTTTCCACCGTTCCAAAGTCGGTGACGTGGACAGTGATTGCCGTAGTTGTTGGCTTATTGCTATTAATCGGCGGATCACAAGTGCTTTTGATGGGTGCTGTCGGCATTGCCGAACATCTTGGTGTGCCAGAGGCCGTCATTGGCTTAACGCTTGTGGCCGTGGGCACCTCTTTTCCGGAATTGTCCATATCGGTGATTGCGGCTATTCGGCGGCACGCAGATGTGGCTGTTGGTAACATTCTCGGCAGTAATATCTTCAACTTGCTGGGGATTCTCGGGGTATCTGCTCTCCTTCAGCCACTTCCGGTTCACGGGCGAATCCTGCAGTTTGATCAATGGGTCATGCTGGGAACCTCATTGCTCTTGCTGTTGTTCCTCTACACCGCGCGCCGCCTGAGCCGATGGGAGGGAGGAGTGTTGTTGGTCGGTTACGGCATTTATGTCTGGTTGAGTTTTGCGGTATTCAATGGGTGATATGGATTGACCCAATCGGGTAACCAAGCTTATCAAGTTCTCCCGGCCCCACACTACCGGAGCACCGGATTTTTCAGAGTCGGCCGGCTAGTAGGGGAGCGCGCGTGCCTGGCATCCTTTTTTACTGGTGGCGCTTGGACCTGGATCGGCTTGTGCCTGCGGATGATTTCTGGGATACATCTGAAAAGTTGAGGGGTGCGTTCCGGGATCTGTAGGGAGTCTTCGGAGGCGGCATACCTTACGGATGAAAAGAACTATCGGCACTTCTCCGTTTGCTGTGGGTAGTGCTGATTTCAGGGTATAATGTGAGATTCCCAGGTCTTCGCCCCTTATCTCGTTTGGCGATTGCCCTCATGGATCTCGAATCCACATGTTTTTCAACGCAGGTAGGCCCGACGAAGTATTGCGGTTGGTGTCGGAAACTCAAGATAATTGACTTGATAACATGTCGTGGTTTAAAATGTAGTAGCGTATGACAAATGTATAATATTATTAAAAAGACACAATTGTTCGGATTTTGGATAATGGTTTTGTTGCTTGTTGGGACAAGCTCGATGGGAGTCGTCTATTCAGATACACCTATACGGTCGGAAAGGTTGGTGATTTCACCAGAAGAAGGGTTTTTAGAGATTGAATTCGGTGCCTCATCCGGGGTTATGAGAGAGTTGCTGGGTTACCCGACCGGGGTTTTCCTTATTGGGCTAAATCAAGTTCACGTATATGGAAATCGTGCAATGTTTTTCTTTGAGAGGGATCAGATGTATAAATACGTACTAAGTATGAGTGTACTGAACCAGCACTTGACAGATTATAGTGATGAGACCTGGCCATTCGAAGATACTGCATTCTTTTTTCCATCTTTTGATGTTACGCTGGGTGGTGTTTACAGGGATATTAAGAACCGAATTGGAACTGAACGTGGGCTCGAATTTCCGGGGAATGTTATAGCGATACAAATTGACGCAGTTGAAGTACAATTTCGATTCACTCCGTTTCAGGACGAAAACGCCTATCTTTTGTCAGAGATTGTGGTTAAAAAGAATTGAGGATCGAGCGACACATTGACCAGAGTAAAATGAAAAGCACGTCCCTGAAGCAATCTCTTTTACTTCATTCCTTTGGCAGCGTTAGCCAAAGCTCTATCCCGATGTAGTGCTTATCCGAGTGTAATTCTCCTTAGACAGAAACGAATAGATGGATTCCCACTCCCAACCCAAAGACAGTTTCTCCGAGAAACTGCTGTCTTCTTTCTCAGCCTGTACAGCGCTGTTTTTTGCCGGATCCTTTATTCAGGTCATCAGCATGGTTGAGTGAGGTGGAAAATTTTATTCGGCCCCTGATCCTGTTCCTGACGGTGTGGCAGATGGGTGTGACTGTGGTAATGATATTCGGTTGGTGTTCGCGCAAATGTGGAAAGCGCGCGCTGAGCCTGGCCGTGGTCGTGAGCTTACTGGCCATCACCGGATACGAAGTGATCCGTGCCTATCACCGGATCGCGCAGACCGCGCCCTTCAGCCGGTGCTCCGAGCACCGCCTTCTCCCGGGAACTCAGCTTCTCGCCCAGTTTCCCCCAGGCAAGGTGGCGGCGGGATTTGGAGGAAAGGGGCGCCTCGTTCCTACTCGGGCCGACCGGCACGTTCCAAGAGGGGCTCGCTTGAGAGGACGATGCCGTCCCAGTACACGTGCATGTCCCGGGGCGCGGTCCAGGAGCCGCCGTGATACAGGTTCATCCAGAATTGCTCGATCTTCAGGTCGGCGACGTTTCGAAAACGCAGATCCGTGCGCTCGAAGGCGGAATCGCCGTTCACCCAGGCCCGCAGGACGCCGTCACGCTCCCCGGGCGTGTTCATGCGCACGTACATGTCGATTTGGTGCCACTGTTCTCTCGGCAGGCAGCCGCGATGGTCGATGTCCCAGCCAAGGTTCTCTCCCCAGTCGCCGGAGAGATCGGCGTGGTAGGTGTAAAAGAAGAGTTGGGTACGCCCTTCGTGTTGGGGGCAGGCGCGGTAGCCTCCCCGGGCCGACCAGCCGTCGGTGCCGTCGGGGATACGGCCGCCCCAGCCGGCGCGGTCGTAGGTGCCCGCCGGACCGGGCAGTTTCCCGCCCCGCCCGGGTTCCCAGTCGGCGCCGAAACGCAGGTGGTAGCGAATGTAGAGGTGCTCGGGCTCCGGCAGTCCCGCGTCGGCGAAACCGAAGATGAGGCTCCCTCCGTAATGGCCACCCTCCCGCACAAGAAACCGTAAGGCCTGCTCGCCGACCGCCGCTTTGTCCACCAGTGCGCGGTTCTCCGGGTGGGTGGCTCCGGTGAAGCGATCACGGTAGCCCTCGTCGTCGAAGTTTTCCTCGAAGATCAGTCCCGGCGTCTCCGCCGGCGTTTCGCCTGTTGCAGCGGAAGTGCCCGTCGCCGGAAGAATCATGCTCGCCCACACGAGAGACAGGTACAGCAGGCGGCGCCCGGACCGGGCGGCCCGGAGGTGGGCGAATCGGGCGATTCGGGAAATATGCATATCGCTTTTCACTGATTTCGGGATCACAGGATCCAGCTTACCGCGAGCCAAGGTTTAGGTTCACGGAACGCCCCGGGCCGGGCAAGGAGAATCGATGATCGAGTGCCGGGCGAGACACCTGATAGAGTGCGGCGTGCGGGGTAGCCGTTGAATTTGCCGTAGGGCTCGTGCTCTATATTTCGGGCGTTCTACTTGTCAGAAGTGGGAAAAAGGGGCTTGCCTACGGTATTCGTTCAGGTCCTGGGGGTAGGGTGATGGGAGAGCATGACGTGAAATGGTCGATATCCTAATAGGCGTGGTGCTATTGGCCGGAATTCTGTTGCTGTACTACTTGTTGTGGGACGCCGCGGACGGGCGATGGTCGGCGAGGAAGGCGGCGATCGTACTGGGCGCCGGAATCGCCCTGCTGGTGGCGGGCTTATTGTTGATCTGATGAACGATGCCGGTGGAGAAGACGAGCATGGCGAGCGGACATCGGCCGGGGGTTGGCGGATCGGCGGCCGGGTGTACCGAAACAGCGCCGCTGCATTTTGGCGGAAGTTGATGGACGAGCTGACCGATCGGTTTTCGGGATTCAACCGTGCGGTTACGGTTACCCGATCGGGCGGGCGAATCCACCCAGGACTCCTCACGCCCGAGGCCCGCCTGGCCGCCGCGCTTGAATCGGACCGGGACCCGCAATAGACGGCGGCGGAAATCCGAGACCTTGTCGCGCGACTTGAACTGACCGGACCGGGAGTCGTCGAATTGACGGCGTTTTGTGGCAAAGAGCGATTGGGAACCGCCCCCGATCTTGTCGAAGCACTCGATTCTGAGATCTTCCTCTACCTGACAGCCTGGCTTCTTGAATGGGGGGAGGCCCCGTCGGCGGAATGGGATGGAACGGGTGTCGAATCCGATTTCGTAGCGCGGGATCCAGACAACGGCAGACGCTATGATTGCAGCTTCACCTGGCACAACAGTCATCTGAGCGAAGGCCTTCACGAGCGGACGCTGGTGCTGAGCTTCCGGAGGTCGGAATCGGGTGAAATCTGAAAGGATTGCGCGCCGCCTGGATGGACCCAATATCCACAGGCTATGACGGAAATGCCTCCGCCTTGGCCGGCGATTTGGTGGGCGATACCCGGAGCCGGGCGCTGTGGTGTTGGTGGTCGGGGTGTGGGGACTGGTGTTCGTGCTGATTGGGCGGCGGTGTCGGCGGAGGTGAACATCCCGGTAATCGCCACCCTTTGGGCTTGCCTCGGAAGTCGATGCCCGTCAATCTCTTGTCTCGACGGAGCGCACGCCGGGGACTGCGAGGGGCCGCCCGGCAACGGAGAGTCGTACCTTAATGGGCTAAAGAGAGACAGGAGCATTCATGAACGAACTAAGCCCTCGCTTCTGGGAGATT
>PXBO01000034.1 GCA_003566885.1 Opitutia bacterium | reverse complement strand
TCCGTGAGCGACCAGAGGGAGTTTTCCGGGTTGTGATTCCATTGCCAAACCAGGGGAAGCTCGGGCTCGCCCTCCTCGCGCCGGAAATCGTCCGACGCCACGATGCCGGGGTCCAAACCCTTGCTGGCAGGCAAGTCCAACCGATCGGGAACCGTGCCGTCGGTGCCCAGCACGGGCCAGCCGTCGTCCCAGGTTACCGGAACGAGGTAGGGGATCCGTCCCACCGCGCCATAATCCCGAAACAGGTAGGCGTACCAATCGCCATCGGGCGTGTCGATGAGGCCCCCTTGGGCGATCCCCCGGTCCTGCAGGGCCAGCCTGCCTTCGTACGGGCCGGTTATCTCATCCGCCCGGTGAATGACCACCGTCCGCATGCCGCCTCGGGGCCAGCAAATATTAAAGAGGTAGTACTTGCCGTCCACTTTGAACAGTTGGGAGCCTTCGGAACCGAGCATCATGTCATCGCCCGCCGGAGCACTGGCATCCTCGATCAGCACTCGCCGGGTGCCTGGCTTCACTCCCGAAAGGTCGGTTTCGAGTTCGATTATTTCGAGCCGGCCGACACCCCAGATCATATAAACCCGGCCGTCGTCGTCGAAAAATAGGGTGTGGTCGTGGTAGGCCGGCGCAAAGATTTTCACCTCCCAGGGTCCCTTTTCGATATCCTCGGTCGAATAAATGTAGGTCCGGTTGGTGGTGCCGGCGAAGGTCGAGACGTAGTAGGTGCCGTCATGAAAACGGATACTGCTCGCCCAGGATCCCGAGCCGTAGGCGCTGCGTCCGTTGTCGAGATTGAGCGCGTCGACATCGGCCAGGGTGTCGTAACAGTAGCCGAGCAGTTCCCAATTCACCAGATCCTTCGATTTCATGATGGGCAGACCGGGACTCATATGCATGGTCGTGCTGCTCATGTAGTAGGTATCGCCGACACGAATCATCGACATGTCGGGTACGTCTGCGTGGATAATCGGGTTCATGGCGGATTCGGCCCGGGCGAGCCCCATGACGCCGGAAAAGGCCGCGAGCAAGGTGAACATGGGAAATAAGATTTTTTTCATGGCGCGGATTGATCGGCAACGACGCGAGGGACACCCCGACCCGGGCTCCCCGGTGTCGAACCGAAGATCAACGTAACCGGAGGTTTCGGACCGGCGTGCGGCCCAAACACTATCGATTCGTCTCGTTACCTCCCGCAAGCCAAACCCGGCTGCAACTGCGTCTTTCCATGTTCCGTAATACGCTCGATAAGCGACCCAAAAAACGACGCTTGCCTTAAAGATCGCTTCCGCGTTGGTATTCGACGGCAGATAACCGGCCATGAAAGCGACCGAGATGAATTCCCTTTCCAATGACGCCTCCGGCTCACCGGTGGTGGAAGCGAAGGACCTGCGAAAGAATTTCGGTTCCGTCCAGGCCGTGCGCGGCGCGTCCTTCAGCATCGCCCGGGGAGAGTGTTTCGGTTTGCTCGGTCCCAACGGCGCGGGGAAATCCACCGCGATCCGGATCCTTTACGGCGCCACCTCCCGGTCGGGCGGGTCGCTCACGGTGTTCGGCTTGGATCCGGCGCGGGAGGCCAGGGAGATAAAGAAACGGCTGGGGGTGGTGACGCAGGAAAACGCCCTGGACGAGGACATGGGCGTCCGCGCCAACATGATGATGTACGCCCGCTGCGTCGGGCTGCCCCGAGCCGACCGCGGAAAACGCGTCGACGAACTCTTGGGCGCCATGTCGCTGGACCACCGCTCCAATGCGCGTATCCGCGACCTATCGGGCGGCATGCAGCGGCGGCTGGTTTTTGTGCGGGCGCTTCTGCGTCAACCCGGTCTGCTGGTGCTGGACGAGCCCACCACCGGTCTCGACCCGGCCGTGCGCCTGCACATGTGGGAACGCGTACGGGAGCTGAAGGACACCGGGACCACCATTCTATTGACGACCCATTACATGGACGAAGCCGAGCGTCTCTGCGACCGGCTGGTGATCATGAACGAAGGAGAAATCAAGGCTGAGGGAGCGCCCCGGGAGATGATTGAACGCTACTGTCCCGGAACGGTGGCGGTATTCCCCAAGGAGGCCGGACTACGCGAACGGCTGGTGACGGCCGCCGCCGAAAACCCCGACTTCTCCTGGTTTGAAGACCGGGCGGGAATCAACGTACGAGGCCCTGGTCTGGCGGCGGTGGAAAGCTTCCTGGGACACCACGGAATGATCCCGCGCATTCTCCGGCCGAGTACACTGGAGGACGTTTTTCTGGAGATCACCGGAAGGGAGCTGGGCGGCGATGCGTGAAACCCTTTCATTGGCCTGGCGGGTCACCATGCGGCATTGGGATGTCTACCGCCAGAATTTCGTGGCCAACATCTCCCCCACCCTGTCCGACCCGCTCTTCATCATCCTGGCGCTCGGCATCGGACTGGGAGCTTACATAACGGACATTGACGGACGCACCTACCTGGTTTTCCTGGCTCCCGGCCTGGCGATTTCCACCGCGTTGTGGTCGGCTTTCTTCGAAACAAGTTACGGATTCTTTATCCGCCACACCTACGAACACGTTTATCAGGCCATGATGACCACCCCCATCGGCCCGAGGGAGATCATACTGGGCGAGTATCTCTGGGTGGGCCTCAAAGGCGCCGGCATGTCACTGGGAGTCACCATCGTTCTGCTCGTCTTTCGGCTGGGCGATCCCCTATTCGCCTGGACGATTCCCTTGATCGGGTTCCTTGTCGCCCTGGCCTGTGGAGCCATCGGACTGATCGCCAGCTCCTTTGTCCGCAACATCAACCAGTTTCAAACCGTCTACGCCATCCTGATCAATCCCCTCTTCTTTTTCTCCGGCATCTTCTTTCCCCTGGACCAGGTTCCCCGGTTCATCCAGGTTATTTGTTTCGCCTCCCCGCTGTATCACGGAGTTCGCCTGGGACAGGCCGCCCTCTGGAACGACGGGTTCGGCGCGGCCCTACTGCTTCACGGCCCATTTCTCCTTCTCCTCACGGCCCTTCTCTGCCCGATCGGCTGGATGCGAATTTTCCCCAAACTCTACCGTTAGAACGGCCGCAGGATGTAAGCGCTCGACAAGCAGGCGCCCGTCGGTGCATCGTGACCGGTGTATGTCCGAGGAAAAGAGCACCACACCGTCCATCACCACCCGCCGCGGAGACGACGGAACCACGGACCTGCTTTTTGGGCCGCGGGTGGCGAAGAACGACCCGCGACTGGAGGCGGTGGGCGCGATTGACGAACTCAATGCGGCTCTGGGTTGGGCCAAGGCTTGCTCGGAGGATGAGGGGGTGCGGGAAACCTTGACCCGAATTCAGGAGGATTTGATCGGACTGATGGGAGAAATCGCCTGCGAGCCGGCGGATCGCGCCCGATATCGAGCGCGATTTCCGTGCCTCGAAAGCGCCGCCCTGGATCGCGTCGATGCCGAATGCGAACGCCTGGAGGCGCAAGGTCTGAAATTCACCGGCTGGGCGCTGCCCGGAGCCAATCGGCCCGCCGCGTCCCTCGACCTGGCACGGACCACCGCGCGGCGGGCGGAGCGTCGGCTGCTCGATCTTCGAGACCATGGCATGGCCCCGCCTCCGTTGCACGGACAATACATCAACCGGGTCTCCGACCTCCTCTGGTTGCTGGCCCGGCACGCGGAATAGGCAATTGTGCCGGAATGGCACAAGACCTGACCGCCATACAACCGTCAGGCCTCAAATTCCTCAAGACAGTAAGGCGCCAAAGCCGGATTGAAACGGCTCCCGGGACCGCCAAATCTGTCAACTATATTTTGCCTGGCAAATAATATGTGAGTCCAGGCGCGGCAAAGCAACAGGGCGTCATTCGCGTTCAGGCGCGTTCAGGCGCCGGCTGCGATTTCTGCCGGTTCCGGAGGAGTGGATACCGCAACCGAATCCGGAGGGTCATCCAGGACCACTCCCGGCTCCAGGGCGGCGAGGAGGGCTCGGTCTCCGGTCTGGAACTGCGTCCGATTATCGGTATGCACCAGCCATTCCCGGTCCGGAAAGCGGATGCGGTAGGTGATGTCGTGGCCTTTGAAGGCCCGTCCGACGATCACACCGGGGGGCCGGTTGGCCCGCTCGTCCCACGGACGCAGGGTCAGGTGTTCCGGTCGCAATGACACCAGTACCCGTCCCCAAATCGTTCGATCCAGCCGAATGCGCCCGAGTACGGTTTCCGCCATGCAACCCCTGGCCTCGCCGTCGATCAGATTGGTGCGGCCGAGAAACCGCGAAACAAAGGCGGTGCGCGGTCGATTGTAGACCTCTTCCGGTGTGCCGGTCTGCTCGATCCGGCCTTCGTTCATCACCACCAGCCGGTCGGCGAACGACAGGGCCTCCTCCTGGTCGTGGGTGACCAGGAGCGTGGTCATTCCGGTCGATTTGAGCAGATTGCGGACCTCCACCCGGGTCGTTTCCCGCAGAACGGCGTCGAGATTGGAAAAGGGTTCGTCGAGGAGAATCAGCTTCGGCTCGGCCACCAGAGCCCGGGCCAGGGCCACCCGCTGCTGTTGACCGCCGGAAAGCTCGAACGGCATGGCTTCGGCGGATGCCTTCAGGCCCACCAGATCCAGAGCCCGCCGCACCTTGCGACGGCGCTCGTCCCGCGGCAGACGCCTCAGGCCGAAACCCACGTTGCGATTGACCGTCATATGGGGAAACAGCGCGTAGTCCTGAAAAACGAACCCAATTCCCCGGTTTTCCGCCGGGACCGGTTTGCCATTGCCTTCCAAAAGAATACCGCCCATCCGGATACGACCCGAATCCACGGATTCCAAACCAGCAACCATCCGCAGAGAAGTCGTCTTGCCGCAACCGCTGGGCCCCAGCAGAGCAAATATTTCTCCCGGCTCGATCGCAAAACTGACGTCGTTCACCACCGGCGGTAATCGGCGGTCGAACCGTTTGGTCAGATTATTTACTTCCAGAAGCGGCGCCATCATGTCGATCTCTCACGAAACAGTAACAAGCCTACAAATAAAAGCGAAATGACGAGCAACATCAAGGCGTATGGGGCCGCCTCGGCATACATCGCTTCGTTGGCGAAATTCCAGACATTCAGGGCCAGCGTTTCGAATCCCAGTGGCGACAACAAAAACGTCAGCGGCAATTCCTTCATCACCGACAGGAATACCAGAGCGGTCCCCACCCCGAGTCCCTTCACCACCAGGGGGAAAATCACCCGAAAAAAAGCGGCTAGGGGAGTACATCCCAGAGTGCGTGCGGCTTCCTCCATTCGCGGGGAAGCCTGATACAAGGCGCTGCGGATGGGGCCGACCGATTCCGCCATATAGCGCAGCGCACAAACGCCTATCAACAGCGGGAGGGTCTGGTAGATTCCGGGCAAAAAGCGGTAGGTAAATAGCGTAAAGGCCAGCGCCAACGCCAATGGGGGGGTCGCGTAGGCCAGGTAGGCGGAACGCTCCAGCACCCGCGTGCTTCGGGTGGGATAACGCACCCCCAGGTAGGCGATGGGCAACGCCAGAGCTCCGGCGATAAACGCCGCCGGCACCGACGCCGTCAACGAACCGCGCAGGGCACTCCATGCATCTACCCAGCGAACACCCTCAGGGTACTGGAAGAGCCACGAAACGATGGTGGCGACCGGCACCAGGACCGACGCCAGAAAAACGGATCCAATAAAAAACCATGCCGGGATCGCCCACCAGCCGAGACGCAGCAACCCGAGCTTCCCCCGATTGCCGCTACCCACCTTGTGCAGAAGGGTGCGTCGCAGCAGGCGGGCTTCCATCACCAGCACCGCCCCGGTAAACACCAGCAGCAGAAGCGCCAGCCAGGATGCGTACACCGCGTCGTAGGCGAGCGCATATTGCGTATAAATCGCCTGGCTAAAGGTTTCGAATCGCATCAGGGCCACGGCTCCGAAGTCTCCCAATACATAAAGCCCGATAATCAGGCTCCCGGCCAGAATGGCCGGGCGCAACTGGGGCAGGGTTACCCGGAAAAAGGTTTCCAAAGATCCGGCGCCCAGACAACGCGCGGCGTCTTCCTGCGCCGGGTCCATACCCATTAGTGCCGTACGCAGGTTGAGAAAGAGGTAGGGAAACGTGTAAAGCCCAATGCTAAAAACCGCCCCCCAGTAACCCGAAAGCCGCGGCGGCGCCCAACCGGTCCATTGCGCCAGCGCCCCGTAATTCCCTCCCAGGCCAAGCAGCGCGTAGGCCATCACGTAGCCGGGAATCGCCAGCGGAAGCACTCCCACCATCGTCACCAGCCAACGCCAGGGCAAACGCGTTCGCGCGGTGAGCCAGGCCAAGGGAAAGGCAATCACCGCCGCCACCAGAAGCACCCCCACCACCAAGCGCAAGGTGTTCCAGAAGAGGATTAGGTTGCGCCGCCGCCAAAGGATTTCCCGCAGGGCCTGACCTTCCGCATCCAGCGCCTGGAGAATCAGGTACGCCAGCGGCACCAGCGTCGCCAAGGCCACCAGTGCCGCCGGAAGAACAAACATCCATGGCGCCCGCCGCTCGCGCCAAGATTTCAGCCAGACCGCCATCAAAGGAGGTCGAGGCGCCGGAGAATGGTCAAAGTCCCCTCCAAATCCTCCAGAGCATCGCGGCCCAATTCGGGCCCGCGCTCGGCTGCTTGCCAATCATGACCGGCCGTATCGGACTGGTCACCCCGCACGGGAACCTCAAAGGTTTGCGCCACAAAATACTGCTGGGAAGCCTCGGAAAGAAGGAACTCAACGAAGCGATGGGCATCGGCTTTCCTGGAACTGGCCTCCATGACGCCAATGCCGGAGACAATCAAAAGGTTTCCCGGGTCGCCATCGGCGAACGAAGTCTGCGCGACCGGAAACTGAGGATCGCGCTGTTTGAAACGGAGCAAGTAATAATGGTTGGTCAGGGCCAGGTCGATTTCACCTGCGGCGATAGCCTGTACCAGCGCGGAGTTATTGGGATAACTCTGAGCCCGATTGGTTCTCATCGCTCGGAGCCAGGCAGCCGTCCGCTCATCCCCCCGCAGGGAGCGCAAGGCGGTCAGGAAGGTCTGAAAAGAGCCGTTGGTAGGAGCCCACCCCACCCGGCCGCGCCAGCGCTCGGCAGCGAGGTCATCCAACGTCGCAGGAAGCTCCGCCTCCTCGACGCGATCCGGAGCGTAGGCCAAAACCCGCGCCCGGGCGCTGGTTCCCACCCAGGTGCCCGCGGAATTGCGGAAAGCGTTGTCCAAACCGTCCAGGATTTCTTCCGGAAGAGTGGCAAAAAGCCCACGGCTGTCGACCGCACTCAGAGCGCCGGAATCCTGAGCCCAGAAAAGGTCGGCCCGGGTGCGGACGCCTTCCTGCCTGAGGGCCAAAGCCAACTGCGCCGATCCACCGTAGCGCACTACGACGTCGATCCCCGTCTCCTCCTGAAATTGTCGCACCAAGGGATCGATTAAGGCGTTTGAACGTCCGGAATAAATCGTCAAAGGCCGCGCCTCCAAAGCGCTCTGGAGAAAAAGACTAAAAAGGAAAACCAAACCAAGGAAGCGCCCGGCAGAAAAGAGATTTCGACTATTCATAATACAGCAATTGTCCGAGGGAATTATTAAGACTAGGTCTCATTCTCTCTACAGTCAACTGCTCTATCAGGGTCAACGGCACTTTTCATGAACGAAATCTGCATATCACGCGATGACATTTTTCTGGAGGTCTCGTACCGCACACAGTCCCTCCCACTCGGCTCCCCGCAGTGGTCTCGCCCCGCTGCGACGCCGGGCTCCGAAGGCCTCTCGCTGCTCCCGATACACCTCCTCCACGAACTCCCGCGACCCCAGGACCGTCCCCTCGCTGAAATACCGCACCTGGCACCGCAGCGCGTCGGCCAGACTCAGACGACCCCTTTGGCCGTGCACCGCCTTCCACTCTTGCCAGCTCACCGCCCCTTCCTCATCCGATTTGGTATAATAACCCTTCCCAAAAAGAATCATCCGGTACTTCCAGGAGGCGCTGCGCCAGTTGCCGCGCTCCATCACATGCGACAACCCCTCCCGCGCCTCCCCGCCTCCGCCGCAAGCCTCCCCGTACCCGCAATAGCGGTAATCCTTCGGATCCCGGCAATACCCCGCGCGCACCGCGTTCAGATCGATATAAGCTGCCACGGTACGCAACGCCTTCCCCCCGTCCTCCACCAGCACGCTCTTGAACCGCTCCGACCACAACGTCCCCACACGCCCCCTCCGCCGGTTGAACCAGATGGAGAAACGCTGCTTGAGCTCCTTCATAAACTGCGAAAGCTCCCCCATGCGCCGCACGTACTCCTCCCTCACCCCCTCGGCTCCTGGCCCGCGCAAAGCCGCTTCCAGCATGTGAGCTCGATGTTCGCCATAGAGCACTCCCACCCGTCGAACCAGTTCGCCATCATCGATCTCCACCTCCCCCGGCACCCGCACCAGGATGTGGAAATGATTGGTCATCACCGCATAGGTAAGCACCCGCATCCCGCAGAACTCCGCCTGCTTCCACATCATTTTGCGAAACACCTCCTGATCCAGCCCATCGAGCAAATGCTGCTTGCCCACAATCCGGCTCATGCAATGATAAACCGCACTTCTATCCCCCTGAATCTTTATCCTCCGCGAAGCCATACCCCCAATCCTCCAAGCGCACATTAGCCCTGTCAACTATAAATAGACTGGCTAATTATAATAATGCTGCCTTCAACTGGCCACCTCTCGCCGGCGCCAGGTGTCCAAACGGGGAACGAGCCAACCGGCCAGCAGCAATTGCAGAGTGTGATAACACAGGAGCGGAATCAGGATCAGACTCAGTTCCGAAGAGCCCGCACCCGAAGCCCCGAAGAGTGAAACCGCCATGGGAAGGCCGGCCACCAAAGTCTTTTGCGATCCGCAGAACAATGCGCTAACCTGTGAGTCCGGCGGCAGCCGGAAAGCCCTGCCCAAGCTCCAGGCGCCGCACGAAAGAATCCCCAGAAAAAGAGCCGTACCCGCCAGGGCAGCAGTCAACTCGCCCCCCGAAACCTCCGCCCAGACCGCATCCAAAAAACTCTGACAAAAAGCGGCGTAGACCAGAAAAAGAATGATACCCGAAGTGGCGCGCCGCAAAGCGATCCGTCTTCGCAAGGCCCAGTCTCCAAACCAGCGCCGGAGGAACACTCCACAGAACAACGGCACCAGGATAAGTTGGACCACCCCGGACAAACCCTGCGCGAACGAGGGCGACGTCCCGTTACCCTCGATCAGGAAGGCGAACACCACCAGCGGAACCAGGAACACCCCGGCCACGTTGGACAAGGTGGCGTTGAACAGCGCGCCGATCACATTTCCGCCGGACAGGGAGGTGAGCGCCGCGGCCGTGGCCACCGTCGTGGGAAGCACGGCAAGGTAAATGAAGCCGGTCCGAAGCGCCGGGTCAGTGATCACCGATGCCCCCAGGGTCAGCAACAAGAGCATCAAGAGCGGGCTCAGCACGAAAATCGAGAGCTGCGAACAGATATGAAGCCGGGAATCGAAAATCCCTCGAAACAACGCCTGGACCGACAGGCCGAGCCCCTGGAGAAAAAAAATAGCAAACACCCCTGCCGAACGTATCCAGGCTGCCCCCACAAGGCCTTCATCCGAAGCGACCTCCGGCCAAAGCCAGGCGGCCGCCACGGCCAGAACCAACCCAAGCAAAAAACCGTTTCTATGGATGAAGCCCTTCAACACTTTTCCGAATAATATCCTGAACTGCCGTCACCCGGGATATATTCAGGTCCCTTCAGGAAAGGTCAACAAGGCAGCAGCCGGAGGCACGTTCATGGTCGGCCAGGTTTTTACCACCTCGCGTACAGCCACAGTCCCAGGCGGCACGAGTAAACCGTGCCGCCGTCCAATCCGGCGCTCCTCCCAACTAATCAATCGTTCGGGTTGAGACCCACGTGCTGGGCGGCCTCCGCGCTTTCCGGACGCGCCTCACGGAGAGAGAAAACGGTCAGACCGCTGGTGTCCTTCTCTTTTGCCGGAATAAGGATACTGAAAAGATAGCCGGTAACAAAGGTCACCACCGTTCCGACAAACGAATACGCCCAGAAGGAAATGTCGGTGTAATTCCGCATGTAGATAATCACCGCAAATCCGCAGACCACACCGAGCATGGAACCCCACTGGTGCGCCCGCCGGGTGAGCAGACCGAGGGCAAAAAAGCCGACCACACCGTTGCCGATAACGTTGATCACCATCTGGGCAAGATCCCAGATGGACCCCACATCCACTTTGGAAAGATAAAAGGCCGTACCCGTACCGGCGATGCCGACGATAGCGGTAAGAAAACGGCCCAGGATGACAGTGTCGCGCTCGGTCATGTTCGGTTTGAAACGGCGGAAAAAATCCTCCGTGGCCACGTTCGCCGTCGCGCAGATACTGCTGGAAATCGTCGACATGGTCGCCGCCATCAAAGCCGCAATGACCAGTCCGGAAACCCCTACGGGCAATTCCTGCGCCACAAAAAAGGGGAAAATACCGTCTGTCGCCATACCGGGGTCGAGTTGGTCAGGACGTTCCCGGTAAAAAAGAAAGAGCACCAGGCCGAGGCTGAACAAAAGAATGTTGATCGGCACCGCTACCGCGAGTTGCGTGGCCACCGCCAGCTTGGTTTCCCGCAGGCTGGGTGTCGACTGCACCCGTTGCACGAAATTCTGGTCGCTGATTCCCATCAAGGTGCCCACCACCGTGGTAATAAACAGGAGATATGCGGTCGGATAGGTCAGATCCCAACGAAAATCGAACACGACCATGCGCTCGAACGCCTGCAACGCGGCCCAGGCGTCACCCGGCGGAGTGTCGAGACGCATAAGCGCCAGCACCAGACACCCCACCACGGCGGTCACCATTACGAATCCCTGCACGGTATCGGTCCAGACCACTGCACCCAGACCACCGATGTAGGTGTAGATGGTGGTCACGGCTCCCATGACCACAATGCACCATTCGATGGGAATGCCGGTCACCGCGGAAATGGCGATGGAGGGCAGCAGCAGGATGGCGCCCATCCGCGCCCCAATTTGAGTAAAACAGAAGATTCCCGCCGCCAGCATTCTGGCTCCCAGGCCAAAACGTCGCTCCATATAGTGGCCCGGGGTCACAATGGCGAGGTGCCGGACCAGGGGCGCCAGGATAAAGACCGCCAAAGGCAAGGCCATTACCGCGTACAGGCTGATCCCTAGGTAGGTCAGGTTCTCCGAATAGCCCTTCCAGGGCATCGACATAAGACTGATGGCACTGGCTCCGGTGGCAAACAGACTCATTCCCGCCGCCCACCAGGGAATGCGGTTACCGCCCCGAAAATAATCGGCCGCATTGCGCCGCCGCCGGATGAAATAAAATCCCATGGCGACCATGCCGCAAAGGTAAACCCCGATCATCAAGCTATCGAGGATTCCAAACCCGGTTCGCCCGCTGATCACTTCCACCGCGGTGCCGTTATCGCGGTCGAAAATCATGACCTCTCCGGAACGCCGCACCGCTCGGGGACTTTCGTATTCCCACGGCGCTTCAGCCGTTTCCACCCAGGTTCCGGTGTGGGTGTGGTAAAGCAGCATTCCGGATTCTCCATCCGGACCGGCGCCCGGGACAAAAATATGGGCCACGCCAAAAGGAGCGCTCGTCGGGTCAAGAGGCCACCAGGGCGCTGCCGGCAGTTCCATCCAGCCGTCACGCGGCAGGTAACTCGCGGAGCCTTCGGGTCCAAGCAGGTAAACCCGATCCTGCGAGGAAGCGAATACCGGACGTTCACCGACCTCGACCGGCGGATCCGGAACCGCATGCCAGCCGGCGTCAGGATCATCCCGGTCAAAAACAAAAACCAGGGTTGCCCCGTTCATGCTTCGACCCGCGACGTAGAGCAGGTCTTGGTGACCGGTGGCCGTAGCATCCCGCAGGGGTTCGGGGAGGCGGGTTACCTCGTCGGCCGTCACCCTGTCATCCTCATACACGAGGAGCCAAACCTCATCCGAAGCGCCGCTCACGTCGTGTCCGGAAACCAGATACACGCCGCCGGCAGTGCTGGCCGTTGCCCGGCCCGCCAGGGGAGCGGCCAGTTCACCCGCCAGGCGCCACTCGGCAGCGCTTTCGGTTAGCACATAAATCTCCCGGCGGAGTTCCTCTGATGAATCCATGCCTCCGGCCGCGATCAGAATATCATCCTGAGAGCCGAGAAAAAACCCGGTTCGCTCTTCCGGCAACGGTGGGGCATCGGCAAAAACAAATCGGCGCGCCTCCTCCTGGGCCGATATCGAGCCGACGGCGATTAGAAGGATTAACGAAAGTAAAAATCCGATACGCATATAAAAGTGTGGTGATGAATCTGTGTACGGCATCAAGTCGGGTCGGAATCCGGAGCGTAATCACCGGCCATGGCCAGCACCTGGATCGCCGCCAACCCCCATTGGGAAGAGGCGTTGGTCGACATCCAGGGGGTTTCAGCTATGGGATTGAGCGAATCGGGTCCGGTGATCCGGAGAAACTCTCGATCGTGCATCAAGCGCAGTCCGGCGGCGCCGCCGAGGAATTCCCGCCAGGCACGCCTTTTCAACTCCGGCTCGTTTCGTCGAACGCCGGCATAAGCGGTGAGTCGACTGTGCGCCTGTCCGAGATTGAGGTTGCCGAGACGGAATCCGAGTTCCTCCTCCTGTTCATCTCCGGTCGCGTTGAACATTCTACAGTACTGGACCCAAGCCCGTTCGAACCCGGGCTCGTCCACCAGATCGATCAACTCGGCGGCAATTTCCACCAGACCGAAAACCGCGCTCAGATGGGAAACACCGTGACCGGGGCGCTCGGGAGGAGTGAATTCCCCGGTCAGGGAATTAAAGGTCGCGTTCGAAGTGAAAAAACCATGCTGAAGCACTCCGAGGGTGCGCATGGAGTTGACCAGTTTGTCACGGATCTCCGTGTCACCCGTCCGTTCCCACTCGGTCAGCCAAGCGGCCGCCAGCGACCCCCAGTCCGTTCCCAGGCCGATACTCAACTCCTCCAGGTCGGTGGAAGGAGGAGGTCCTTGCCGGATCTTGCGGATGGGATCCAGAATGGTAAACGCCCGGTCGGAATCGACGAGATCGCGCATCAGGTCGCCGACCCGCTCGTCGGCGGTGAGAAAGTAATAGATTCGTCGATACGCGGCGGTGCTGATGCGCACCTGTTTGGCGCTGCATCCCCAGTGCTGAACGTTGTGCCGGGTTCCCAGACCCTTGAATCGTCCCAGGTGATAAACGTCGGTCTCCCCGGTGTGACGGGTCATCGCTTCGGCCAGCCGAAATACGTCCGCCCTTCCGGATCGGAGGAAGGCGTACCAGAGCCATAGATCCGGGGACAGTTCCGAGTTGGCCCAGGCAAAGCCCCCGACATCGTAGCGCCAGCAATGACGGTCCGGATCGTAGCTGTGCATGAAATCTCCGTAGTCCCAGAACCCATACCAGCGGTGCTGCTCGACCTGTTCCATCCACGAGGCCAGCATCCGGTCGTGCATCAGCTCGACGTCGCGCTTCAGTGGATGCGAACGGTCGGGGAGGCTCCAGGGACCGAAAACGCCGGCCGAGAGCATATGCTCCGGCGCCGCGACGATCAGCGGCGGATTGCGCACTGCGTCCGCCATCCCGACAATGTCTTCGGCGGGCGGGGTGGCGCCATAGGCCCAGAGCATGAGCTCAGTGGTCCGCGCCTTGCCATGAGGTGTCCCAAACCCCTCCTCGTAATCCTCATAGGTAATCTGCAGTCCCTCGAGTTCCTGCTGGTGGGTCTCCATGCCCATACCATCGTGGTAAAAACGGATATCCATCGCCGGAGCATCGGGCGACCAAAGCCAGAGCGTGATCTCGCCGGTATCCGTATCGGCATGGCGAATGTCGATCTGGGTGGGATGTTTCTGCCAGAAATCACGCATTCCCAGTGCGAGGCCGCCGGAAACGCCGCCCAGGCAAGCCAGCCCGCCGGCACGGCGCCCCGCCCCGGCTGGAATCCAGCCGTGCCCGGCGCGGGTGCGCTTGCGGATCTGATATCCGTCGGCCGAAAGCTGGGACAGGGTGAAGTCTCCCCAGGCCGGTATAAGATCGAGCCGTCCTGACACCGTCGGGGCAAATTCCTCCGCCGGTCCGGTAGGAAGTCCCGCCACCTGGGCCGCCCTCACCTCCCGGCCGGGGTCGCGGCGCAGGCCGGTAAGACCGCGCACGGCCTCCGCAAAGAGCCCGTGGCCGTCACCCACCAGACGCACATGGCGGTTGTGCGGTTCATCGCGCAGCGGGGTCTTAAACCTGAGACCGAGGCCCCGGATAAAATCCTGATTCTCGTCACCGTCGAAAACAAAAGAATGAACTATCCGGGCGGAATCGCCTCCGGCGTAGAAATACAGTCGCAGGACAAAGGGAAGCCAGGAACGCTCTCCTCCGGCCAAACGGTGGGACCCGGCGATTTTGACCACCGCCCGCACCGGGCCGTCCTGCTCAATGGTCACGGACGAAATTTCCCCGGCAAATCGTTCCACCCGGGTTTCCTCCAACTGGTCCGGATCTCCCTGTCGCAGGGCGACCAGTTCCCCCCCGCGGGCCGCGACCTGCCCATTGCGGGTGATGGATTCCACAATCGACCGGCCGTTTCTGGGGATACGGGCGACCACCACACCGGTATCCACCTCGACAAAGCTCTCCGCCTCGGTCACCCGCACTGGATTGTCCGGCGCCGCGGGTTCTTCTCCCGCGTTCACCGTCAACTGCTCCGACCCGCCATCCCCGGCGGCCACCGCGTGAGCCGTCCATTTCAAGGAACCATCAGGCCAGTAACCCAGTGGCCAGGTTTGCGAGGGCACCGCCTCTCCGTTCCCACCCTTTACGGCAAACGGCGTGCCCGGCCGGTGGGCTCCCCGGGGCCAGGGAACCCCCCAGGTGGTACCGGGTCGGATCTCCGGAATGCCCCCATCCAACCATCGAAGCCGGGCCTGATCGGAAGCAACGGGACCACGAGCCGGTTCCATGGAGGAAGCGTCCGGCGACTCGGCCCTCGATCCCATGGATGCGGAAAAACCGGACAAAGGAAACCCGGCTGCGGCGAGAGCCCCGGCCTTGACAAAATCGCGGCGACTGAAACGGGAGGATGGCATGACTTCGAGGGCTGAAAAAAACGAGTGTACAGGAAGGTATCATTATCGGGGGCCCTGCCGCGGAGGCAAGGCCGCGAGTTGTTACTCTGACTGTCAGATCAATCGGTTGCCCGTGTCGGAAAGGCAAGAGTACACCGCTTGCTTGCCTTCGTCACCTTCCCTTGTACGTTTCCACTGTCACGCAATCCGATTTTCCCAAATCACCGGTAAACATCATCTACTATGCCTAAACCACGCTCCAGCAAAAGGTCTCTCATCCTGGCATCAGCCGCGTCCGGTTGCCTCGCTTTTTCGTCAGTTTCCGCCCAGCAGGGCGACATCATCCATGTGCATGACCCGGAAATCGTCAAAGAGGGCGATACTTATTATATTTTCTCCACCGGTCACGGGGTCCCCATCCGGACTTCCCAAGACCTGGTCACCTGGGAATTGACCGGACGCGTTTTCGAGGAGGATGTTCCGCCCTGGGCGGCGGAGGAAATTGAAGGGGCGGTCTTTCCCTGGGCTCCGGGCGTCGCCTATTTCAACGAGCGTTTTCACCTCTACTACAGCGTATCCACTTTCGGAAGCCAAAGGTCCGTGATCGGATTGGCCACCTCGAAGACTCTCGATCCGGATAGTTCGGACTACGGTTGGACCGATCATGGCAAAGTGGTTGAATCGCACCGGGGACAGACCGGATACAACGCCATTGACGCGGCCGTGGTGCTCGACGCTGAAGGCCAGCCCTGGCTGACCTGGGGTTCATTCCATTGGGGGAACCGCGAACCGGCCGGAATCATGCTGTTGCCGCTGGATTATGAAACCGGCAAGCCGATAGAGGGCTCCGAGGAAAGGTCAATCGCCCGTCGTCCGGTCCAACGTTCGATCGAAGCTCCCTACCTGATCAATTACCGGGATCACTTCTACCTGTTTGTTTCCTACGACCACTGCTGCCGGGGAGTCGAAAGCACCTACAACATCCGGGTGGGCCGCGCCGAATCAGTGGAGGGCCCCTATGTCGACCGCGAGGGCAACCCGATGCTGGAAGGGCACGCGGACCTCGTTATCCAGGGAGACGGCGACCGGATACGCGGCCCGGGGCACAACTCGGTCCTGATCGACGGCGACCGAACTTACCTGGTGCATCACTTCTACGATGCGAGAAACAACGGGATCCCCACGCTGCAGATCCGACCGCTCAACTGGGATGAGGAGGCCTGGCCCGCCGCTGGTGAGCCGCTGGCCAAACCGCCGATTTCCGACGAAAAATAGAACCGGATATTGCATCATCACGGTCAATAAAAAACCGCGACAACCTTGGATTGTCGCGGCTTTTTTATCTTACCACACCCTAACTCCAACCGGCGGGAACCGGTGGAGCAAAACTCAATCCCGGTTCACCGGATTCTGGTCCAACGATCCCATTGAGCGACAAACGATTGCCCGTCGTTCGGCTCCCGTTCATCCCAGTAAACCATTTTCACATGCCCGTCGGCAAAAACCGCATTCATATTTCCCCGGTGCCGGCGCTCGAGATACTCACCGCGATTCATGTTGGCGACCGGCGTTGCCGCACGGGTGCCCCCCATTCCGCGAATGGAGAAGGTGTTGTCATTGCCCCATCTCGTGGTATCCACCAACATCATCAAACCGCTGGGATCCACGGCGGAAGCCACCGGCACTCCCCGGGCCAGGGACGGCTCAACGCCATTGATCGTAGGCCATATTACGCCGTAGGAGATCGAACCGGGCTGCTCGAGAGGACAGTTGCGATAGTCGATTGCACCGCGTCCCAGTGTTAGATGATACTTATTGTAATCGCTCGTCGCAGACGCCCAGGATGCCACCCCGAATCCGGCAGTCCCGTCCGGTCCTTCACCCAAGCCACCGTCCGTTTCGGGCCGGGCGTCCCACTGCTTGCGAATGTGGTAAACTCCATCATTTTCCTCGGCATACATTAGCAATGCCTGACCCCAGTGCCGCACATTGGAGACACACTCGGAGTTACGGGCGGACTCGCGAACCCGCGACACCACGGGTATCAGGATCGAGGCGAGGATGCCGATGATGGCGATAACAGTAAGAAGTTCAATCAACGTGAAGCCGCCTGCACGGAACCTAGGCAACCGTTGTTTCATCGGTCGTTTCATCATGTCTGGCCTGTCTGGAAGTTAGGGTTATGGGTCCAGTGCGACACATCAACACCGACCCTGGATCTACCTTAGAGACGTAAGCCCCGAATACCCTGTTTGGCAACCGGAGCCAGCGGACCGAAGATTGACAGAATCGCTCATGGTGTTCATTAGCAATCCGGCGTTTCGTTCAGCAGCACCGATTTCAGATTGACCCCTATTTATTATTGTGAGCGGTTTACGTCCCACCTGCCATGACTACCAGCCATATCAATTCCGGAAATCCCCGCGACCGACATTCTTTCAACCGCGACTGGCGTTTTGACCTGGTCCAAGAGCCCGTCGCGGATGGCTGCAACCTGGCATACGACACGATGCGCCGGCATCTCCTTCCCACCGCAAACCCCTGGCGGGAAGTGCCGACGGTTTCGCCGGACGCGCCCCCGCCCTCACCCCTCCGCGCCCAGGCGGATTTCGACGATTCCCCCTGGCGGGAGCTTTCGCTGCCGCACGACTGGGGTGTGGAAGGCCCTTTCCGTCAGGAGCATCCCGGCGAAACGGGCAAACTTCAATGGTGGGGGGTCGCCTGGTACCGCAAAACATTTCGCCTCCTCGCCGGGGCGGATGACGACCGCTGGTATCTCGACATCGACGGCGCCATGTCCCATGCCCTGCTGTGGGTCAACGGCCGGTTCGCCGGCGGATGGCCCTACGGATACGCCTCGTTTCGCATCGACCTGACCCCTCACCTCAATCTCAACGGGAGCAATGTCATCGCTGTACGACTGGACAATCCTCCGGATTCCTCACGGTGGTATCCGGGCGGCGGAATTTACCGCAACGTCTGGCTGGTCCGAAACGCCCCGGTGCATATCGACCAGTGGGGGGTCGGCATCACCACCCCGGAAGTGAATCTGGAAAAGGCACGGATCGAAGTCGCGACCACCGTACGCAACACGGAGAACAGCGACGTCACCGTAAACGTCAAAACCGAATTTTTCGCCCTCGACGAGAACGGTCGTCCCGAGAGCAAGCCGGTCGCGACCAACGGACCGGAATCCGTCGACATAAAAGCCGGCGAACCCTCCATCCAAACCGCCTCCGCCGCCATTTCGCGGCCCGCCCTCTGGAGCACGGCTTCCCCCAACCGTTATCTCGCCATCACCAGCATCGAACGAGACGGCGTCGTTTTGGACCGTTGCGAAACGCCTTTCGGCCTCCGCACGATCGCAGTTGATCCGGCCAAAGGCTTGCTGCTGAACGGCGAACCGCTTCGCCTGAACGGGGTCTGCCAGCACCACGACCTGGGGGCACTGGGTGCGGCACTCCATTTGGACGCGATGGAACGTCAATTGGACCTCCTGCAGGAAATGGGCGTCAACGCCATCCGCACCACCCACAACCCGCCGGCGCCCGAGTTGCTCGACTCCTGCGACCGGCGCGGGCTTCTGGTAATCGACGAAGCCTTCGACACCTGGGCCTATTCCAAAAAACCGAACGACTACCACCGGCTTTTCCCCGACTGGCACGAAGCCGACCTTCGCGCCATGGTCCGCCGGGATCGCAATCACCCCTGCGTGATCCTTTGGAGTTCGGGCAACGAGATCGCCGAACAGGCCAAACCTGAAGGCGCGGAGACGTCGCGTCGCCTGGCCGCCATCATAAAATCGGAAGACCCCACGCGTCCGATCACCGTCGGCTGCAACATTCCCGAATCCTGCCGCAACGGCTTCCAGCACACGATGGACGTTTACGGATTCAACTACAAACCCCACGAGTACGAAGACTTCGTCCGGCGTCACCGTGACATCCCCTTTTACGGCAGCGAAACCGCCTCCACCGTAAGTTCGCGCGGAGAGTACGTTTTCCCAGTGTCGGACGACAAGGCCGACGGACGAGCCAATTTCCAGGTGAGTTCCTACGACCTCTACGCCCCCGGCTGGGCAACGGCGCCCGATGTGGAGTTCGCGGCCCAGGACCGCAATCCGACGTCTCTGGGGGAATTCGTCTGGACCGGATTCGATTACCTGGGAGAACCGACGCCCTACAACTCCGACAGCACCAACCTGCTGAACTTCTCCGACCCGGAGCAGAAGGCCCGGGCGGAAAAGGAGTTGGCGGAGATGGGGCTAAAAACCTTTCCCTCCCGCAGTTCCTATTTCGGCATCATCGATTTGGCCGGCTTTAAAAAAGACCGGTTTTATCTCTACCAGGCACGCTGGCGTCCCGACCACCCCACAGCCCACCTGGTCCCGCACTGGACGTGGCCCGGACGCGAAGGCGAGGTCACTCCGGTGCACGTTTACACGTCCGGTGATGAAGCCGAACTGTTTCTCAACGGTCGCTCACTGGGTCGCCGGAAGAAGGACCCGTTCACGTATCGGCTGCGCTGGGACGACGTGGTCTACGAACCGGGCGAACTGAAGGTAATCGCCTTCAAAGACGGCAAAACCTGGGCGGAAAACGTTCAGCACACCGCGGGCCCGGCGGCGGTGCTTCGGCTGAGTGTGGAACGTGCGCGAAGGACGGATGCCCATGCACAACACCAACTGGCGTTCGTGACCGCCTCCGTGCTCGACGCCTCGGGAAAGCTCGTACCGCAGGCAAAGCTTCCGGTAACGTTCACCGTCTCCGGCCCCGCCGAACTGAGCGCCACCGACAACGGCGACCCCACCAGTCACGTGCCATTCGCATCCCCCGAACGGGACACCTTCAACGGTTTCGCCCTCGCCATTGTGCGGATTCCGGCGAAGAACGAGGAGCCCGCCATCATCCGGGCCGATTCGCCCGGACTGAAAGCCGCCGAAACGACCCTTAATCCGGCCGGGGATTGATCCTTTGCCGAAAGGAACCTCCCCTGCCGTCACGTCATCGCCATGAGCCAAAAGGGCCAACACACTCCCTCCCTCCCCGCCAAACCCTTTCACGCCTGGTCGGCCACTCCGCCGATGGGGTGGAACAGTTGGGACTGCTTCGGCACCACCATCAGCGAAGCTCAAACCAAAGCGCACGCAGACTACATGGCGGAACACCTGCTGCCGTACGGCTGGGAGTACGTGGTGGTCGATATCCAGTGGTATGAACCGGAGTCGAGCGGCCACGAATACCGGCCGGAAGCCGACCTGCAACTCGATGACCACGGACGACTCCTCCCCGCACCCAACCGTTTTCCATCCGCGGCCGGCGGCGCCGGCTTTCAGCCGCTGGGCAACTACATCCACGCGAAAGGCCTTAAATTCGGGATCCACCTGATGCGCGGCATTCCCCGTCTGGCGGTGAAACGCAACCCCCCGGTCCTCGGAACCGACGTCCACGCCGCCGACATCGCCGATACGGAGGACACCTGCACCTGGAACCCCGACATGTACGGGGTCGACATGACCAAACCCGGAGCGCAGGAGTACTACGATTCGGTCTTTGCGCTGCTGGCTTCCTGGGGGGTCGATTTTGTCAAGGTCGACGACATCAGCCGGCCCTACCACGACAATGAAAAGGAAATCGAAGCCATCCGGCGCGCGATCGACAAAACCGGCCGGCCGATGGTGCTCAGTCTCTCGCCCGGCGCCACAGCGCTGACCGCGGGACAACACGCGGCCGCCCACGCCAACATGTGGCGGATAAGCGATGACTTCTGGGATCAGTGGCCCGAGCTGTTAAAGCAGTTCGACCGCCTGCGTGACTGGACGCCGTACCGGGGATCCGGATACTACCCGGACGCCGACATGCTGCCCCTGGGCATCGTCGACTTCGGCCGGCCCAGCCGATTCACCTCCATCGAACAGGTGACCCTGATGACCCTTTGGAGCATCGCCAATTCACCCCTCATGTACGGCGGCGATCTGACCAAAATGGACGAAGCCACCCTCGCGCTGATCACCAACCGGGAAGTCCTGGCGGTCAATCAGCACGGCATCAACGGCCGCGAACTCCTGCGGCGCGGAGATGTGGCCGTCTGGACCGCCGAGCCCCCGGATTCGAGTGATCGTTACCTGGCCCTTTTCAACCTGGGCGAAAAACGCCGGGCGGTCGCCTTCGAACTGGCGGCGCATGGTTGGAAAACCCCGGCCGCCATACGCGACCTGTGGTCCGGGGAAGACTTGGGAATAGTCAACGACGTGTTCGCTCCGGAACTCGACCCCCACGGCGCCGGCCTTTACCGCGTCTCCGGCTGAACTCAGGCTGAAACCCAAAGCCGATTCGCCTTTGCTTGGCCTTATGCGAGACGGCTCGTTCAGCGATTCGGTATCACCTGTGCCTCCCACCTGTCGAGGCGGGAGTCGACTTCGTCCATAAACGGTTCGGGGACGAAATTTGCGGCGACAAACCTTATGGCATTTATTCCGTCCGCCGCGATACGCTCCTTCTCCTCCCGCAACAAACCCTCCCAATCCACCGGAATGGAGGCGATCGCCGGCGGTAAGTCCGCCGGAATCGCGACTGTCGAAACCCGCTCATCGGCGGTTTCAACATGAGGCGCAACGGCGACCGGATTGGCAGTGGGTTCGTTGGTCCGGTAAATCCAGAGTCCCCCAAGCGCGAGCAGGACGGCGGCCGCCGCCGCGGCGAAGACAACGGTGGGAATTCTCGATGCGACCTCCGAACCGCGATCGGATTCGTACCGCAAAACACGATCGATATCCGCATGCAGCGAGTCGGGAGTGGCCTCCGTAGATATTGGAGCCCGAAGACGTTGCTCGAGCTCGCGATCCTCCGCTTCCGCCCGATCCAGGACGCCGGACCAGGAGCGAGGAAACTGCCTTCGAGGAGAGCGCACTCCCAGAGCCGCGTAAAATGTGACGATCCAGCGAACGATATTCGATTTCATAGTCCAATCTCCTTTCCTTCGGCGGTTTCAAGCACCTTCTTCAGCGCCAGCCGGGCGCGAAATAGGAGAACCTTCGCGTGGGGACCGGTCACACCCATGATCTGTGCGACCTCGCCCAGCGAAAAGGACTCCGCGTAGTAGAGATAGAGCACCTGATGCAATTTCGGCTTTAATTGACGCGCAAGTTCCCAGAGCGTGTCGCGGTTTTCCGACTGTTCGACGCGCTCGACGGTCCCCGGTGCGGGGTCGGCCACGGAATCGGGCAATGCGTCGGTGGGCGCCGCGCGCCGCCGAAAGTGGTCGGCGATCGCGCGACGGGCGATCCGGAAAAGCCACGGGGCGAAGGGGCGTTCGCCGTCGTACCGGGCGAAGCCCCGGTAGGCACGGATGAAGATCGTTTGCGTGATATCCTGCGCTTCCGTTCGGTCGTTCACCTGTTTCACCACAAACAGGTAAATTCGGTCGTAGTACGGACAAGCCAACCGCTCGAAGTCTTGGTCCGCCAGGGGTTGAAATGCGGGAGCGGTGGCGTGATCCATAATCGATACGAGATTTCCCTGTTCCATGACTCGAATTGTTTCATAAATCGAAGCGCCCCTTCCGCGGTCGCTTGCTATCCGCCCGATCAATGGGGATCGATCATTCGGTATCGGAAGGGTCGAAATCGATCGTCACATTAAAATTAGCGTCGCCGGCGATCAGCTCGAACAATTTGATGGCCTCGTCGACCGGATAGGAAAGATCGAGCCGAACCGCGCGGCCCTCCGAGGCGATGCGAAGGGATCTCAATACCCGGCTCAGTTCCGGGTGCTCGAATTGCGCGAGCGAAGCGAGTGCGACGATACCCTGCAGCACCTGTTGCACCCGGACGGCGGTCTCGTCCAGATCAGTGCGCAGGGAAACGTCGAGATTCAGCAGTGAATCACGTTCACCAACCCTCAACGCGATGCCCTCCGTCATTTTCAGCACATTCGCCTGGGGGGGGAGTCCCTGGATGGAATTGATGCCTTCGGCCACTGCGGCGAAAAAGAAGCCGCGGCTTTCTCTCTGGAGCGGTTCGAGCAGGTTCGACCCCAGGGCGTTCGGGAATTCTCCGTCGAGGGTGGCGAAGAACGTTTGCAGACTCTGGTGTGATCTGCTGATGACAAACATGTTGTCGGAAACGATCCCCAGGTGGACGAGCCCGTGAAAAAGAAGGACCCGCCGCGGCGACTCTTCCACCACCGTCACGGCATCAGGCTGCTCGAGTTCGGCGGCGGCGACAACTCCCCTGAGAACTGCGATCAGTTCCGGCGAGCCCCGCAGGACCGCGACACCGTCGGCCATGGGATCTCTACCGCCATCCGTCCCCAGTGAAGGTCCATAAAGCGAAATGCGGTCGAGTCCATTGACGACCGTCGCGAAGTTCACCGGAATCACATCCCCGAACTCCAGCGCGCGACTATCGATAAGGAATTTGATGAGACGGGATCCGATGCCGGACTGGCGAAACTCCTCCACGTCGAGGTGGATCAACCATTGAGCATCCCTGGGCACCTGGTGCGCCGGAACCGTTCCCGCAGGCGACAACAACGGCAAGGCGAAGGAAAGAACGAGGAGCAGAGTGAGTTTTGTTTTCATTTTGGAAATGGCGGCGGGTTTGTTCTTTTCACCGCCTTCACTCTCAGATTCGTCGTTCTCCCGGAAAAGGTAACAAAACCGGGCGATTCTTTGCCTACACCAATTCGCTCAAATGGACCGCTTCGGGTTTCAAGGTCACCAGATCCTCAATACGCATCGGTTGGCCGGTGACCATTGACTTGTTGGCGGCGATGCCGATGAGAATGGAAGCGGCGCCCTGCTCCGCTCCCGCGTTGCGGCGGAGGTGTTCCTCGGGGGCGCTGGACGAGAAAATCTGTTCCTGAATGAGCGGGTCGGCGCCGCCGTGGGCGCCCTTGCCGGAGGGAATTTCCACGTCGTAGGCAGGCTTGAAATGGGGGCGGACGCGGATGCTCACTTCGTGGTCTCCCTTTTCCTGGTCCTCGGCGAGTTGGGTGTCGCTCTGGCCGGCGATAATGTGCGACCCTTCCATCTTGGTGTATTCGAGGCGTCCCCGGTCCCCGTTGAAGACCACCTTGATCCCCTCCACCGGGCAGTAGGCGTTCAGGGAATAGTTGAGGACGGTGCCGTCACGGTACTTCACCAGGGCACTCATGGTGTCCTCGATATTGATTCCGTCGCGAAACACGTTCTCATCACGGAGATAGCCGGTTTCCTCTTCGGCATCGAGGTAGAGCGCTTTGAGGCTTCCATCGTCATCCAAGGCCAAGCGGAAAGGATCGTCTTTGGAGTCGGTGCCGGTGTACCGGTCGTAACGCGTCAAGGCTTCATCGCCCCGGTTCAGAGCGTTCTTTTTTCCATAGAACACCAGACCGCCATAAGCGAAAACCTCGCTGGGGATGGCATCGAGCCACCAATTGACCAGATCGAAGTGATGGGTGGCCTTGTGCACCAGCAAGCCGCCGGACTTATCCTTGTAGCTGTGCCAGCGGCGGAAGTAATCCGCGCCGTGCGAGGTATCGAGCATGTACTCCAGGTCGACGTGCTTCACGTTGCCTATGGCGCCGCTGGCGATCACTTCACGCACCTTGGTGGCGGCGGGAGCCCAGCGATAGTTGAAAGTGACACGCACATGGCGTCCGGTACGGGCGACCGCATCGAGAATGGCGCGGCATTTCTCGTCGTCGATCGTCATCGGCTTTTCCGTAATCACGTCACAGCCCAGGTCGAGCGCTCGCACGATGTACTCGTGATGGGTGGCGTCGACCGAGCAAACCACGACCACATCCGGCTTTTGTTCGGCGACCATCCGGTCGAATTCGGCCGCCGGATAGGTCGGCACCTCGGGATAACCGTATTCGCTCTTCAGACGTTCCCGGTGATAATTCATCCGCACGGAGCTGATGTCGCAAAGGCCGACCAGTTCGGCTTCGTCGCGGTAATCCCGGGCGATGGGATCGCTGAACATGGTGATGCGGCCGCCGGCGCCGACGATCGCGTAACGTTTTTTCTTCTGAGTCATGAGCGTTGAACGTCCTTTCCGATGTACAAATTAAAGGTCGATTATGGCGATGCCGTGGCCGTCGAGACTGACCTTTCGGCTTCGCTTGCCGTCACCCAGGGTAACGGTGGTCTGGTGCGGCTCGGCGTCGTTATTGATCACGACGAGCTTCCGTTTTTTGGGAAACCAGGCGCAATCGGTACGCACGTTGGAAGAGCTCCATGCGGCATAAGCGTCTTCCCGGCCGGCCGCCCAGTAAAGAGCGCGCAGCAGGAGCCGGGTGTTTTCCGGGTTGAAGCGGAAACCGGAAAAATACACCGAACGGCCCTTTTTGACCGAGCGCGCCGTCACCGCGGGTTCTCCGGCGAGCTCCGCCAGAACGCGGGTTTCTCCGTCGAGAAGGTAAATCCCGTCCACGTGTCGCTTGAAATCGGGCCCGTCCGGCAGGTCGCCGGTGATAAAGTGGGATTTTTCCGTACGGTAGGCATAGCGGGCATGGCCAAAGCGTTCGCCCCGTTCCCGGTCGAGCCCCAGCACCGGGGCCATCTGAAACCGCATTCCCGGGCGTCCCTCCAGGGCGGAGGGTTCCCCCACCCCGAAAAAACCTCCGCCCCGGGCGACCCAACCGCTGAGGATTTCCACCACCTCCGGATCCTCCCATTCCGGTCCGCCGCTCCAGGCGCTGCCGGCGCGCCCGGCATTGAGGACCACCTTGACCCCGCGGGGAACGCCTTTCTCGCGGAGGTCGTCGAAACTGAAAAACTCGACGTCGACGGGCATTCCGGCGAGCGATTCGATGAGTTCGTTCAATTCCACCCCGTGCGCGAAATGCCCGGAGCAGATCCAGGAGCGGAGTTTACCCCAGGAGGTCAGCACCCCGACTTTGAACGGTGCGGTGTACGGCCGGTCGCCGGCGTGAAAGGATTTCAGAAGGCGAAATTCATCGGCCAGTTTCTTGATGTAGTCGCAGAAATCCGGGAACGGTTCGAGCAGGCTGAGCCGTCCCCCGAGTCCGATCCGGTCGATGGGAGCGCGCAGAATCCCGCGCCGGGCGTCGATCCAGAAATTCTTGGCGTCGAGAGTGGGATTCCCGCCTTCCTGAAAGGTGGGTTCTCCCTTCAGTCCCGTTGGAAACAGGTACGGGTGAAGACGCAGTTCGTGGGTCTTGACTCCCTCGGCGTGGGCGCACTTGCGCACTTCGAAAGCGTTGAAGACACACTTGATCAGCCCGTCGAAACCGAAGTCGGCGAAACGTTCACTGTAGGGCTCCACTCCGATCCAGTGATCGTCGTAAAAGACAAAGGCCTTTTTACCGGCGCGCCGGACCCGTTCGACACACTGCCGCCCGAAGTCGACCACGAAGCGGTGCATGAAGTCCATGTAGTCGCGGTAGCGCCGCGACGGCGCGTTGTGGGTGTTGTTGTAAAGCCCGCCGTTGACAAAATCCTCGGAGCACAGGGCGTAACCGAATTCCTTCTTAAACAGCCCCAAAGATCGCGGGCTGACGGTCATGGCATAGTCACCCCAGTCGTTGTAGGGATACCGCAGGTTGGGATCGTCCCCCCAGAACCAGGTGAAGTTGTAGAACATGGATGTGAAACGCACCACGGTCGTTTCGGGATGTTCCACCAGCCACTGATCCAGAAACCGAAGAATCGCTTTGCGGGTATCCGGGTAAATCGGATCGACAGCCGGCTTGTGCTCTTCCTTGTCCGCCCACCCGTTGGTGATCTGGTTGTACATGGAGATTTCCTCCCAGATGCGGAACACCAGGAAGTTGACCGTGTACCGGTGCCACCGTTTCGCCTGGCTAATAGTAACCGTTTTTCGTTTCGGGTCGAAAGACCACTGTTTCTTCGGCACTTCTTCGCCGGTGGTGCGATCGAACACCTGCCACCAGCGCTTGGGGTCGTCCCGGGTGTTGAGCACGAACTGCTCGCGGAAAAACCGGTTCAGCGGATCGATGGTCAGGCTGGCGCGCTCGGCGACCACCGGAAAGCTCATGAGGTAGTTCTGCTGCAGGCGGGTCGGGTTTTTCTTCGCCCATTCGTTGATGGAACGGACCAGGCAGAGGGTCGAATAGATGTCGTAGCCAAACCGCGTAATCTCCGGAGAGATTCTGCTGCCGTCGCTGTCGCGAATGGTATCGGCCCCCCACTTTCGGGCGAGGTTAAGCGTCAGATCCTCGTAACCGGCCTCGCCGGGAAGTGTGAAGTCACCTTGGGATTCGGGAATAGCTGTCATAAGTGGATTTAGTTCCGCCGGAATCATTCTAGAACCGGCCTGTCCGCCGGCCGCAATGCCGGAAACGAAAATGAAACAGTTTGCGGGAAACGAATGGTGCGGACGCGCCTTTTTGTGTCTTCCAGTTCGAAAGCAAAATGACGGAATTTCGGATTTTGGATTTGCGATTTTGGATTTGAGTCCTGCGCTTCGCGCAAACGATGGAAATGCCTTTGCCTTGGACAAGCAGAACCACTGCTCGCGGAGCGAGCCACTGGAAAATCCAAAATCCGCAATCCAAAATCCAAAATAAATTCTCCTTGCCCCCTTCGGCCTACGGCACCAACAAAACCTTGCCCCCCTTGCCGGGACAGGCGGCGTGTTCCAGGGCGTCCCTGTAGCGATCGAGCGAATACGTCGCGGCCACCGGTGCGAATAGCACGCCCTCACGAATCAGGTCGAACAACTCGGCGTACATGGCCTCCACCTCCCGGGCCGGCGCCTCCCGGAGCCAGCGGGTCACCCAAAAACCGCACAGCCGCACGTCGTCGAAAATCAGGTTTCTGGTAGGAAAACGCACCGGCTCACCGGTCATACCGCCGAAGGTCACCAGGGTGCCCCCCGAAGCCAGGAGCCGAATGAGATCGATGGCGGACCTGCCGCCCACCGCGTTTAAGGCCAGGCGAGGACGCACCTGTCCCGCCGCCTGCTCAAGCACCTCGGGCAGATTATCCCCTTCCACGGCCACGACATCGCCGCCCGCCGCGCACACCGCCTCGGCGCCGGCCCGGTCGCGGGTGACATTGAACGTCCTCCACCCGAATCGGCGTGCCAGTTGAATCACGTAACGGCCTACGGCGGAGGTGGCCGCATTCTGCGCCACCCAATCCCCGGGTTCGAGCTGAACAAAATCCCGCAACATCCGCCATGCAGTGGGCGGATTCACAAACGCCATGGCCGCCTGTTCCCGCGGAAGATCGGCCGGGGCCCGGAAGAGGCCGTCGGCCGGGGCTACGAGGAACTCCCGCCAGGTGCCGGTCGAAGCGGGCAACCGGACCCGGTCGCCCGGGCGCAAGCCGCCGGCATTGGATCCGGATTCGACCACTTCGGCCAAACCCTCGTTGCCGCCGACCGCGGGCAACTCTTTCAGGCTGCCGTACAGACCGCGAATCTGGCCGAGATCGGCCGGGTTGACCGGGGCCGCCAGGCACCTGAGCAGAACTTCTTCGGCGGAAAGGGACCCGGGGATTTCGATCTCTTCCAGGGTGAGAACGGTTTCGGGGTCACCGTGTTCGTGATAACGGAGGGCGCGCGTGGATCGCATACTCCCCTTCTAAAGGCGATTCCCGCCGGCGGCCAGCACATCCTTGGCCGAAACGCTTCCGTGTCCCGCGACCTCGGGCCGCGATTCGGCTATCGATTCTCCCGCGGAACGTACCGGCGCTCTTTCGGGCCGGTGTAGATTTGACGCGGCCGATAGATACGGCCGTTCGGATTCATGGCGATCTCACGCCAGTTGGCAATCCAGCCCGGAATGCGGCCGATGGCGAACATCACGGTGAACATGTTCATAGGGATACCGATGGCCCGCATGATGATGCCGCTGTAAAAATCGACGTTGGGGTACAATTTCCGGGAAACAAAATAGTCGTCCTCCAGGGCCGCCTTCTCGAGGTGCCGGGCGATATCGAGCAACGGATCCTTGATGCCCATGCTTTCCAGCACAGTGTCGCATGCCTTGCCGATTATTTTGGCGCGAGGATCGTAATTCTTGTAGACCCGGTGCCCGAAGCCCATCAGTCGTTTCGTACCGTCCTTGGCCTCTTGGATAAAACGACTGCCGTCGTCGCCGTCGGCGTGAATCCGTTCCAGCATCTGGATGACCGCCATGTTGGCGCCGCCGTGGAGCGGTCCCCAAAGCGCGCATATGCCGGCTGCCACGGAAGCGAACAGATTGGCCTCACTGGAAGCGACCATACGAACGGTCGACGTGCTGCAGTTCTGCTCGTGATCGGCATGCAAAAGCAGGATAAGATTCAGCGCTTTGGCGACCTCCGGCGCCGGCACGTACTTGGAGTACGGCTCCGTGAACATCATGTGCAGGAAGTTTTCGGTGTAGCGGAAATCCTTCCGCGGGTAAACATACGGCAGGCCCTGGCTCATGCGATAACTCATGGCCGCGATCGTCCGGACCTTGGAAATGGCCGCCGCCGCCAGGTCGTCGAAATTCTCCAGATCTTGTTTGTGATTGTTCAAGGCGAACTCCGGGTAAAAGCAGGAGAGCGAGTTCATCAACCCGGAGAGGATGGCCATGGGGTGCGAGTGCGCGGGATAACCTTCGAAAAAGTGCTCCATGGTCACCGGGACGGCGGCGTGGGCGGTTAGCCTCTCGGAAAATGCCTGAAACTGCGCCTCGGTGGGAAGCTCACCATAAATGATCAGGTAGGCGGTTTCCACAAACGTCGAGTTTTCGGCCAGATCCTCGATGGGATAACCCCGGTAGCGGAGAATGCCATTCTCCCCGTCAATATAAGTTACCTCACTCTGGCAAGATCCGGTATTACCGTAACCTTCGTCATAGGTGATCAGTCCGCTATCCGCCCGAAAAGTGCGGGTGTCGATTGCCCGCTCGCCTTCGGTACCGGTCAAAATCGGGTACGTGAACTCTTTGTCTTCAATTACTATGCGAGCTTCTTTGGCCATAACGTAAAACGATAGAAGGGAAACGATCGAATGGTAAAGAAAAGTCAGTCGATAATGCGAATATTTGCCGACGCCGCGGCAAGAAAGTTGCGATACAGCGCCAGGCCTCGGCTTTGACTCTTCTCGGGGTGAAACTGCACCGCAAAACAGCGACCCCGGGCAATGCCGCTGACAAAGGAACCGCCGTAATCCGACTCGCACAACGCCAGGGATCGGTCCTCGGGCTCGACATAATAACTGTGCACGAAATAAAACCGCTCCACGTCGGGTTTCATTCCCCGCACCAGCGGGCAATCGGGCTGCAGGAAACGCACCGTATTCCAGCCCATGTGAGGGATCTTGTAGCCCGGCGGAAGACGAAAACGTCGCACCCGGCCGCCAAATATCCCCAGACCGTCGGTGTTCGCCTCCTCCGAGTGTTCGAAGAGGGCCTGCAACCCGAGGCAGACCCCCAAATAGGGCCTATCCGCGGCGATCCAGTCCTTGAGGGCGGAATCCATGCCGTTCGCACGCATGCTGGAAAGACAATCCCCCAGCGCCCCCTGCCCGGGAAAAACAACGGCGTCGTGGGCCTGCAAAGCCTGAGGATCGGTGACGACGCTCGCCTGGGCGCCTTCGTGTTCCAGAGCCTTGCATACGCTGCGCAAGTTGCCCATGCCGTAATCCACCACGGCCACCTTGATCGGAGAAAAAGGTATCCCTTCGGATTCAGACATCGGCTTTAAGGTCAATGGTTCGCATGAAGCAAGAGAAGGATTGAACCCACCCAATTCGCCGGCGGCAATCTCATAATCCTGCCCGGCGGCAAAGTTTCCGCCGCTGAATCCCGACTTTCAGCTCAACACACCTTTTGTGCTCGGCACCTGCCCTGCGGACCGGGGCTCGGGGCGGCAAGCAGCGTCAAGAGCCCGGGCCAGGGCTTTGAACAAAGCCTCGGCGATGTGGTGCGGCTCGTCTCCGTACTCAAGCGAGGCGTGCAGATTCGCACCCAAAGTGTTGGCGAATGCCTGAAAAAATTCGCGCACCAGCGCCACATTGAAATCCCGCACGTAACCGGGCGCCACCGGCACCCGGTAGGCCAAATAGGGTCGATTGCTCAGGTCGATTGCCACCCGGGCCAGGCACTCGTCCATGGGCAGGAGGAAAAATCCGTAGCGGCGGATTCCTTTCTTGTCTCCCAAAGCCCGCTTAAACGCCTCGCCCAGAACGATGCCGACGTCCTCGACCGTGTGGTGATAATCCACCTCCACATCTCCTTTAGCCCTCACCTCCAGATCAATCAATCCGTGCCGGGCAAACAGCGTGAGCATGTGGTCGAAAAAGGGAATTCCGGTATCGATGGAGCCGCTCCCGGATCCGTCGACTTCCAGTGTGATGGAGATGTCGGTCTCCCGGGTTTTCCTCTCGACTGTCGCTACTCGCTTCCCGTCCATGTTTCAATGTGTTCGTTGAGAGTCGCCATTTCCGACTCCTGACCGACACTGATACGCAGAAAGGAACGGGTCAAGGCGTGTTTGGGGAAGTAACGCACCAGCACCCGGTTTTCCTGCAGGTGCTCAAACAGCGAAAGCGCCACCTCCGGCCCGGCCCGGCCGTCCTCGTCGATCGGTTCGGTGAATAGAAAATTCGTCTGACTGTCGTAAGTGTACCACCCCCGCTCGACCAACTCCCGTTGGAACCAGTCCCGGGTGTTTTTCACCCGACGCAAGGTTTCCTCAAAGTATGCCTGATCCTCCAGGGCCGCCAGCGCCGCCGCCTGAGAGAGGCGATTGACGTTGTAACTGTCGCGCACCCGATCCAGCAGTGAAATAATCGACTCCGAGCCCATGGCGTACCCTACCCGCAGGCCGGCCAAAGAATAGGCTTTGGAGAAGGTGCGCGTGACACACACGTTGGGATATTCACGTACCAGGCCGATCGCATTCCCTTCGGCAAAATCGGCATAGGCTTCATCCAACACCAGAATACCGGGAAAGCGTTGCGCCAGATCCCCCAGCATGGAGGCGGGAAAACCGACCCCGGTCGGCGCATTGGGGGAGGTCAGGAAAAGGATAGTGGCACCGCAGGAGGCCAGCCGATCGATCGGCAGGTCCATGGAACGGTCGAACTCCATTTTCACCACGTCTCCGTCCTGAATAGCCGCCAGAACCGGGTAGAGGGAGTAGCTCGGAACGGTGAAACCCGCCGGTTGCTCGCCGTCGCAGAACACGCGAAACAGGAGATTTAAAATATCATCCGATCCGTTGCCTACACACACATTTTCCGGCGCCAAACCGTGATGCGCGGCCAGGGCCGAGCGCAAGCGGCTGCTGCCGGGATCCGGGTAGAGCCGAAGTCTGTCCGCCGCCGCCTCGCGCCCGATCGCCTCCACCACCCGTGGACTGGCCGGGTAAGGATTCTCGTTGGTGTTGAGCTTGATCCACCCCGGTTCCGCCGGCTGCAGGCCGGGAACATAAGGTTTCAGCAAGGGCACATGCGGGCGGGCCAGATCCGCCGGACGAATGGAGATCGGTTTCATTTTTTACGTCATCTTATCCGGGAAATCGGCCGGGACATAAAGGAAACAATTCCTTGGCCCGTGTTTTGGCGAAAAATTGACAGAGTGCCTGAGAAACGATCGTCCAACAGATCGGTGGACCTTTAATGCACCCGGCGGCGAATTTAATCGGATTTCCGCAGGCGAATCGACGCCGAGGCGCCGTGGGCGTCCAGGTTCTCCAGGCGGCTAAAGGCTTCCACCACGGGAAGGGCCTTGCGCAGGCTGCGCCGGTCATACCGCAGGCGACTGGTGCGGCGCATGAAATCGCTCACTCGCAGCCCGCTGAAAAATCGTCCGGAAAAACCGGTGGGCAAAACGTGACTCGGCCCCGCGGTGAAATCACCCAACACCGTGGGTGTGTAGGCCCCTTCGAGCACCGCTCCGGCAGTGGTGATCAAACGCCGGTATTTTTGCAGCCAGCTACGATCAACATGGAGCTCCAGGTGCTCGGGAGCGACAAAATTGGCCACCTCGGCCGCCTGTTCCAGGTCGCGCACCCGGATGGCATAGGTGTGTTCGGCGAGGGTTTCCGAGATTACCTCGCGGTGGGTCAACCCCGGAGTCTGCCGCCGCAGTTCGGTCTCCACCGATTTGATCAGACCGCTTTCCGGACTCACCAAAAAAATCTTGCCGCCATGCCCGTGCTCCGCCTGGGACAGGAGGTCCGCCGCCACCCAGTCGGGGCGCGCCGTTTCGTCGGCGATGATCATGACTTCGCTCGGACCCGGGAGGAGGTCGACCCCGACCCGGCCGAAAACCTGACGCTTGGCTTCCACCACATAGGCATTGCCGGGCCCGAAAATCTTGTCTACCGGCCGAACCGTCTCCGTGCCGTAGGCCATGGCGGCGATGGCCTGCACGCCTCCAATGCGGAAAACCTCGGTAGCCCCGGCAAGTTTTATCGCCGCCAGAGTACCCGCCGCCACCCGCCCTTCGGGACCTGGCGGCGTGAATACGGCGATCTCCGGAACGCCGGCAATACTTGCCAGCGTGACCGTCATTACCGCCGACGAGACCAGGGGCGCCCTGCCTCCCGGCACGTAAACCCCAACTCTCCGGATGGGATAATGACTCTCGCCCACCACGGCGCCATGGGGATTGCGGTCGGTCCAGTCCTCCGGACGGGTGCGTCGATTGTAGTCCTTAACGCAGGAAATCGCCTCCCTTATCGCGCGGCGGTCCCCGGCAGAAAGGGAACGGAGCGCGCCGGACAAAGATTCCTCCGGCACCTGAAAATCGGACGGCGCCAATCGGACGTGGTCGAACGTTTCCGTGAATTCCACCACGGCGGAATCCCCCCGGGATCCCACCTCGGAAATGATCCCGCCGACCGTCTCAGTCAGACGCCGCCCGGCGCCCTCGTCGCGCAGTTCGCCCTCGAGCGAATCGAAGAAACCCTTGGACCGGGCATTCAGTCGTTTCATGGTTCGACTGGTGACGGCAGGTCCAGCAACGGATCATCCGGATCCTCAACTCGCGGCAACCCGCCGTTGGAACCGGAAGGCGCCATCGAAGGCACGTCGAAGAGTTCGGAATCGAACTCCCGATTCACCTCGATCTCCGTAAAGTGTATACGATTCAACTCTTCGCCGTCCTGCATCATGATGATGGTCTCGGGAAAACGTATGCCGGCCACCTCCTGAATGCCCTCCTCGCGGATCTGTCCCCCGCCGGAGGCCTCGGTGAGGCGCAATTGGCCAGTTTCGGCGTCGAAGTACCGAACGAAATAAATGCCGCCGGGATGCCCAAAGGTCAGTTTAACGCAGCTGTGTCCATCAACTTCGACCAGACCGTCGTTGACGATCCGGCCGCGACGGCGCTCGATGCCCTGAAAGAAATTAAGGTTTTCCCAGGTGTTCGCCTGCAGTTCACGAATCTGTCCGGCATCAAGAAAAACGATGGTCCAGTTCGCCTCATCGTCGCGCTGGGTAATTTTGCGCCAGCCGTCGTAATAACTGAGAGCCGTGACTTCGGTGATATCATCGCGGATGGTCTTGACCCGTTGGAAGAGGGGCTTCTGGAACATGATCTCCACCTCGCCCTCGACGCCGTCGGCGGTTTCAAAGGTTCCCCGGTAATAAAGCGACTGAACCGCATTGAGCGCTTCATCCCCGCCCAGGTACTCGCGCGCTTTGGCGATGACTTCGTCCGTCGACGGTTCCGCCTGGAGCCCATAGCCCGTGGAAAACAACGCCGCGGTTGAAATTAAGGCGAAAAGTCTGGTGCGAACAGAACGAATAGAAACTGAAAACATCATGTCGACCTCTGGTTTTAGGTGTTTTTACCCATAAAGTTCGTACTTATTCCCACTCAATAGTTCCAGGCGGTTTTGAGCTGATGTCGAGACAAACCCGATTTACCCCCTTGACTTCGTTGATGATACGCGTCGAAACCGTCTGCAAAATTTCATAAGGCAGGCGCACCCAGTCCGCCGTCATGGCGTCGAGGCTCTCCACGATGCGCAGGACAATGACGTTTTCGTAGGTTCGTTTGTCACCCATAACTCCCACCGAGCGCACCGGCAGGAACACCGCGAAAGACTGCCAAACCTTATAGTAGTAGCCGGAAGCGATCATTTCCTCGTTGAGAATCGCGTCGGCTTCCCGCAGCACCCGGAGGTTTCTCGGGGTAATGGCGCCGATCACCCGCACGCCCAGCCCGGGTCCGGGAAACGGTTGCCGCAGCAGCACCTCCCGCGGCAGGCCGAGTTCCTCACCCAGAACCCGCACTTCGTCCTTAAAAAGCTCCCGCAGCGGCTCCAGGAGCTTCAACTTCATCCGCTTGGGAAGGCCCCCCACATTATGGTGACTTTTGATCAGGGAAGCGGGATTCCCGTCGATGGCCACGCTTTCGATCACATCCGGGTACAGGGTTCCCTGCGCCAGAAAGTCGACCTGGCCGATTGACCGCACCACGTCGTCAAAAACCTCAATAAAGGTTTTGCCGATGATCTTGCGTTTGCGCTCGGGATCGGTGACCCCCTTGAGTTTCCCCAGGAAGAGCGAACTGGCCCGCACCACCCTGAGATTCATTTTGAAATTCCGGCTAAAGAGATTCACCACGGCATCACGCTCGTGCAGGCGAAGAAGTCCGTTGTCGACAAAAACGCACTGCAGGCGGCTGCCGATCGCCCGGTGGATCAACGCGGCGGCCACCGAAGAGTCCACCCCGCCGCTCAGCCCGAGGATCACCCGTTTGTCGCCCACCTTCTCCCGGATCGCCTGAACGGACTGTTCCAGGAAATCCGCCATAGACCAATCACCCCGGCAGCCGCAGATCTTGGTCAGAAAGTTCTGAATGATGAGCAGACCTTGCTCGGTGTGGGAGACTTCAGGATGAAACTGAAGGCCGAAGAGCTTTTTCTTGCGGTGCTCGATGGTGGCATAATTCGAGTTTCCGGTTCGCGCGGTTCCCTGGAAGCCGCGCGGCAGTTTGATCACCCGGTCCCCATGGGAATTCCACACCCGGATGCTGCGCGAGATGCCTTGGAGCAGGAGGGTCTTGTCGGAAATCTCCAGGGTCGAGTGACCGTACTCGCGGTGATCGGTTTCCTCCACTACTCCGTCCAACAGGTGAGTCATTAACTGTAAGCCGTAGCAGATTCCCAGCACCGGAACGCCCAGTTCGAAGATCTTTTTGTCGGGCAAAGGCGCCCGACGGGTGAAAACGCTGGACGGCCCTCCCGACAGCACGATCCCGCAAACTCCGTCCCGTTTCAGCTCCGCAGCTTTGACTCCAAAATGATAAATCTTCGAATAGACGTGACACTCGCGGATTCGCCGGGCGATCAGCTGAGTGTATTGAGATCCGAAATCAAGGACGGCTATCGTCTGATGCATGGTATTCAAAATTTAAGACGAGCGTTGTTAAACCCGCAACGGGGACAATGACAGGTTTCCGCGCCCGCTTTGCTCGCGTAGATCTTATCACATTTGATACAGTGGAAAATCACCTTCTTGCGCTCCGCTTCGTACAGATTTTTATCGCGAAAATCCGCGTAAAACCACAGTGCCAAAATCAGACCGACGGCACTGAAAAGGTAGATGAGTGCCCCCACAGTCAGGTCGACGCTGAACACAGCAACTCCTCCCCGGGTTTGGCGAATCGGCCACAGCGGTAAAAACGAAGCGCGTCCTCCGGTTTAAGAAGACGCGCTTGCGGGCGGCAAATCAACTTTGCCGGAAAAAGGTTACTGTTGCTCCTTTTTTTCATCCTCCGGCGCGGCGGTATCGGCCGCAGGTTCGTCCGAGGATTCCGCCTTCTCCACCTCGGTATCAGGATCTCCAGCTTCGGCTTCGGGCTCGGGCACGGCCTCGACCTCGGCGGCCGTTTCCTCGGCCTCGGGGGCGGTTGCGGGAACCGCTTTCTTACCTGCCTTGCGGCGAGTGGACCGGTAGCCGACGTCATCCGCTCCCACCCATTCGATCAACGCCATCTCCGCGGCATCGCCGATTCGGGTGCCGATTTTGTAAATCCGGGTGTAACCGCCGTTGCGGGAACGGAATTCCTCAACTTTTTCATCGAAAAGAATCCTCACCGCTTCCCGGTCGCGGATACGCGCCACCGCCAGTCGGCGATGATGCAATTCCCCGTTTTTGGCCAATGTGACCAGCTTTTCGGCAAAGGGTCGCAGTGCTTTCGCTTTCTTAAGCGTGGTGGTAATCCGGCCTTCTTTGATGAGTGCGGAAGCGAGATTCGCGATCAGGGCGGTACGGTGTTCCTTCTTTACCCCGAGTTGATTCCTGTGTTTCAGGTGGCGCATGGCAGCGAAAGGTGTGTTGTGGTTTAAAGGTCGTTTTTACGCTCGAGCAGACGCTCGTCGATTTTCATACCCAGCGACAATCCGAGTTGTTCGAGCTTGTCTTTGATCTCGTTGAGAGACTTTTTGCCAAAGTTCCGGTACTTGAGCATCTCCTGCTCCGATTTCATCGCCAGTTCGCCCACCGTCGTGATATTGGCATTGTTGAGACAGTTGGCGGCACGCACGGAAAGCTCGATTTCGTTAACACTCATATTGAGCAGCTTCCGCAGCCGGTTCTGTTCCTCGCTGGCTTCGGAACCTTCATCTTCGAATTCGACCTCTTCATCAGAGACCTGATCGAAAACAGTCAGGTGATGCTTGAGGATAGCCGCGGACTGTTTGAGGGCGTCCTCCGGGGTGACCCGGCCGTCAGTCCAAATCTCCAGGATAAGCTTATCGTAATCCGTCACCTGCCCGACCCGGGTATTTTCAACCGAGTACTTGACCAGCTTGACCGGACTGAAAAGCGAATCGATGGGGATCTCGCCGATGCTCTGATCCTCCTTTTTATTGTCGTCTCCCGAACAATAACCACGTCCCACACGGATATCCAACTCCGCGTAGAAGCGCCGCTCCTTGCTCAGGGTGCAAAGGTGCTGACCCGGATTGATAATCCGAATTCCGGATTCCTCCTCGATGTCAGCGGCGGTTATCGGTCCTTCCCGATTCACATCAATCACCAACCGGGCCGACTCTTTCTGATCGGCCACGATAAGCACCTTCTTCAGGTTGAGTACAAAATCGGAAACATCCTCCACCACCCCATCCATACTCTGGAATTCGTGGTTGACTCCGTCAATTTTGACACAAGCTATCGCCGCACCCTCGATCGAGCTCATCAACACCCGGCGCAAAGAGTTGCCGATCGAATGTCCGTATCCGGTTTCAAACGGCTCGGCTGTAAATTTGCAATAGGTGTCGCTGGATCCCTCTTCACTTTTGACCAAGCGATTTGGCAATTCGAATTTTCCTAAACGTCGTGGCATGATACCAATGGAATAAATTTTTTCTCTGATTCCCGCGGCTAAACCGAGGAGAAAGCAGAAAATTCGGAATTAACGGCTGTAAAACTCAACGATCAACTGCTCATTCACGAGCGGTTCAATATCGTCGCGTTCCGGCAGACGAGTGACGGTAGCTTTGAGGGCATCTTCCTGCAAAGTCAGCCAGGAAGGAACCGTGCGGGCGCGGGTTTCTTCGAGATTGCGAGTGGCGAGCTGCCTCGAGGACGCCGACGGTTTCACTTCGATTTCATCACCGTTTTTCACCGTGTAGCTCGGAATGTCCACTTTGTGGCCATTGACCCGAATATGTCCATGATTGACAAACTGGCGGGCGGCCTGCCGGCTCCGCGCAAAACCAAGCTGATAAACGACGCTGTCGAGGCGGGTTTCGAGAAGCTGGAGGAAACGGTCACCGGTAACACCCCGCTCGCGCTTGGCGCGCTCAAAAAGGCGCCGGAACTGCTTCTCCATCAGCCCATAAGCGTAGCGCAGCTTCTGTTTTTCGTTCAAGCCTATGGAATACTCTGACACCTTGCGGCGCAAACGCGGTCCATGTACCCCGGGAGGATAGTTCTTCTTCTCGAACGACTTGTTGGAGCCCATGATGGGCTGTCCAAAGCGCCGGCTGATTCGCGTGGTAGGTCCAGTATAACGAGCCATGAGTGGTGATGATCCTTCTTAAAATTGGGCCGCGAGGTGCGGATTATACGCGGCGGCGCTTGGGCGGACGGCAGCCGTTGTGCGGTACCGGAGTGGTATCAACGATGGAAATCACGTCAAGGCCGACAGCCTGCAAGGCCCTCACGGCGGAGTCACGCCCCATGCCAGGTCCCTTGACGTGCACCACCACCTCTTTCAAACCGTGCGCCATTGCCGCTTTGGCCGCGTCCTGAGTCACCACCTGGGCGGCGTAGGCAGTGGATTTCCGCGATCCGCGAAAGTTCATTTTACCCGCGCTGGACCAGGATATAATGTTACCCTTCTGGTCCGAAATGGCGACCTTGGTGTTGTTGAAGGTCGCCAGAATGTGCGCGATCCCGGAAGTTATATTCTTACTCCCCTTGGCCTTGCGAACCTTGATGGCGCCAATGTCCGCCTTGAGAAGGTCGGCCGCGGTCACCTCCTTTTTCGGAGCCTCCTCGCTTGCGGCGCCCTCGGGTTTTTCCGACGCGGGGCCGGTTTCCGCCACCGGCTTGGTCTCCTCCGTGGACGGAGTCGCCGCGCCTTCCGGCTTCGGCTCTTTTTCGGGAGAGGCTGATTCTTCTGTCGCCATAGTCAATCTATTAGAAATACTCGAAAATGAGTTGGTTATTTATTACTTCTTCTTCATCACCCCAACCGTGCGCCTGGCGCCTTTTCGGGTCCGGGCGTTAGTGCTGGTCCGTTGGCCGCGCACCGGGAGACCCCGACGGTGACGAATACCCCGGGAACAGTTGATCGCCTGCAAGCGTTTCAGATTCGCCGCGATTGATCGCCGTAAGTCACCTTCAACCAGATAGTTACGTTCAGTAATCAGCGCCGTCAGCTTGTTGAGCTGTTCCTCGGTGAGATCCTGGGCACGTGTATTGGGATCAATTTCAGAAGTCGCGACAATGTCGCGGGAGAGCGTTGGCCCGATCCCGTAAATGTAACGAAGTGCGTATTCGATCTTTTTATTGTTAGGAATGTCAACTCCAAGTAGGCGCGGCATAAGTCTTTGCGATTAGAGTAGTAGTGTGTAGAAACAGAAAAAAGTAGGGGGGCGAAAACCGTTTGGCAATTATTTTTTTAATAAAGTGAGAATTTCCGGTTCGTCCTCGGTCACGAGCACCGTGTGCTCGAAGTGAGCAGAGGGAAATCCGTCACTGGTCACCACCGTCCACCCGTCACTCAGCACCTTAACCTCCGGCCGGCCGAGATTTACCATCGGTTCGATCGCCAAGGCCATACCCGGACGTAGTTTTGGGCCGGTTCCCCGGCGGCCGAAGTTCGGGATCTGCGGCTCCTCGTGCATGGAAGCCCCCACCCCGTGCCCGACGAATTCTCTGACAATGGATAGACGGCGCGATTCGACGTACTTCTGAATGGCATGGGAAATATCACCCACCCGCTTCCCGGATCGGGCCACGGCGATTCCCGCCCACAAGGCCTCCTCCGTAACGGAAACCAACCGATCCACATCCCGATCGACCTCACCGACCCGGATGGTGCGGGCATTATCGCCAATATACCCCGCGTGGCTAACCACAACATCGAGAGCCACCACGTCACCCTCCGCAATAACCCGCTTGAGCGATCCGATCCCGTGTACCACCTCTTCGTTTACCGAGATGCAACTGTAGCTGGGATAGCGCTGCGAACCTATCCGGTAATTGTGGCAGGCGCTGATCGCCCCGCGGCGCTCGATTTCGCGCCGGGCGAACTGATCGAGGTCGTATGTATTCACCCCGGGCGCCACCTCCCGCTCCAAGGCAGCGAGCACTTCGGCCGCAATGCGGCAAACGACTTTCATTCGTTCGACTTCCTCGGCGGTCTTGATCGGGATCATGCTTCGATGGGAGTCAAGTGGAAGGCTTTATAAACCCGGCCAACCAATTCTTCCGGTTTAACATCGCCGGAAAACCGCCACAGCAACCCCTGGTGATGATAGTGCTCAATCAGTGGGCGCGAACTCTCCCGGTAAAGCTCGTAACGATGCCGCACCACCGACTCCTCATCGTCTTCGCGCCGCACCAGCTTCGCTCCACAATCCTCACAAACCCCCTCCTTAACCGGAGGGTCACTTTCCAGGTGATACACTCGTCCATCTTGGGGACAAACCCGCCTTCCGGTGAGCCTTTGCACCGTCTCCTCCTCGGGCAGTTCCAGCAACAGGCATCCGGTAAGGCTTTCCTGTCGGGCATCCAGCCACTCGTCGAAAGCGACCGCCTGGGGCAACGTTCGCGGAAAACCATCCAGGAGAAATCCGCGGGAGGACGGGCGGCTCCAAAACCACTGTCGCACCAGCCTCAGGGTCTCCTCATCGGAAACCAACTCACCGCGCTCCATGGACGCTTCTATCGACCTGCCCAGTGGCGTGCGACTTTCGATCTCCTGACGAAACAACTCGCCCGAAGAGAAATGTTCAATGCGCAACGCCCGCAAACCGGAGGCGAGAGTACCCTTCCCCGCGCCGGGTGTTCCCATAAGGATGAATTTTGTCCTGGTCGAAGTTGGCAAGGAGAAGTTGACAATCGGCTCCGCCCGGAGGCTATCCAGCGGGCGCCGGCCGCCCCGGACGGAACGAGGTTAAAACTGCTGAAGAGCCCAGGCCGCCAGGCCAAGAATCAAAAGGGTCCCCAGAACGATCCAAAGAATTCCCACATTCTTGAGTTCCGAAGTGTCCACCATGCGGGTCGGCTCCCGACGATTGCTCCGCGCCCGGATGCGGCCTTTTTTCAGGAAACCGTCATAATGCCTCTGCAGGAGATGGGTTTCCACCTGTTGCATCAACTGGAGAACCACGCCGACCGCGATGAGCATTCCCGTACCGCCGAAGAACATGGCAATCCGTCCGGGTACGTTATAGGTAAACAACGCGATGTCCGGCATGATGGCGATGATGGTCAGGAAGATGCCGCCGGCCAGGGTGAGCCGGGTCATGATGAAGTCCAGGTAGCGGGCCGTCGGTTCACCGGGTCGAACACCCGGGATGTAACCCCCGTACTTTTTCAGATCGTCCGCGATCTGGATGGGTTTGAACATGATCGAAACCCAGAAATAACTGAATCCCATGATCAGCGCGGCCATCACGATGTAGTAGGTCATGGTGCCGCGCATCAGGTAGTCGGCCACATCGATCAGGAACCGCAGGTCGAGGGCGGCGCCGAGCTGTGACAGGATTTGCTGGGGGAACATCAGGATGGCGCTGGCGAAAATCACCGGCATGACCCCTGAGTAGTTGACCTTGAGCGGCAGGTAGGAGCTCTGCCCGCCGTAAACCTTGCGGCCAACAACCCGCTTGGCGTAATGCACCGGCACCTTCCGCTGGGCTTGAACCACCGCCACGATCGCAGCGATCACTCCAACGAGCAAACCAAACATTAGAATCGCCTGGCCGGCACCAAGCCGTTCCACACCCACCGGAGCGAAGAACAGACGATAGGTCTGCGCCGCGGCGCCGGGCAGGTCCGCCAGAATGCCGACCGTGATCAGCAGTCCGATCCCGTTGCCCACCCCTTTCTGGGTGATTTGCTCTCCAAGCCACATCAGGAGAATCGTCCCCGCGGTCAGAAATAGCGTGCCGGTGATCAGAAACCACGTTCGACTCGTAATGATGATTTGCCCGTATTCCTCGATACTGTACCCCGGAAAAAGTCGGCCCGGATTGTCCAGAGCCAGAATCAGAAGGACCCCTTGAACCAGACAGATCCCCACCGTGGCGTAGCGGGTATACTGAGTAATCTTCTGCCGTCCCACATCGCCCTCCCGCTGAAGCCGGGAAAGACTGGGAACCACCGCGGTCATCAACTGGAAAATAATCGCCGCGCTGATGTAGGGCATAATCCCCAGAGCACAAACGGCTCCCATCAGAAGGGCGCCGCCGGTGAACATGTTATAGAGCCCCAGCAAATCCCCCGCTGCCCCAGTGCCGGCCTGAGCCTCAAAAAAGGCCTGAAGCGGCTTCGGATCCAAGCCGGGAAGCGGAATATTGGCACCGACTCGGGCCACAAAAAGGAGGCCGAGGGTGAAGAGGATCTTCTGGCGAAGATCGGGAATCTTTAGGCAATTGGTAAAGGCGGACAACATGGCCTGAATTTCTTCGGCGGTAAGAGGTGGTAACGGGGCAATGGACGCCTTAAGCGGCGTCTACCACGATCGCTTCACCCCCGGCCGCTTCAATCTTTTGTTTGGCGGCGGCTGAGAACTTGTGGGCGGTAACTTTGACCGCCCGAGAGATTTCTCCCTGGGCCAGAATTTTAACTCGTCCGTCGCTGGCGCCGATCACTCCTTTTTCCACCAGAAGGTCGCGGTCGATACTATCGACTCCCTCCAGGCGATCCAGTGTGCTCAGGTTCACCACCGCGTACTCGGTGCGGAAATTCTTGTTGTTGAATCCGCGTTGCGGCAGGCGACGATAAAGCGGCATCTGACCGCCTTCGAAACCGGGACGGATGCTTCCGCCGGAGCGGGCGGTTTGCCCTTTGCCCCCGCGCCCGCACGTTTTGCCCCTGCCGGAGCCTTCACCGCAACCCACTCGTTTGCGACGGCGGACGGCGCCTACAGTGTTTTTTAGAGAGTGTAATCTCATTGAAAATATCTCCTATGCTTTTCAGTCCGCCTGCGATTCGCGCAGGATTCGGATTTCATCGGCGGAACGCAACTGACGCAGCCCGTTCAACGTGGCATTCACCACCGCCACATGATTGTTGGAACCAAGCGACTTTGACAGCACGTTTTTGATGCCGACCGCTTCCAGCACCGCGCGCACACCGCCTCCGGCGATAACGCCGGTACCCTCACTGGCCGGGCGCAGGAGAACCTTTCCTCCATCGGCTTCGCCCATCACCCAGTGCGGTATGGTGTCTCCCTTGAGTTTGACGGTGATCAGATTTTTGTGAGCGCGCTCCGTGCCCTTGCGAATCGCCTCCGGCACTTCGTTCGCTTTCCCATAACCGACGCCGACGCGGCCCTTGCCATCGCCGGTCACGACCAGTGAGGAAAAGCTGAAGCGGCGACCGCCTTTTACCACTTTGGCGCAGCGGTTGATGTTCACGACCTTGTCGACAAACTCGGATTCGACTTTGTCTTCCCTGGGGCCCCTAAATGAATGTTTCGCTTGGCTCATAATTGCTTAGAAATTGAGGCCCGCTTCCCGCGCGGCGTCGGCGAAGGCTTTAACCCGGCCGTGATAAAGGCGACCGGAACGGTCGAACACAACGGCCGAAATCCCCTCGCCTTTGGCTTTTTCCCCAAAAAGGCTTCCCAGGCGCTCCGCGCCGGGAACACTCGGTCCGATCTTCTCTTCTCGCAAATCCTTGGCCAAAGTCGAAAGATACAAGAGCGTGCGGCCGGCGTCGTCGTCGATGCACTGAGCGTAAATGTGCTTTCCGCTAAAATGCACCGCCAGCCGCGGCCTATCCGCGGTGCCATGGATCTTCCGCCGGATTCTCCAGCGGCGTTTCTGTTTCAGTAATGTTTTCTTTTGAAGCTTCATAGTATTCCTCGGACCCGGCGTCAGGATACGGTCTTGCCTTCCTTACGCACAATGTGTTCGCCCACGATATGAATACCTTTACCCTTATAGGGTTCGGGCGGATAATAACGCTTGATGTCGGCCGCCACCGCGCCGACCTTCTGTTTGTCGATGCCCTGGACCTTCAACTTGGTGTTTTCGGCGACCGTGACGAGAACCCCTTCCGGGATTTCGTACCGGATCGGGTGAGAATACCCCACCGACAGGTCGAGAATGTTGCCGTTGACCGAAGCCCTGAAACCAACTCCGTTGATCTGCAGGTCCTTGCTGAAACCGTCCACGACGCCCTTCACCATGTTCGAAATAATCGAACGGGTCGTGCCCTGCATGGCTCCGGCGAAGCGACTGGTATCGGACGGCAGAACCGCGACGCCTTCGTCGCCGACGGTGATTTTGACCGCCGGCGCAAAGGTATTGCTCATTTTGCCCTTGGGACCTTCGACCGTGACGGTGGTTTGCTCCACGGATACCTTCACTTTGTCGGGGATCGGGACCGGTAATTTGCCTGTTCTGCTCATTTTGCGTGTTCCTATTGCTTACCAGACCGTGCAAACCAGTTCCCCGCCAAGGCGGTTCCGGCGCGCTTCCGAGTCTTTCATCAGTCCGCGAGAGGTGGTGAGGATTCCCACCCCCAAACCTTCCAGGACGCGAGGAATTTCATCGGACTTGTAATAAAGGCGACGGCCGGGCTTGCTGATGCGCTGAATTCCGGCGATCGCCGCCGAACCTTCGACATACTTCAGATCAACCACAAGATATTTGTGGCCGCGATCATCGGTCTCGGAGCGGAATTCGCGGACAAAGCCTTCCTCCTTGAGGATGCCGGCAATGGCTTCCTTCATTTTGGAATGCTGCGCCCGGCACTCGGATTTCCCGGCACGGCTCGCATTACGGATGCGGGTTAAAAAATCACTGATCGGATCGGTCATATAAAATTATGTCCTGTTGGATGATATCCGGACTTCCAACCTCGGCGTCACCAGGAAGACTTGGTGACACCGGGGATCTTTCCGGCGAGGGCCAGCTCGCGAAACGCGATGCGGGAGAGCCGGAACCGGCGAATGTAGGCACGGGGACGACCCGTGGAAAGGCAACGGTTCTTAATGCGAACCGGCGAAGCGTTGCGGGGAATGCCGGCCAACTTTCGTTGGGCATCGAAAAAGGCTTCATCCGTGGTTTCCGGATTGGCCAGGACAGCTTTCAATTCGGCCCGCTTGGCGGCGTATTTCTCCACCAGGCGCTGCCGTTTCAGATTTCGTTGGATTGCAGACTTCTTAGCCATTGTCGGATATTCAGTTCAGATACGGGTTAGGCGCTGGCCACTTCGGCAGGGGCTGCGGATTCGGAACGACGGAAAGGCATGCCGAAATGCTTGAGCAATTCCCGGGCAACGTCGTCATCATTGGTCGTGGTGACGATCGTGATATCCATACCCATCACCCTCTTGACGTTGTCCACCGAAATTTCAGGGAAAATCGTGTGGTCCCCGATCCCGATGGTGTAATTTCCATTTCCGTCAAGTTTGTTGGAGACACCGCGGAAATCGCGAATGGCCGGCAGTGCGATCGCTATCAGGCGATGCAGAAAATCGTACATTGCCGCCCCTCGCAGAGTCACCTTGGCTCCAATCGGCATTCCCTGCCGCAATTTGAAGTTGGAAATGCTCTTGCGCGCTTTGGTCAAAATCGGCCGCTGGCCCGCGATATTGGTGATATCCTGGACGGTATCGGTGATTCCCGCCTTATCGATAGAGGCGTTCATTCCGCTGTTAATCACGACCTTCTCAATCGCCGGCACCTGGTGCCGGTTCTTGTAACCCCGGTCCTTGATCAAGGCGGGCACGATGGTATCGCGGTAATAAGTCTTTAAGATTGGCTCGTACATGGTATTTCGTGTTTGACCGGATTTCCCTCCCGGCCGGTTACGAACGCTACTGGAAATTAAAAAAAGAAATAATTCTGGCGCCCGGAATCAGGTAATGCAAGTGGCTAATTCCAGAGAATCAATCCTCCCGGCCGGATTCCGTCTTTTCGGCGGCCGCAACCTTTTTCAGATTCGAAAGGTGGATCGAGGCCTCGCGTTCAACGATGGAACCCTCGGGGTTGTCCCGGTCTTTGCGTTGATGTTTCTTGATCATGGCGACTCCTTCGACAATGGCCCGGTCTTTTCTGGGCAGAACCTGCAGAACCTTGCCTTGTTTGCCCGAGTGACTGCCGCTGATCACGAGAACCTGATCACCTTTTTTTATGTGTCTTGAAGCCATTACAGAACCTCCGGCGCCAATGAGATAATTTTCATGAACCGCTGGCGCAGTTCGCGGGGAACGGGTCCGAAAATACGGGTGCCCCGCGGGTTATTGTTTCCATCCAGGATCACCACGGCATTGCTGTCGAAACGCAGGTAGCTGCCGTCCGCGCGCCGAATCGGAGCCTTGGTGCGCACCACAACCGCCCGTACCACATCGCCCTTCTTGACGTTGGCGTCGGTGGCGCTGTCCTTGATGTTGACGACGACGATGTCACCCACGCCGGCCGTCTTTTTCAACTGGCCGAGGCGGCGAATCATTTTCGCCTTTCTTGCGCCGGTATTGTCGGCGACGTTTAGACTGCTTAGAAGCTGTATCATAGCTGATAGATTCCTTTCTCCGTTCAGGAGGCCTCGGTTTCGGACTCGGCCGCGGCCGGAACCACTGCCACCGGCGCCGCTTCGAGCACGCGAAGTACACGCCAGCGTTTCAGTTTGCTTAACGGACGTGTCTCCATGATTTCGACCTTGTCGCCCGTCTTGGTCTCGTTCTTTTCGTCGTGCGCGTGGACCACCGTTTTACGGTTGATCGTCTTGCGGTAACGCGGGTGTGGAATCTTGTAGGAGATCGTCACCTTGATGGACTTATCGCCCGAATTGCTGGTGACAACTCCGATATAGGATTTACGCTTGTTGCGCGTCTGTTCGCTCATGTTGATAAGTGGGCTAGGTTGCCTCAGGAGGCCGAGGCGGCTTTCTTCTTTTCGGCGAGGATGGTCTGGCAGCGCGCGATATCACGGCGCAGGAGACGGATCTCATGGGTTTTCTCCAGCTGACCCGCCTGTTTGCGCAGGCGTAGATCCAGCAGTTCCTCACGGGAATCGCGCAGTTTCTTGCCGATTTCTTCGGCGGACAATTCTTTTAGTTCCTGGACTTTCATGGCGATTTGGTCGTTCTGTTGCGCTCGATTCAGTCCTCGCGGGCGATAAAGCGACACCGGAATGGAAGCTTGGTGTCGGCCAGGCGAAGGGATTCCTTGGCCACCGTCGGAGAAACTCCGGAGATTTCAAAGAGGACGGTTCCCGGACGGACCACGGCCACCCAAAACTCAACGCCCCCCTTACCTTTACCCATACGGGTTTCGGCCGGCTTTTTGGTTACCGGTTTGTGGGGAAACACCCGGATCCACACTTTACCCTTACGTTTCATGTTACGGGTAATGGCGACACGGGCGGCTTCGATCTGGGCCGCAGTCATCCAACCGCGCTCCAGCGTCTGGATCCCGTACTCACCGAAAGAGAGCGTGTTGCCACGGGTAGCGTTGCCCGCGCGACTTCCGCGATGGACTTTACGGAACTTTGTTCTGGATGGAATAAGTGGCATGACTCAGTTTGGCTGGCTTATTAATCTTCTAAAAATTCAGTTGCCGGGACCGCCCTTGGCGGAAGGTGCGCAAACCCAGCATTTCACCCCGATAATACCGTACATGGTCCGGCCTTCGGCGAATCCGTAATCGATGTCCTCTCGCAAGGTATGCAAAGGCACGCTGCCAAAGCGTTGCGACTCGGTGCGAGCGATATCCGCCCCGCCAAGACGCCCGGACGCCTGAATACGAATTCCCTCCGCCCCCAGGCTGACGGCGATCTGTACTGCCTTTTTCATCGCCCGCCTAAAGGAAATACGGCGTTCGAGTTGCAGCGCGACACTCTCGGCCACCAGTTGGGCGTCGAGTTCGGGTTTCTTCACCTCCTGGATATCGAGCAGGATATCACGCCCGGTAACCTTGCTGAGGTCCTCCTTGATCTTCTCGAGTTCCTGTCCTTTTCGGCCGATTACAATGCCGGGACGAGCGGTAAAGATCTTCACCCGAACACGATTGGAGGCCCGCTCGATCAGGATCCGGGGAACGGCGGCAAATTTAAGTTTTTCGTGCAGGCGGTCGCGAATGAATTTGTCCTCCCGCAAGAGCAGACCGAATTCCTTCTTGCCCGCATACCAACGGGATTGCCAGTTGCGATTGATCGGAAGACGAAAACCGATTGGATTTACTTTTTGGCCCATGACAGATTATTTGGTTGGGACTTCGTCGCTCAGGACGATTCGAATGTGACTGGTCCGTTTGCGATAGGGTTTCGCCGTGCCCCGAGCACCGGGCCGAAATCGTTTGAACACCGGCCCCTGCTCCACCACGGCCTTCTTGATGATCAGGTCGTCGGAAGACAGGTTGTTGTTGTTCTCCGCGTTGGCCACGGCCGACTTGAGAGTCTTGGCCACCAAACGGGCGGATTTACGGGGAATAAACGACAACATCTCCAGCGCGCTGGCCGCGTTGCGTCCCTGTATCTCCAAGGCGATCTCCCGCACCTTCTTGGGCGACATCCGGGCGTACTTGGTTAACGATTGAATTTCCATGATGCTATAAGTTTCAGTGCTGCAGGGTTTTAACGCGTACCGCGTCGCCCGGCTCAATAATTTTTTCCGAAAGGATACCCACAATGATGCCCGCGGAAACCCGGTCCCTGACCTCCACCAGCAAGATCTCCGCGACGTTCTCTCCGTCACGAATGACGCGACAAACCATCCCGGGCCGGTAGCCGTGTTGATAGCCGGCGGCCACCAGGACGAGGTCCGTCACCTCGGTGGAGCGAATCTCGCGCACCTCCGTCGGGCCGATGTCGCCGGGCTCAAAATGAACGAACGCCGGACGTTCGTATACCGGCAATTCGTTTGCCGGCAGGGGAATTCCCGTCGCCATTACCCCGATAATCAGGGCCACGGCCGCAACGGCGCGCGTTCCCGCCGAGGCGAGGATACGTACCAAATTTGCGTTTACGGAAAAGAATGATTTCATCGAAAGATCTCCGGCGGCCGGCTTATTTCTTGGTGTGTGAACCGTGTCCCTTGAAATTGCGCGTCAGGGCGAATTCACCGAGTTTGTGTCCAACCATGTTCTCGGTCACGTAGACCGGCACAAAGGACTTACCGTTGTGAACGTTGAAGGTCACCCCGACGAAATCCGGAGTAATGGTGGATCGGCGCGACCAAGTCTGAACCGGCTTGCGGGCGCCCGCCTGCTGTGCCTGCTCCACCTTGTCCTGGAGCGAAGGGTCGACGTAAAAGCCTTTTTTAATCGAACGTGCCATAAAGCGTTATTTATTCTTAACTTTGGTTCCGTCCCGGCGCACCAGGATGAAGGCATTGGAAGGCTTGGAACGACGGCGGGTGGGATACCCCTTGGCCAATTGACCCCAGGGTGAAACCGGGTGTCCCCCACCCGAGGTGCGTCCCTCGCCGCCACCCATCGGGTGATCCACCGGATTCATCGCTACCCCGCGTACCCGCGGACGACGTCCCTTCCAGCGGCGGCGCCCGGCCTTGCCGTCAACGATATTGCCGTGCTCGTGATTCCCGACTTCACCGATGGTGGCGCGGCAACGGGAATGAATGACCCGGATCTCCCCGGAAGGCAGCTTAATGGTGGCGCGATCTCCATCCACGGAAACCAGTTGGGCCGCCAAACCGGCCGAACGCACCATTTGTGCCCCTTTGCCCGGGATCATCTCGATGGCATGGATCTTGGTTGCCGGCGGAATAACCCGCAAAGGCATGCAGTTACCGGCATCGAAAGGGGCCTGCTCCGCGGAAATAAGGGTGTCGCCCTCGCTGACCCCTCGGGGTGCCAGGATGTAACGTTTTTCACCGTCCCGGTAAGCCAGAAGCGCAATATTCGCCGAACGATTGGGATCGTACTCGATCGCCTGGACCCGGGCCGGAATGTCGAGCTTCTCACGGCGAAAGTCGATCTGGCGATAGAGCCGTTTATGACCGCCGCCGCGCCGGCGCGAAGTGACCCGTCCGTAACAGTTGCGACCGCCCGACTTCCCCTTCGATTTGGAAAGTTTTTTCTCCGGTCGTTTCTCCGAGAGATCGGACTGCTGGCTCAGCACGAGATAGCGCTGTGTCGGTGTGAGTGGTCTGAATTTCTTAAGAGGCATGAGATTAGTGAGCTTCGTGGGTTCGGATCCCGGTTAGACGATTTCGATCTTGTCGCCTTCCTGCAACGTCACGATGGCCTTCTTCATTCCGCTTTTGCGGCCCATTCTCCCCGTGCGCATATTCCGCGACACGCGTGGTTTGGTGCGCATGACGTTCACTTTCCTGACGGTCACCTTGAAGACTTTTTCCACCGCGTTCTTGATGGAAATCTTATCGGCGCTGTCAAAAACCTCGAAAGTATATTGTCCGGTGTTGGCCGACAATTGCGTCGATTTCTCGGTCAATCGCAGGGATTTAATCACTTGATCGGGCGACTTCATGATGCTTTGCCTCCGTTCAATCGCTCGAGCAGACGAGTAAGCGCCTTCTCGGAGATGAGGATTCTTTCAAACAAGGCGAGGTCGTACGTATTCAACGTTTCGGCCTCCTGAAAACTGACGCGGGCGATATTGCGGCCGCCCATCACGGTTTCGTCGGTAAAGGCGTCGTCCACCAGCAGCACTTTGCCTTCGGGAAAAATCCGCTCCAGGGTCGCCGCCAGAACCTTGGTTTTCGCGGGGCTGACCTTGAACTCCTCGATCACCTGAAGGCCGCCGCCCGAAACTACGTCGAAAAGCGCGCGGCGGAGCGCCAGGCTTTTCACCTTGCGATTCACCTTCTTTGAGTAATCGCGCGGCCGGGGCCCGAAAACGATGCCACCGCCAACCCAGATCGGCGAACGGCGGCTGCCGGCACGGGCGTTACCGGTGCCCTTCTGGCGCCACGGCTTTTTTCCGCTCCCGCTGACTTCGCCGCGTGTCTTGGTGCTGGCGTTTCCCTGCCGGGCATTGGCCCGCATGGCAGTGACCACGTCTTTGACGGCCTGCAGACCGGTGTCGCCCTCAAAGGTGGGGAAACCGTCGAAGTCCCGTTCCTGGCTCGAAGAACCGTCCGATGTATAAACTTTCAATTTCATCGCTCTTGTGACTCCCTTAGGCGGCCTGTGTGTTCTTGCGTGTCTTCTTTGACGCGCGCACCAGGACGGTATCCCCGTTGGCGCCCGGAATATTACCCCGGATCAGGAGGAGATTTTTCTCCGTATCGATCTTGACCACCCGAAGATTCTGAACGGTCCGGCGGACCGATCCCATGTGTCCGGGCATGATCTGATTTTTGAAAACGTGTCCCGGTGTCTGGCAAAGTCCGATCGACCCGACCCGGCGGTGGGTCATGGAACCATGGGAAGCCGGGCCGCCCTTGGTGCGGAACCGCTTCACGACGCCTTGAAAGCCCTTACCCTTGGTAGTGCCCACCACATCGATCATCTCCCCTTCCGCGAAGAGGGTCACATCGAGGACATCGCCTTCCTTTTGCTCAGGAGCCTCGGTAAGCCGGATCTCCCTGAGGCGGGCCACTGGAGAAACACCGGCTTTTTTGAGGTGGCCGAGTTTGCCCTTGGTCAGTCGCGATTCCTTCTGCGCTGAAAAACCGATCTGAATGGCATGGTAGCCATCCCGATCCGCATTTTTTACCTGAACCACGGGGCACGGACCGGCTTGAATGACAGTGACCGGAACGAGCTGGTTCTCACTGTCATATACCTGGGTCATGCCCAATTTCTTACCCAATAGTGCTAATTTCATGACTGCTAAGCGGTAGGTGGGAGTTTTACAGCTCCCGTTTACATTGAAGACCTACGTTAGACGGTTAATATTGTCGGTGACTGCCTCTTTGCAGGTTCGCCTTATAAAGTTCGGTTAACGTGACTCGAGCCGGACGTGTGGATCAGACATTAATAGTGATGTCCACACCGGCCGGCAGGTTCAATTTCTTGAGTTCGTCGACGGTCTGCGCCGTGGGATCCAGAATATCGATCAAGCGTTTGTGGGTGCGCATTTCGAATTGGTCCATCGACTTTTTGTCCACGTGCGGCGAACGGTTGACGGTGTATTTCACGATGCGAATCGGCAAAGGGACCGGCCCGGAAACCCGGGCGCCGGACCGCTTCGCGGTTTCGACGATGTCGGAAGCCGACTGGTCGATCACACGGTAATCGTAGCCTCTAAGTTTTATACGTATCTTTTGATCGCTCATGACACACCTTTAGGTTCTCGCGGGAGCGCGAGAGGAGGTTTCCACGATATTTGCCAGTAGGCTCGCGGGCACCTGTTCGAAATGGGACGGTTCCATGGAATAACTTGCGCGGCCCTTGCTCAACGAACGCACGTCGGTGGCGTAACCGAACATGGTTTCCAGCGGAACCTGGGCGCTGATGATACAGACGTTTCCTTTGCTGCTCATTTCCTGAATTCGGCCGCGGCGGCGATTGAGGTCGCCCATGATGTCCCCCTGGTATTCTTCGGGGGTCGTCACCTCGACCTTCATGATCGGCTCGAGCAGAACGGCGGCGGCTTTCTTCATGGCTTCGCGAAAGGCGAAAATACCGGCCATCTTAAACGCCATTTCGGAGGAGTCGACTTCATGGAAGCTGCCATCGAAAATCTCCGCCCGGTAGTCGATCACCGGGTAACCGGCCACCACGCCATTGTGCGACGCTTCCGCAATTCCTTCCATCGTCGGCTTGATGTATTCCTTGGGAATCACACCGCCCACAATCTTGTTGAGAATCTCCGGACCCTTTCCGGACTCGTTGGGCTCCAGGCGAATAACACAGTGACCGTACTGTCCGCGACCGCCCGACTGACGGATGAATTTGCCTTCGGCTTCGGCCTTGGCCGTAATCGTCTCACGGTAGGCGATCTGTGGTTTGCCCGCATCGGCTTCGACCTTGAACTCGCGGAAAAGCCGGTCGCGAATAATTTCCAGGTGAAGTTCGCCCATTCCGGCGATAATGGTCTGGCCGGTCTCCTCGTTGGAGCTGACCACGAAGGTCGGATCTTCCTCAGCCAACCGCTGGAGTCCGTTGGACATCTTTTCCTGGTCGGCCTTGGTTTTTGGCTCGATCGACATGGAGATGACCGGCTGCGGAAACGACGGCGGCTCAAGACGGATATCGAACCCGGCGGTCGCCACGGTGTCCCCGGTGATCACGTCCTTCAGGCCGATCACCGCACAGATATCACCGGCATAAACGACATCGACGTCCTCACGGGCATTGGACTTCATCAGCATCAGACGGCTGATCCGTTCCTTGCGGCGGGTACGAGGATTGTGCAGTTCGTCTCCTTTTCGAAGGGTGCCGCTGTAAACACGTACGAACACCAGCTTTCCGACATAGGGGTCGGTGGCCAGTTTGAAGGCGAGAATGGCGGTTTTCCCCGAATCCTCCGGTTTGAGCAAAACTTCGGCCCCTTCGCTGTCCTCGCCCTTGACGGGCGGCATATCGACGGGAGAAGGCAGGTAGTTGACCACCCCGTCAAGCACCCGCTGCACGCCCTTGTTTTTAAAGGCCGACCCCGGAACCACGCCTACAAACTCCAGTGAGATGGTTGCCTTGCGGATGGCGGTTTTCAGTTCGTCTTCAGTAAAGTCGGCACCGTCCAGGTACTTTTCGGCGATGACGTCGTCGTAATCGGAAATGGCTTCGATCAACGCTTCGCGGTACTGGCGGGCGTCATCGATTTGATCCTCCGGAATGTCGCGGGTCTCATATTTGACCCCCATCGGATCCTCTTCATCATAGTAGTAGGCCTTCATCGTCACCAGGTCGATCAGGCCTTTAAAGTTCTCCTCCGCCCCGATCGGAAGATAAAGCGGATGCGCGTTGGCCCCAAGCTTATTGCGCATGTCGTCGACCGCTCCCAGGAAATCGGCGCCAGTGCGGTCCATTTTGTTGACAAACGCGATGCGGGGCACGCGGTACTTGTCGGCCTGACGCCATACGGTCTCGGATTGCGGCTGCACCCCGGCCACGGCACAGAAGACAGCCACGGCGCCATCGAGCACCCGGAGCGAACGCTCCACCTCGGCGGTGAAATCCACGTGTCCGGGGGTATCAATGATATTGACCTGGTGCTTAATGTCGGCGTAGGGGCCGGTGGCGTTGGTCCAGGTGCAGGAAATGGCAGCGGACGTGATGGTGATACCACGCTCGCGCTCCTGCTCCATCCAGTCGGTCACGGCGTTGCCATCGTGAACCTCCCCGATCTTGTGAACCACACCGGTATAATAGAGAATACGCTCGGTGGTGGTGGTTTTCCCGGCATCGATGTGCGCCGCAATTCCGATGTTGCGGGTAAACTCCATCGGAAACTTGCGGTCTTTGCTGTTGGCCGCGGAAATCTCGTGCTGTTTTACGGAACTCGACATAACTCTTTCTTTACCAGCGTAGGTGCGCGAACGCACGGTTAGCCTGGGCCATACGGTGGGTGTCCTCGCGTTTCTTCACCACGGCGCCGGTATTGTTGTAGGCATCGACGATTTCGTCGGCCAATGCGTCACGCATCGCGACTCCTTTGCGTCCACGGGCGGAAGCGATTATCCAACGGAAAGCGACGCTCTGCTGGCGATCGAAAGGCACCTCGACCGGCACCTGATAGGTCGCACCGCCAACCCGCCGGCTTTTGACCTCGAGGCGGGGACGGATGTTCTCCATGGCGCCCAGAAGAAGATCGATCGGATCCCCTTTGGCCAGCTTTTCGCTCACCCGCTCGAAAGCTCCGTAAACGATGCTCTGCGCGGTGGATTTCTTGCCGTCCACCATAATCATGTTGATGAGCTGCGTCACCAACGTGCTGTTGTAACGGGAATCGGGATTGATCGCTCTGCGACCGGCTCTGCGTCGACGTGACATGATCGTTTATTTCT
>PXBO01000051.1 GCA_003566885.1 Opitutia bacterium | reverse complement strand
CTCTCCCCACTCCCCTCGCCCCCCGTCCCTCGTCCCACGCCCCTCTCCCCACTTTTAACCTCCCCTGCCCTGAGCCCGTCGAAGGGCTCGTCCCCCGCCCCCCCAACCGGCTCCAGACGTGTCTCGAACGGCGCCTGAAACGGGTCGAAAGCAATTCGCTCGATCAACGGAGATTCGGCCCGGGCGACCGCGCGTTCCACCACATTCTTCAGTTCGCGAACGTTTCCCGGCCAATCGTAGCCGCGCAAGGCCCGCCAGGCATCGTCGCCGAACTCCGGAACGCCGGGACGGCCCATTTCCTGGGCCATGCGCACCGCGAAATGATTGGCCAGCAACTCCAGGTCTCCGGCGCGAAGCCGCAACGGGGGTAAAAAAAGCACCTCAAAAGCCAGGCGGTCGAGCAGGTCTCGTTTGAAGCGTCCCCGCGCCGCCAGGGCCGCCAGGTCCACGTTGGTGGCGGCCACCAGGCGCACGTCCACCTCCACGGGATGCGACCCTCCCACCCGTTCGAAACGCTGGTACTCCACTACCCGCAAGATTTTCTCCTGCACCTCGATGGGTATCTGCCCGATTTCATCGAGAAACAGAGTCCCTCCGTGAGCCGCCTCGAAACGCCCCTCCCGCCGCCGCACCGCCCCGGTGAAGGCGCCCGCCTCGTGTCCGAACAATTCCGATTCCAAAACCGACGGCGCCAGGGCGGCGCAATTCAACGCCACCAGCGGCCCCTCCCACCGTTGCGAAAGATAGTGCAACCGCGCCGCGGCCAACTCCTTACCCGTTCCGCGCTCCCCGACCAGCAATACCGGACGGTTGATCGGCGCCACACGCGACAGGCGTTGCTGGAACTCCAGAAAAATCTCCGATTCACCCAGCAGCCGATCTCCGGCGCCCCACCTGACATTCACTTCGGGCATAATTGCCATTTTTTGGTTTATTTAACCATTTTCAAGCTTTATTTACCATACTCACATTTTCGATGTAATTTTCTAGCATCTCGATACCAACGACTTAAATCGAGGGCCGATTTTCCTGGCACGGAGTCTGCATTAACGGGAGTTGAACCTGTTAAGAAAGGATTGAGCCATGGGAGTATTCACACGTTTTCGCGATATCATCAGCGCCAACCTCAACGCCATGTTGGATAAGGCGGAGGATCCGGAGAAGATGATCAAATTGATGATCCAGGAGATGGAGGACACGCTGGTGGAGATCAAAGCGTCCTGCGCCGGAGTCATGGCGCAGCGCAAGCGCACCGGACGGGCTTTCGAGGAAGCCCGAGCCCACGCGGATAAATGGGCTCGCAAGGCCGCACTGGCGGTCGACAAAGGACGAGAGGATCTGGCCCGGGAAGCGCTTCTGGAAAAGCGGCGATTTAATGAACAGGCGACCGCTCTCGAGAACGAAGCCGCCGAGTGCGAGGCCCTGGTGGAGCAGTACCAGTCGGAAATTTTGCAGCTGGAGGAAAAACTCCGCACCGCGAAGGAAAAGCAGCGCATTCTGGTTCAGCGGCATATTCACGCCCGCAAGAAACGACGGGCCGAGGGTGAGATCCGGCGTTTCGACTCGGCCGACGCCATGCTGCGTTTCGACAAATTCGAGAGCCGGGTCGAGCGCATGGAAGCCGAAGCCGGTCTGATCAACTACGGCCGCAAATCCGGAGGGGAGTCGCTCGAGGACCGCTTCGCCGACCTGGAAGGCGACGAGGAAATCGAAAAAGAGCTGGCCGCTTTGCGCCGGGATCGCGCGACCGCCGAACCGAAGGGGCGATCAGCCGATTGAAGTTGACGGTCAAGTGTCCTCCCGAAGTCGAATCCACTCGAAGGCAATTCGCATTGAACTCCGCCGCCGAAGCATTATGATTCACACGGTCGAGAGGCCTTCAACCCGAACAGAACACCGCCATGCGTTTTTTCCTGTCAGCGATGCTCGCCCTATTCGCCCTGTGCTGTCTGGCGGCACTTTTCCTCATTGCTACCCAGCCGGCGCATGGCAACTCCTCTTGGGCCTTCCACGTATTCGGCGGCACTCCTCAACACGGAGCCTTTAACATGAGCGTACCATCAATCACCATTTTCATGCTCTTCGCGATCCCTCTTGCCGCGATCATCGGAGGCGTATTTCTGGCCGCCCTGAAGATCCTGAAAGGCGACGGAACCGGCCGCGGAGGCGAATCGGATCTGGAGGAAACCCGCCTCATACAGGAACTTCACCGGGGCCTGCGCCGGATGGAGGAGCGCGTGGATGCGCTGGAAACCCTTTTAATGGAAAAACCAACCCACAGGAAAACCCATGAGTGACAAAACAACCGCATTTGACGATCACGCTTTTTACCGCTCCCGCCGCGGCTGGATTCTCGGGGTCTGCCGGGGCATCGCCGAATCGCGCGACGTCCCCGTCTTCTGGGTCCGGGTCATCGCGGTGGTGTTGCTGTTTGTGACAAGTATCTGGCCCGCCATCCTTCTCTACCTGGCCGCGGCCCTGCTGATGAAACCGGAGCCGGTCCTTTCCCTGCGAAACGACGACGACTTCGAGTTCTACCACTCGTTTTCGCATTCCCGAAAGATCGCCCTGGGGCGTTTGAAGCGGACTTTCGACAGCCTGGATCGCCGTATCCAAAGGATGGAAACAACGGTCACGGCGCGCGAATACGATTGGGACCGGCGTTTCAGGGAATAAGCCGGCATATCGTCCGAGACCTGATCTACCCGGATTTCTTGAAACCGGCGTCCCATCACGGTCTTTTCCTTTAAGTGTATGGTGGACATGCTGGGTACGCACTTCTAGGGTGGGAAGCCTCTGCCTTTGATCCTTCATTCACATTGCGACTCAACTCGATATGAAGACCATTCACACCGCCGCCATCGACCTGGGCGCCACCAGCGGACGCGTTATCGTGGGGAATTACTCCCAGGGACGCCTGGAACTGACGGAAGCCCACCGCTTCGCCAACGGCTTCAATGAGGTCCGCGGACATTGCTACTGGGACGTGCCGGGATTGTACTCGCAGATTCGCGAGGGCCTGCGCCAGGCGCGGGAGATCGCTCCCGCGCTCGCCTCCTGTGGAGTGGACACCTGGGCGGTGGATCACGTGCTGCTGGACGGCGATGGACGGCTCGTTTTCCCGGCCCACGCCTACCGGGATGAGCGCACGCGCCCCTACGTCGAGAAACTGGCGGCCGACGGAATCGACCGCGTCTACGATTGGACCGGCATTCCCAACCAGGCGATCAACACCAGTCTGCAACTGCAGGAGTTGCTTGACCGCTATCCGGCGCTGCCGGAAATCGCCCGGCGCTGCCTCATGCTTTCGGACTATTTTAATTTCCTGCTCTCGGGAACCGCGGTCAACGAGATCTCCAACGCCAGCAGCACTCAGTTGCTGGATGTGCGCGGCGCCGATTACTCAATCGAAGCCCTGAACTTTTTCGGCATTCCCAAAACCTGGTTCGAAGGGCCGGTCAAGGCGGGGCGCCGACTGGGACCGGTAACCGGCATCAGCGAACTGGAAGAGACCGAGGTCATCCTGGTTCCCGGCCACGACACCGCCTGCGCCTTCGACGCCATGCCGGCCGACCCGGACGGCGGCGACCTTTACCTCAGCAGCGGCACCTGGTCGCTGGTCGGATTTGAATCGGACGAACCGGTGATCGGGCTCGAAGCGCAAGCCGCCTCGGTCGCCAACGAACGGATCGGGGACGGCCGCTACCGCCCCATTCGCAACATCATGGGGCTCTGGCTGTTGGAGCAGACTCTCCCCGCTTTCCGCGAACGACCGCGCTCAGACCGGGAATGGGAAGAACTCGTGACCGCAGCCGAAGGCGAATCGGCGCCCTCGGAGCTGATCGACGTCACCGACCCCGCTTTCTTCAATCCGGTTTCCATGAAGGACGCGATCGATTCCCATTTGGAAAAACGTTCGATCAATCCGCCGACCTCGCTGCCCGGTTACACCCGTCTCATCTGCGAATCGCTCGGAGCGGGCCATGCCCACGCGGCCAGGACCTTTGAGAAACTGACCGGTCGCCGCTTTCAGCGGATGCTGGTGGTCGGCGGAGGCTCCCGCAACCGGCTCCTGTGCCAGGCGACCGCCAATCATGCCGGCATGGCGGTGGTTTCCTTCAAGCTGGAAGGCACCGCCGTGGGCAACATCGCCAATCAACTCATTGCCATCGGGGCGGTAGCCGACCTGGCCCATTTTCGTGCGAGGCTTGCGGACCAGCTCGAAGGGACGACCTACGAGCCGGCCTGAGGGGCCGGCGATTCTTCGGGACTGTTTTCCACGGGTTTCGCCGGTTTTCCCACCAGTTCCCCAAGCTTTTCCTGGATACGTGGCAGCGACTCCGCCGTCATGCGGCCGGTGGGAACCAGAAACACGTTTCCGGTTTTTCGATGTTCCATCACCTGGAACGCGCCATCGTGACAAAACCCGCGGTCCTTGAGAATCCGTTTGCGCTCTAGAAAAACCCCAAGCACCTGTTTTAAGGTTTCCCGCTCCTCGGGATCGTCCTCCGATTCCCCTTCGAACAGCGAAATAAAAACCGATTCGATGGATTCACGCTGCTGCCGGGCACTGGGTCCGCTTTCCGCTTCCTTGCGAAATTCCCGCGACCAGCGGCAAATCACTTCTCCATCCGGCTGAAAACTCTCTGCCTCGGCTTCGGCGATGTCGGACCGCGCCAGCTCGCGGGATTCCTGGTCGATAAAGAGGAAACTAATGTAGCGGTCTCCATCCTCAAAAGCCCTACCGGTGACCCCGCATCGGCGGGAAAATGCTTTAATCTGCCAATCCATGTTTGAGTCGTGCCCCCCAACCTACCCCGGCCCCATTCGACTTCCAAGAGGAATCTTGGATTGATTGGATCACAACGGTCCCGAAAAGCGATACCGCCCCCTTCCGTCACCCGCCGGTTGATTGGTTGAGGATTAGGCTTTCTTCGAGCGGTCACGATCCTATGATGACACCTCCATGACCGAATCCCACCAGGAATCCACCACCAAACTGCCAGGCCTGGCCCTTATCGGCCTCGACATTCAGTCAACTTTTGTGCGGGCGTTGCCGGCAGCCGACACTTTCACCAGTCGCTGTCAATTCGCCGTGGCGGCTGCGACCCTCTTGGAAATCCCCGCGATTTTCACCGAACAGGTCCCCGAAAAGCTGGGCCCGACCCTGCCCGAGATCCTGGCCGGCGCGCCGGATGCACCGGTATTCGAAAAAAGCCATTTTTCCTGTTTTGGAGCGGAAGGCTTCGAGGAGTGTCTGCGCGAGCGACAGATCCATCACCTGCTGGTTATCGGGCTGGAAACCCCGATCTGCGTTTACCAAAGCGTCATTCAGGCGATCGATCAGGGAATGGAAGTCACCGTTCTCAGCGATTGCGTGGGCGCCCGGCGCTCAAACGACGCCGAAGCCGCCCTGCAAGCGATGTCCGGAGCGGGCGCTCATATCCTGCCGGCGGAAACCGTATTTTACAGCATTCTCGGCCACACCGGGCACCCCTGTTTTCGCCCGTTCAACACCCTGGTCAAACAACACACCCAACCGCAACCATGAGTACCGCCCCATCCAAGCCCCTCACCGTAGCCGAGTTAAAATCCTCGCAGCGAAAGTCCGGAGAAGCGTTCGAATCCATTCTGCTCATTCGGAAGCTGAGCACCCGCACGGCAAAAAACAACAACCCGTTCCTGGTCATCGAAGCGGGCGACAAGTCCGGTTCGTTCCAGTTTACCTGCTTCCACGACAGTCCCGTTTTTGCAGCATTAAAAGACGCCGGTGAGGGCGTCGCCGTCCGGCTCCGCGGTCAAATCGATCACTACCAGAACCGATTTTCGCCCCGCGTGGTGGATTTCGATCTGATGGACGACGAAGCCCTGGCGCGAGGAGATGTGCTGGACCGCCTGGTACCGTCCACAACGGAAAACCCCGACGCCCTGATGGAGGAGTTCTTCGGATTTGTGGCCGCCATCGGTCATCCGGGGCTCCGCGACACGGTGGAGACGGTTTTCGCGGAAATCGCCCCCGCCTTTAAAATCGCCCCGGCCGCCGTTTCCATGCACCATGCCTGCCGCGGCGGACTGCTGGAACACACGGTTCACATGGCGCGCGCCTGCCAGGCGCTGCTCCCCCTGTATCCGGAAGTCCATCCCGATCTGGCGCTGAGCGGCGTGCTGCTGCACGACATCGGGAAAACGGTGGAATACGAAGGTGCGCTGGCCTTTCGGCGGAGCCGTACCGGAATCCTGCAAGGTCACGTGGTCCTGGGCTACCGCATGGTCCGCAAAGCGGGGATCAAGGCGAAACTCGATCCCGACCTGCTCGAACGTCTCGAACACATTATCCTGAGCCATCAGGGCGAAATGGAGTGGGGCGCGGCCGCCATGGCCGCCACGCCGGAAGCCGTTTTTGTTTCCATGGTGGACAACCTCGATGCCCGCATGGGCATGGTGCAACAGGCTCTGAGAGAAACGGCGGAAACCGAAACGTTTTCCGACTATCTCCCCGGTCTCAAGGCGCCGATGCTGAGAACGCCGCCCCCGGACGGCGAGTAAGCCGTCCGAATCTCCCGATGGAGGGGCGACCGGGCGGCCGGCCGCCTCAGGACATTTCCTCGATGATTCGGATAATCGGAAGGAAAAGGGCGATCACGATCACGCCGACAATCAAGGCGAGCAGAACGATCATGATCGGCTCGATGATTGAAGTAAGACTGGCCACCGCATTGTCCACCTCTTCATCGTAGGTGTCGGCAATACGATTGAGCATCTCGGGGAGCTCCCCGGTCTCCTCGCCAACATCGATCATGCTGGTTACCATGGTCGGGAAAACCTTGGTCTGCTCCAACGGAGCCGCCACGGAATCCCCTTCCTTCACCCGGTCGTGCACCTTGTCGATGGCTCTCTCCAGCACGGAATTGCCAATGGTTTCGCGGGTAATGATAAGACATTGGAGAATCGGCACCCCACTGGAAAGCAACGTGCCGAAAGTCCGAGTAAAGCGGGCGATCGACGCACGCCGGAAAAGGTCTCCGACCGGAGGCGTGTACAGCAATGCCACGTCGAGAACATGGCTGCCCTTCTCCGTTTTTTTCATGATCTTGAAGGCTATAAACAAACCGATCATGATTCCGATAGTCAGCAGAATATTCCCCTTCACAAACTCACTGGCACTCAGAACCCACTGAGTCAAAGCCGGCAGCGATGCCCCGTCCAGCATGTCGTCGAAAATCTCCTGGAACTGAGGCACCACGAAGGCCAGCAGGCCGGCCAGGATGATAAACGCCACACAGAGAACGATCACGGGATAGACCATGGCCGCCTTGATCTTTCCGCGAATGGCCAGAGACTTTTCCATGAAACGCGACAGACGATTGAGCACCACATCGAGCACACCGCCGGCCTCGCCGGCGCGAATCATGTTGACGTAAAGCCGGTCGAAAATTTTGGGATGTTGAGCCAGACCGTCGGAAAAGGTGTTCCCTGATCGCACGTTCTCAGACAACTCCTCCACGATATATTTAAAGGCCGGATTTTTTTCCTGCCGCGCCAGTACCTCAAGGCTGCGCAAAAGCGGCAAACCCGCCTGAATGAGAGTGGCCAATTGCCGGGTGAAGATCGTCAAGCCCTTGGAATTGACCGCTTTGCCGAAACTCATCGGCTTTTTTCGGCCGCCGCTCGGCGCGGTGGTGGAGAAAAAACCGGTCCCCTTCTTCTTCGCCGTCTTCTTTTTTCCCTTCTGTATCCCGCTCTTGGTGGTCGAGATATTTGTGACAAAAAGTCGCTGCTCCTTGATCTGATTGGTTGCCTCGTCCTGGCTCGGCGCGTCAACGGTGCCGGATCGTTGTTTTCCGCTCGAATCGATGGCGGTGTAGTAGAAGGTTGGCATGGATGAAAAACGGCTAAAGGTGGAAAACTAGGTATATTTTAACACTTCCTCGATAGTGGTTGCACCGTCGAAGATATTCCGTAATCCGTCGTCGCGCAAGGTGCGCATGCCCTCTTCCAGGGCCTTCTGACGGAGGACCAGGGCGGGCGCCCGATCCGAAATCAAATCCCTCAACCCATCCGAAATCCTCAACATCTCGAAAAGTCCGAGGCGGCCGCGGTAGCCGCTGTGGTTGCAATCCTCGCACCCCTTGCCGTAATAGAATTCCTTGTCCCCGATCTCCACCGGATCAATTTCCAGCTGGGAAATCAGGGACTGGCTCGGTTCGTAGGACGCGACACAACTCTTGCAAATGCGCCGCACCAGTCGCTGGGCGATCACGGCCTCCAATGAGGCCGCCATCAGGTAAGGCTCGAGGCCCATGTCCACCAAACGGGTGACCGCACCGCTGGAATCGTTGGTGTGCAGGGTGCTGAATACCAAGTGACCGGTCAACGATGCCTGAATGGCAATCTGCGCGGTCTCCAGGTCACGAATCTCCCCCACCATGATGATGTCCGGATCCTGACGAAGGAAAGCGCGCAGCGCCTTGGCAAAGGTGAGTCCCACCGCACTGTTCACCGGCACCTGCATAATGCCCTCGATCTCGTACTCGACCGGGTCCTCGGCAGTGAGGATCTTTTTTTCCACCCGATTGACTTTGCGCAATCCGCTGTAAAGCGTCGTGGTTTTACCGCTGCCGGTCGGGCCGGTGGCAATGAAAATCCCATTGGGCAGGTGAATCACCTCATTGACCGCCTCGTACACGTCGTCCGGCATACTGAGGGCCTCCAGGTCGAGATTGACCACCGACTTGTCCAAAACACGCAGCACCACGCTTTCACCGAACTGAGTGGGCAAGGTGGAAACGCGGAGGTCGACCGGGTGACCGGCGATGGTCATCTTAATACGCCCATCCTGGGGAATCCGGCGTTCCGAGATATTGAGATTGGCGATGACCTTGACCCGGGAAGTGACCGGGACCGCCAGGCTCATGGGCGGGGGCGCCATTTCGTATAGGGCTCCGTCGATGCGGTATCGAATTTTGAACTCGTCCTCGAATGGCTCGAAATGGATGTCGGAGGCCTGGTCTCGAACCGCCTGGCTGAGAACCAGATTTACGAATCGAATAATCGGGGTCTGGCTGGCCGCCTCTTCCAAATCCGATTCCGACGCGTCCTCGCCGATTTCGAAATGGGTATCCTCCATCTCATGGAGAAGGTCCTCCACCGACGCGTCCTCCTCGCCGTAATGGTCGCGGATCATCTCGCGAATTCTCAACGGATCCGCGACGTAGAGAACGACATCCTTACCCAGGGCGAAGGTCAGGTCATCGGTCACCTGGGCGTTGAAGGGATCGATCACCAGAGCATGCATCGCTCCGCCCGAGACCGCGATCGGCATGACACCGTACATGCGCGCCATGCTGGGCTGAAGCACCTGGACCGTCTCCTTTTCGACCTCCTTCGGCGGATCGGACACGTATTCCATGCCGAGATGATCGGCCACCGCCTGGAAAAAAGGGTTCTTCTCGATCAACTCGGAATCGAGAATCACATCGGCCAAGGGTTTGGCGGTGCGATCATGCTCCAGTTGGAGTTCATCCAACTGATTCTTGGTCAGCAGATCGCTTTCCTTGAAAATCTCGAGAATGGCTTGGTCGTGCGCTTCGTACATAGGAAGAGAGTTTCAGGAAATCAGCGACGTTGGAGCTCGGCTCCGAGCGAGATAAGTTTTTCCTTCATTTCCTGAGTATCCTGAGCTTTGTCCAATGCCTCATCCGCCGTGATACTCCCCTTGTTGAAAAGGCTGAGCAGGTGGGCATCGAGGGTGATCATGCCGATGTTCGCCCCTGTTTGAATATCGGAGGCGATGCGGTAGGTTTTGTTGTCACGGATCAAAGCACGAATGGAATTCGTCGTGATCATGAGCTCGAAGCCGGCGACCCGTCCGCCGCCCACCTTTCTGCAGAGGACCTGAGATATCACCGCCACGATGGAGGAAGCCAACTGGGTCCGGATCATGTCCTTGGCATTGGCCGGAAAGGCGTCGACGATGCGGTCCACCGTTCGCGCCGCCCCCGTGGTGTGCAGCGTTCCGAACACAAGGTGGCCCGTTTCCGCCGCGGTCACCGCGGCCTCAATGGTGGCCAGGTCGCGCATTTCCCCCACGAGAATCACATCCGGATCCTGACGAAGCGCGCGGCGAATGGCCTCCTCGAAACTGGGGACGTCGTTGCCGAGTTCACGTTGGGTAATGATGCATTTCTTGTGATTGTGATAGTACTCGATCGGATCCTCGATGGTAATCACGTGAGCTTCCCGGTTCTCATTGATGTAGTTGAGCATCGAGGCCAGGGTGGTGGTTTTTCCGGAACCGGTGGGACCGGTCACGAGGATCAGACCACGCGGGATATAGAGCAGATCGCGGATGCTGTCCGGCAATCCGATCTGCCGAAGCCCGAAGAGGTCGTTGGGAATCTGACGGAGGACCATTCCGTAGTGCCCCTTTGACTTGAGCACGCTGACGCGGAATCGAGCCTTGTCCAAAAAGGCGAACCCGAAATCGGCTCCCCCCTGGGTTTTCACCTGCTGCTGGTGGACGTCCGGAGTGATCGATTCCATCAGCATCTCCGTATCCTCGGGCCGGAGATTGTCCCCTTCAACCGGCGTCAGGCCGCCATGCACCCGCAGGGTGGGAGGCTGACCCACCTGGAGGTGAAGATCGGAAGCACCCTCGTTAACCGTAAGGTGCAAAAGGTCGTTCATGTCGTAGCTCATAATGGTTATTCCGAAGGTGTGGGAAAAATGGCGGAAAAATCGATCTGTTTCAGAAGGAATCGCCGATGGTGACGTTGATGACTTCCTCGAAGGTGGTCATGCCGCTGGTCACCTTGCGAATGCCATCCTCTCGCATGGAACGCATGCCCAATTCGCGGGCCTTGGCACGAAGCTTCTGCGTGGAAGTGTTTTCGTAAATCAACGAACGAATTTCCTCGTTCAGCATGAAAATCTCGAAAATCCCCATTCGGCCCCGGAATCCGGTTCCGTTGCAGGACTCACATCCTTTGCCGCGCATGAACTTGGCGGAGGCGGCCTCATCGTCGTTGATATTCAATGAACGCAATTCGCGATCCGTAGCCTGGTACTGCTCCCGGCATTTCGCACAAACCCGCCGGACCAGACGTTGAGCCATGGTGGCACGCAACGACGCCGAAACCAGGAAGGGCTTGACGCCGATATCGATCAGACGAGTCACCGCGCTGGGTGCATCGTTGGTGTGCAGGGTGCTGAATACCATGTGGCCGGTCAACGAGGCGTTGATGGCGATGTGCCCCGTCTCGGCGTCACGGATCTCCCCGATCATGATGATGTTGGGCGCCTGACGCAACATGGCCCGCAAGGCGGCGGAAAACGTCATTTTGATCTCCGCCCGCACTTGAACCTGGTTGATTCCGCTGAGTTGGTACTCCACCGGATCCTCCACCGTGATGATCTTCCGGTCGGGCCGATTAATGTAGTTCAAACAGGCGTACAGGGTGGTGGTCTTACCGGAACCGGTCGGACCGGTGACCAGAAAAATGCCGTCCGGCAGCGATATGATTTTCTCGAAGGTCCCCTGGTCGTCACTGAGAAAGCCGAGCTCCGGCAGGCCGAGCTTCAAGCCTTCCTTATCCAGGATTCGCATGACAATGCTTTCGCCGTGCTCCGTGGGCAAAGACGAAACCCGCAGATCGAGCTCGCGATCGGTGAGTTTCACTTGAATACGCCCGTCTTGTGGGATGCGCTTCTCAGCGATACTGATCTGCGCCATGATTTTCAGGCGGGAGATAATGGCCAGTTGCAGGCGTTTGGGCGGGTTTTCAACTTCGTGCAGCACGCCGTCGATACGATAACGGACGCGGAACCGTTTCTCGAGGGGCTCCAGGTGAATATCGGAAGCCCGGCGTTTGATCGCCTCGGTGATAACCATGTAAACGAGGCGTATAATCGGTGCGTCATCCTCCGACACGGTATCGTCATCGACTCCCGGCAAATCCCCGCCCAGCTTGAGGCTTCGCTCCTCGCCGATTTCCTCGCCCAACTCCGAGAGCTGGCTCTCCACCGTTTCCTCGACGTAATACTTTTGGATGGCTTCGTCGACATCCTTGCGCGCGGCCACCACCGGCTCGACCGCCAACTGCAGAACGTGACTGAGGTTGTCGATGGTGTCCACGTCCAGCGGGTCGGTAATCGCCACCTGCAAGGTGTTGTTCTCCATAGTCAAAGGAAACACCTTGTACCGCAACACCAACTCCTTGGAGATCGCCGTCAAGGCCTCCTTTTGCGGCTTCAACTTTCCCGGCTCCACCATCGGCATCCCGAACTCATCCGCCAGCATCTGGGTCACACGCCCCGAATCGAGAACCCCTTCCTCGATCAGGCGATCCACCACACTGCGCTGGATCATATCATGCTCGGTCTCCTCCTGGATCTGGCGCCGGGTCGCTTCGACCACGTCCTTGGACACGAGTCCTTTTTCTTCGATGAGCTGAATGATAAAATCGTCGGCGGATGTCACAGGCGCTTGGATAAAGAACGTTGATGGGTTGATTTACCGAATCTTCGCTACGAAAGGTCGGCACGGCAAGTGGCGGAACACGGGAGCCGGGCTGTCGACTTCGATGGTGAAAATATTGGAACAGTATGCCACGGGAGGCGCAACGAATAAATTCGCCAGGAACCGTCCGTGCGCCGGAAGGGAAGGCCCGGTCGCCGAAAAAGGGTCCACATTTGCGATTCTCTTGGTCACGGCTGCCGGATTTTGAAGATTCCCACCAGTTCCCGCACCTGCTCGTGCAAGAAACGACGCGAACCATCGTTTATTATCACGTAGTCGGCCAGATCCATCTTTTTTTCCAGCGGAAGCTGCCGGGCGTCGCGCGAGTCGGCTTCAATATCGGTCATGCCCCGGGCACGAACCCGTTCGCGGCGCACCCCCGGGGACGCAGCCACGCATACCGTAGCCTGAAACCCGCCTTCCATTCCGGCTTCAAACAACAGGGGAACCTGAACGACCCAATTCCGCTCGGGTTCAGTGGCAACCCGCTCGCGCCAGAGCCGGTCCACTTCCGGATGCAGGAGGGATTCCAGCCACGCCAGGTCCGCGGGCGAGGCAAATACGATTTTCGCCAGCGCTTTTCGGTCTACCTCACCATTGGGGGTCATAACGGCCGCTCCATAGCGGGCTGACAGCGCCTCCTTCACCCGGGGATCGTCGCGCAGGATTTCCCGCACCAGTTCGTCGGTATCGATGGATCCGAATCCCTCGGCGCGAAAAGCCTCGGCAGCCGAGCTCTTACCGCAGGCCATTCCCCCGGTTAACCCGATGATCACGACCGCACACCCTTCCCCGTCAACCGTTCGTCCATGCCAAGATAGAGACTTTCCAAACAAGAATCGGTATTGAACACAAGTAGTTCCGTTTAAAAGAGATATTGAATCATTTAACGCCCTGTCGTCGTGTCGCCCCATTCAGGGAACCCTGAACCCGGAATGCGGCTCGTCGCCGCTCAAGGAGCCGACGCCCAGTTCTTTCTCTATTTCCTCAAGCGGCCGGCCCTTGGTTTCCGGTACGAAAAAGATCACCCACAGCAGTTGCAGAACCATCATGAAACAAAAAAACAGGAAGATGAATCCCGGGGCCAAAAGAGTGGCCATGGTCGGAAACACCAGGGTCAACAGCGCGGCAAATCCCCAGTGGGTCGAACTGCCGAGCGCTTGTCCGTAAGCACGCTGCCGATTGGGAAAGATTTCTGAAATCAACACCCAAATCACAGCCCCCTGCCCCACGGCGTGCGCGGCGATGAAGGCAAAGATCAGGAATGGCACCATGGCAAACTGTTCGGCAAAAAAGGCCCACGAGACCAGTCCCAACGAGAGAATATAACCGAAAGACCCAATGTACAGCAGGGTTCGCCGCCCGATTCTGTCGATCAGCCAGAGGCCCACGAGCGTAAAGAGAAGATTGGTGACTCCGATGCCTACCGACTGAAGCAAGGCCGCACCTTCCTCCAAACCGGTCATCTGAAAGATTCGCGGAGCGAAGTAAAGCACCGCGTTAATTCCCGAAAGCTGATTGAAGAAGGCCACGAAAAACGCCAGCATGATGGGCACCCTCAGTCGCCGGGTCCAGAACGGCGCCCGGCTGGTTTGGGTTTGAGCCAAACCGGCAACTTCCTCAACCTTGGCTTCAATCCCCTCCGGTGAGAGTTCAGGCTCGACCAACGCGAAGGTTTTCCGTGCCGTCTCTCGATCACCCTTTCGCCCTATAAGCCACCTGGGACTCTCCGGAATCGTCAGACAGAAACCTGCGAAAATCAGCGCCGGAACAGCCTCGACTCCCAGCATCCATCGCCAGGCGTTTTCGCCGGCCCCGGCAAGAAAAGCGTTGGAACCAAATGCTACCAGAATCCCGAGAACGATATTAAACTGGAACATTCCGGTGAGACGACCCCTGAGGCGGGCCGGCGCGATCTCGGAAATGTAAACAGGGGCGGCCACCGTTGAAATCCCCACAGCCAGACCGCCGATGAATCGGGAAATCATAAAGGTGACGGGGTCCGGAGCCAGCGCCGAACCGACGGCGGAAATCAGGTACAGCGCGCCGATGAAAACCAGGGTTCTTTGTCTTCCGAAACGGTCGCTGGGCCACCCGCCGATCAATGCGCCGGTCAACGTTCCCCACAAAGCGATGCTCATTGCCAAGCCGTGCATCGCATCACTCAATCCCCACAGTTGCTGAACGGCCTGCTCCGCGCCGGAAATCACCACGGTGTCGAACCCGAAAAGGAACCCTCCCATAGCCGCAACAACCGCGCACCTGAAGACGTAAGCATTCATCATTCGGATTTTCAGATTAAGATTGACATTCCAGACGAATTTCTCGGGTCGACGCCTTCTGTTATGCGGCGGTGAACTTTCTCCTTCGGTCCGGGAGCGACGACAGCGGACGCCCTACCTGATTGCCTGCTGAAACGCCTTTCGTCAACACCGGTCATGGAAGTTGCAGTGGCAAGCGACAACGCGCGCGGCTCGAAACCCCAAAACAGCGAAAAGCGCAAATTTCACGAATCCAGGCGCCACATGCCCACGGTCTTTTTACTGGCGGGCTTTGATTCGCATTTTTCAGCGAGGAATCTCGAATTTAAATTTTTAGAGCCGTAATGCTTTCCCATACGGCTATCGGCGCTCAAATGAAAAAGCCCCGGCCGCTTGCCTCCCGTAGATCGTTCGGCTTGACCCTTCCGCCCCCCCGCGCCTCAAATGGCTCCAGGGCCATTCATCGAGCGAAAATCCACTCCCGAACCATGACCGCAACCACCACACCAAAAATCGTCTGTTACGGCGAAGCCCTCTGGGACTGCCTGCCGGAAGGCCTTTTCTTCGGGGGAGCCCCGATCAACGTCGCTCGGCACCTTCAGCGCCTGGGCGCCGGAGCTTACCCGGCCACCACCCTCGGAGAGGATTTCCTCGGCGACGAAGCCCTGGACCGTCTCAAAGGCGAAGGACTCTCGACCGATCTGGTTCGGCGAGACCCCGATCTTCCCACCGGCACCGTCAAAGTGCGAATCGACGCCTCCGGCAGCGCCACCTACACGATCGCCCAACCGGTCGCGTGGGACCGGATCCCGGTGGATAAGGCCGTACTGGAGCGCACCCGCTCCGCCCGCGCCCTGGTGTACGGCACACTGGCCCAACGCGAGCAAGACAACCGCACGGCCATTCAGGAACTGCTGAAACTCGACGGCCCTTTCAAGATCTACGATGTCAATCTGCGGCCGCCGTTCGACGACCTTGCCCTCGTCGCCGAACTGGCCCGCCCGGCCGATCTGCTCAAGGTCAATGAGGAGGAACTCTACCGCCTGCTAGACCCCGACTCCGAAAAACAACCCCTGGAAGAGGCTGCCCGGAGGCTGGCCGACCAAACCGGGGTACTGCGGGTATGCGTCACCCGGGCGGAGAAGGGCGCGGTGTTTCTCGACCACGACCGTTGGTTCACCGCCGACGGCCGGCCGGTCGAGGTGCGCGACACGGTGGGGGCCGGGGACGGCTTTCTGGCCTCCTTCGCCCTGAATTACCTTGCGGGCCGTCACGAACCGGCAAAGGTCCTGGAGAACGCCTGCCGGTTCGGCGAATTCATCGCCACCCGCGACGGCGCCGTCCCCGCTTACGACCCAAAGGATTGGGTGCTCGTCTGAGCACCCCGCGGAGGCCTTCCCTCCACGCGAATACCCCCTGCCGACCTTGCAAGTCGAATCGCCGGCTCGGGTTTCAGCACCGTCGCAAGAACGGCGACCCGGCTCCTCCTCCCGCCTCAGAATTCGGCGGTGAAGGCGGCACCCCACCAAAGGTTGGCGCGATTCGCCCCGGACGAAGAAAGCCGATCGCTTCGGCTCAAATCATTGGTCGAATAACGGCCGCCGGCGGAGACAGACGTCGTTTCATTGATGGCATACCGCACATCCGCCCGGGTCTCCGCGTAGAAATAGTTGACGGACCCCGCCATCCAGGGCTTGCCTTCCCGCAGCCAGGCGTGTCCGCCGGCCGCCGCCAGTTCGAGGGACCATTGATCATCGAGAGGGATCTCATGGGAGAGACGTCCCTCAATGGTAAAATCCTCCAACACGACATCATAGGAAAAGTAGAGCCAGGGGTCCAACGGCACACCCAATCCAACCCCAAGATACAGCTCGCCGGTCAAGTCATCCTCACGGGGCATCTCCCGATCCAATCGCGGAAAATAATAAAGGACGCCGCCCAAATCCATGAGCAGCAAATCGTCGAGATCGTGCCGAAACCCAGCGTAAAAATCGAGTTCATGCAGGTGAGACAAGCCGCTGTCAGTCGATAGGATTCCTTCGACCCCGGCATAGGCATCGTTCATTTCCAAAGCGAGCCCGGGACGAACGACCCGTTTTGAAGCCTGCACCCCGCGGAAAACATATTCCGACTCCCAGCCAACCACCGCCGTAGCCCGGGGAACCGCATCCTCATAATACATGCTTTGGGCGGAAACCGAAGTGGCCAGCGCCGCCGTAACGGTCGCAATTGAAAAGACTGCTGCGATCTTCTTTTTCATTTTAGGTGTTATTCGATCAGGTATTGTGCGACGCCGGACAAAACGCGCCCGGGTGCGGGTTTTTAAAATCGATGCCGGATTTTCTTCCCCCAGCCATTCCCATAAAGGACATCACTTCGGTCGAGTCAACCATCATCCCACGCAAAAAAGCCGCCGGTCATCGGATCGGCGGCTTTTCAAGCGGTGCTCAGGGGGGGACTCGAACCCCCACACCTCTCGGCACATGAACCTGAATCATGCGTGTCTACCAATTCCACCACCTGAGCTTTGGGTGAAAACAAAACGTATATTGAAGTCCGTCCGCGGCAGGCAAGCCCAGAAAGTAAAATTTCGAATCCCCTCTCAGCCGATCGTGGCGCCCGTCGAGAAAGTCGGCCGAACGCGCTCCGGAAACGAAGCGACCCTCCTTCACAAGGGGAGAAAACGGGCGATGTCCGGAATTTCCCGGGCTCGCCGACCCGAAGGCAGGCGCTCGAGGTAAGGGTCGACAGCGGGATCGTTGTCGTCGTCATCAGCACTCTCCTCCTCGGAATCAAACTCAAAATCCGCCTCCAGAGGTTCGTCGAACAAATGCGAGAGGCGGCGCGGAAGCGGATCGAGCACCAGGGCCGGATTCTTGACCCGTCCTTTCTTTACCATCTCGAATATGCACGGGAAGAACGCCTTGCGATAGCGTTCCTGGAATCCCCGGATCCACCCCTCGGAGACCCCTTCTCTTCGGTTGAGCAAAACGTAATCGGAAAAGTGAATACAGGCGTCGTACCATTTCTCCAGGCCCGGATTCTCCGACACCAGCCGGCAGTTCACCACGGTCACGATCCGGTCGATACCGGCCCCGTTGTCCCGACCCCAATGATATAACGCCTCGATCTGATCGACCGGATTACTGTCGCCGCTGGTGAGCATAAAAAAATGGGTCGCGCCCTCGGGAATCTCAACTTCGAGCTCGTCCTCCACCAGGCGCCAATCGGACCGCAAAACGTGTTCGGCCACCGGACGCAAGGCTTCACCGGGGTCACAGGCCGTTTCCGGGAGGGAGAGGGCCACGCGGGCTGAATCGGGCATGCCGGCAATCAGATCGGCGAGCACCTCATGACGTCCGGAGCCGCTCGCTCCCAGAAAAACATAAACGAGTGGGCGATTCATTTATCCCCATTATGACCGCGTTTCGGCGGTTCGCTCAAGCCGGTATCCCGGAAAAATCGAAGGTTCGGCAATGAGCCTGGTGCCGCATCCAGTGATCCAATAAAACCAGCGCGGTCATGGCCTCCACAATCGGCACCGCCCGGGGGAGCACGCAGGGGTCGTGTCGGCCTTTCCCCCGCAGCTCGGTTTCCTCCCCGGCCTCCGTCACGGTTCGCTGGGTCTGCAAAATGGTCGCGGTCGGTTTAAAGGCCGTGCGAAAGCGCAGCTCCTCGCCGGAGGAAATCCCCCCGAGAACGCCGCCGGCGTGGTTACTTGCGGTGCGAATCGCACCGTCGCGGATCTCGAACGGATCGTTGTGCTCCGAACCCTTGAGCCGGGTGCCGGCAAATCCGCTACCCACCTCGAATCCCTTGGTCGCGGGAAGCGATAACATGGCCTTGGCCAAATCGGCTTCCAGCCTATCGAAAACCGGCGCCCCCAGACCGACCGGAAGACCGGCCACCCGGCACTCGATGACCCCACCAACGGAGTCACCGGCCTTGCGGACTTCAAGAATGAGTTCCTCCATCCTTTTGGCCGTGACCGGATCGGGGCAACGCACCGGGTTGGCGTCGATTTCCTCGCGGAGCGGCACGCCGGGCCGCTCCGGCATTTCAATATCGTGGATCTGCGTGACGAAGCCGGCGATGGTCACTTCCCCGGCCAGCGACAGTATCTTGCGCGCGATGGCGCCCGCCGCCACCCGTCCGATGGTCTCGCGGGCGGAAGAGCGTCCGCCGCCGGACGGGTCCCGCAGCCCGTATTTCATCTGGTAGGTGTAGTCGGCGTGGGACGGCCGGAATCGGGTGCGCATTTCGTCGTAGGCCTCGGGCCGCTGATCGACGTTGGGAGCCATCATGGAAATCGGCGTTCCAGTGGTACGTCCCTGGTGCACGCCCGAAAGCAGGGTAACGACGTCCGTCTCCTTGCGCTGGGTGACAATCCTGCTCTGGCCGGGCCGGCGGCGGTCCAGCTCGACCTGAATCTCCTCCGCCGTGATCGGCAGTCCGGGCGGACATCCATCCACCACCACGCCAACCCCACCCCCATGGCTTTCGCCCCAGGTGGTCACCGTAAACAACTTGCCGAATACGTTTCCCATGAAAATCAAAACATGACCCGGGGCCAATTCCCGAGCAAGGGAAATGAAAGGGTGGAAGTGAAAAGTGAAAAGGTAAAAGGTAAAAGTAACCGACATTTCAGGGGCTCACCGCTTGCCGCCGTGCGTGGTTTCGATACCCAGGCATTGCGAATGATTGCGACGATGGAACGACAACGTGGCAAATCCCCTCCACTTCTCACTTCTAACTTATCCCTTTTAACTTTTCCGGATACTCGCCGCGCGCGATCAGGGCGGAAACGGCCGCCACCACTTCCGGTTTTTCCTCCCGGTAGGTTACTCCGAACCAGCGACCGGAATGGGACAGCACCCGAAAGGTCGCCTTGCTCTCACGGATGGCATTCTCCACCGGATCGGCCACATAGAATTCCTTCGTTTCGCTGCTTCCGTGCTGGGCCAGAAAGCACTCCAGGCGTTCTTCAAAATAGGCCATCAGTCGCGGATCGAATCCCCAACAATTCATGGAGACCAGGGCATCGGGATCGAGGACGCGGCGGCCTTTATCCTCCACCGCGACCGGACGCCCTTCCGCATCCGATTCAATACCGGTGACCTCACGAATTCCGGTCAATCGCCCTTCCGGGGAAGTGACCAGCACCCCGCGGGCGACCGAGCCATGAGACGAAAGGGTGTCCTGCAGGCGGTAGGCGGCCAGGGCGCACTCGGGCGGCTCGGATCCGGCGGCGGTCTCGCGGAAGAAACGGGCCAGCGCCCGAAACGCGTCCGCTCCGTAAAAATCGTCGGCGTTGATCACCGCAAACGGCTCGGAAATTTCCTTGCGCGCGCTCCAGATAGCATGAGCCGTTCCCCAAGGTTTCGTCCGGGCGGACGGCGGACGGAATCGGGCCGGAAGATCGTCCAGTGCCTGGTAGGCGCACCGCACCTCGATTTCCGATTCCAGGGGACGCACGATGCGCTCCTGGAAATCGGCGGCGAAATCGCGGCGGATCACAAAGACCACTTTTCCAAAACCAGCCCGCCGGGCATCGTAAACGGAATAATCGAGGACCGTTTCCCCGTTCGGCCCGACCGGGTCCATTTGTTTCAGGCCGCCGTAGCGGCTTCCCATTCCGGCGGCCAAAACCACCAGGGCCGGCTTCAGGTTTGCCTTGATCTTCTCCATAACTGTTTCGATGCGGCGCACCTTGCCGGAAAAGGCGGAGACGGTCCAGCTCGAATCAATTTCCCGAAGCAGCGGCGAGAGCGGTCAACCAGGCGCCGGCGATCAGGCCCAGGGTCAGAAGACCGAGGCCGGCCTGGCTGGCGGAGGAGG
>PXBO01000090.1 GCA_003566885.1 Opitutia bacterium | reverse complement strand
GTGGGACGAGGGGCGTTGTGGAGGTTGGGTTAACGCGTGATGTCGTCGCGGGTGAGGATATGAAATCCGCATTGGCTAAGGGCATGGCCGGCGACGTCGGGATCCTCCACGCTGAGCGCGAGGGCGCATTTGTCGTTGGGACGGGTGATGAAAGCGTAGGTGTAATGGATGTTGATTTCCGCCTCCAGCAGCGCGCACAGCGCACGGTGAATGTCGGCCGAGGAATTCATTTCCAGAACCAGAACCGGAGATTCGTTGAAATGAAAAGAACTCCTTCTGAGGATGGTGCGGGCCCGTTCGTGGTCGTCGACGATGATGCGCAGAATGGAGCTGTCCGTGGTGTCCAGAACGGTCATCGCCATCACGTGCACCTGGTTCTCGTAGAGGACGCGGATCAGATCGTGGAGCCGTCCCAGCTTGTTCTCCATGAATACGGCGAACTGAATGATGGGATCGTGCCGTCGTTGCAGTGTTTCCGGCATGGAGGGAGATTAGGGAATTCAGCCGGGGAAAGCACGGAAAAAACCGCGGTCTTTGCGGGGTGTGTTTTTACAGGTAGGGAGATAGGAGCCGGGCGACTCCATCGCGGATTTTGAAGGGAAGCGGGCGCCCTTCGATTTCTTCCAGGGTGAGACGGCGGGATCGGGCCCGTGTGTCGTCGAAGATCCCGGTCAGCTGGGTCGCCAGCTCCCGGTCGTAACATTCCACGTTGAACTCGAAATTGAGCAGGAGGCTGCGGGGATCCCAGTTGGCCGAACCGATGAGGGTCCAGAATTCGTCGACGATCGTGGCCTTGGTGTGTTGAAAGGGCGGGGGGGTGCGCCAGACGCGGCATCCCCAACGAATGATTTGGGCTACTTGTGCCAGGCATGCCCAGTCGACGAAGCGCAGGTTGTTGTGATCCGGAATGAGAATGTCGATTTCCACTCCGCGCATGGCGGCGGTGTTCATGGCGCTGATCAGGGAATTGTCCGGCAGGAAATAGGGGGTGATGATGCGGACCGACTTTTGCGCGGTGGCCAGGGCGCCGTGCAGAGTGAGACGCAGCCGGTCGAAACTTTCGTCCGGGCCGTCGGTGATGCCGCGGGCGATCACGTTTCCGGCCGGTTCGATTTTTGGGAACCAGAGTTCGCCGTTCAGGACCTCGCCGCGGCTGAAGGCCCAGTCTTCGGCGAAGGTTTCCTGGAGTTCGCTCACCACCGGCCCTTCAACTTCGAAGTGGAGGTCATGGATGGGGTGGGAGGGGTTTTCCTTCAGCCGGTTCCCCTGGGCGATGTTCATCCCACCGGTGAAACCGATGCGGCCGTCGACCACCAGGATTTTTCGGTGACTGCGAAGATTGAGGTAGGTCATCTGCCAGGGCACGATCGACGGCATGAAGCGCGCGACGTCGATGCCGGCCCGGTGCATCCGGTGCAGGATGGTGGGGAATGAGTATCGAGCCCCTACCGCGTCGATGATCACTCGAACCTCGACGCCCCGGTTGACGGCTTTTTCCAGGGCGGCCACAAAGGCCCGTCCCGTGGCATCGTTGGCGAAGATGTAGGTGCTGAGGGAAATGGAGTCCTCGGCCCGGTCGATGGCCTCCAGCATGCGCGGGTAGGCATCGTCGCCGCAGATCAGCGGGGTCAAACGATTGCCGCTGAGGAGGGGGCGGCTGGTGAGGTTGTTGACCAGACGGGCGAGCGAGACGAGGTGACGTTTTTCAGGGGGGAGGGATTCGGAGAGGTTTTCCAGCGTGCAGGGAGCGAGTTGCTCGGATGCGTGAAAGGCGGGAATATCACTGCGCCGCAACGTGGCTCGGCGGCTGATCCGGTTGATCCCGAGAATCAGGTAGAGGACGGTGCCGACCACCGGCACCAGCCAGATTACCCCCACCCATCCCACCGCTGCGCTGGTCTCTCGCTTGGTCAGGATGGCGTGGACCGAAGCGATGATGGCCATCAGCAGCGTGGCCGCCGCGGCAAAGAGAGGCCAGAGATCGGCCAAAAACTGGAGAAATGCGTGCAAGTGGGAAGCGTTTTGATTTGGAAGCAAGGCTAGCGGGCGGCAGGTTGGGGGTCAAGGCGTCAGCGGCGGAAGGCGGGCAATATCAGGTGTTTATCGGACCATTTTCAAATTGGGGCTTCACATCCCTCCCCGATGTGGTAAAGATTAAGTTTTTACGGATGATTGGAGAGTATCCGGCGAACGTGTGGGATTAATTCCCTTTTGCCGCGTTCCGACAGGCGGTGCTTTCCGTTTTCATCCCACAACTTTTTCGGGAGAGAATCATAACAATGGTGCGTTCATCCGCAGGATGTTCGCCATGAGAATGATAGGCGAAATTATGGCAACGAAAGAAGAGAAACGACAGGAATTTGGGGACAACCCCATCGAAATCCGGGATACGGATCATTACAAGGAGGAGTACATCCACCAGTTTGTGGACAAGTGGGACCAGCTGATTGACTGGGATGCCCGCGAAACGAGCGAAGGTCAGTTTTTCATCGACGAATTAAAAAAGCGCGGCGCCCGGCGGGTGCTGGATGCCGCCGCCGGCACGGGCTTTCATTCGGTGCGCCTTCTGCGGGCCGGATTCGATGTGGTTACGGCTGACGGCAGTCCTGAAATGCTGGCCAAGGCCTTCGCCAACGGCAAGGACCGCGGGTATATTCTGCGGACGGTTCAGGCGGATTGGCGCTGGATGAATCGCGATGTTCACGGGAAATTCGACGCCGTGATCTGCCTTGGAAACTCCTTTACCCACCTCCACTCGGAACACGATCGCCGCAAGACGCTGGCCGAGTTTTACGCTCTGCTGAATCATGACGGCGTGCTGATTCTCGATCAGCGCAATTACGACAGTATGCTGGATCACGGCTTCTCCTCAAAGCACACCTATTATTACTGCGGGGACAACGTGAAGGCCGAGCCGGAGCACATCGATCCGGGATTGGCTCGCTTCCGCTACGAGTTCCCCGACCAATCGGTGTTCCATTTAAATATGTTTCCGCTGCGCAAGGACTACACCACCCGCCTGATGCGGGAGGTCGGTTTCCAGCGCATCAAAACCTTCGGGGATTTTCAGGAAACCTACCATGACGACGATCCGGACTTTTTCATCCATGTCGCTGAGAAAAAGTATATGGATCCGTCGGAGCTGGAGGAGGATTACCGGGGGCGCTCAGCCGTGGTGGCGGACAGCCGGAATTATTACGACAGTGCCGAAGCGGATAATTTTTACGCCAAGATTTGGGGTGGTGAAGACATTCGCATCGGTGTCTACGAAAAGAAGGGTGAGAGCATCGCCGAAGCGAGTCAACGCACCCTGGATCGCATGACCGGTCTTTTGCCCAAAGGGGTCGACGCCGACTCCCGCATCCTCGATCTGGGGGCGGGATACGGTGGATCCGCCCGCTATCTGGTCCGGAAGTACGGGTGTCACGTCACCTGCCTCAATATCAGCAATGTTCAGAACCGACGGAACCGGCGGCTGAATGCGGAGGCTGGTTTGACCGGGAAAATCGACGTGGATGAGGGGGATTTCGAAAACGTCCCTTATGCGGACGAGCGATTCGATGTCGTTTGGTCGCAGGATTCCTTCCTGCACAGCGGGGACCGCAGAAAAGCGATTCATGAGGCGGCGCGGGTTCTCAAAAGCGGGGGTATGCTGATCTTCACCGACCCGATGCAGAGCGAAAGTGTCGACGACGCCACCCTCAAGCCGGTTTTGGAACGTCTGAGGCTCGATTCCCTCGGGTCGGTCGAGTTCTATCGAAACGCGGCGCAAGATTTTGGCCTGGAAAATTTTGAGTTCGTCGATTTGTCGGAGAACTTGAGCAAACACTACGGTGCGGTCCTGGATCAACTGGAACGCCATCGGGACGAACTGCTGGAAAAAAGCGGGAAAAAGTACGTGGAAAATATGTCCCGCGGTTTGCGTCACTGGGTGGAGAACGGAGAAAAAGGGAATCTCAGGTGGGGAATCCTGGTTTTCCGCAAAAAATAAAGGCCCCGCCTTTCCGCCTTTTTTCAGAAATCTCCCGTCGTTTGACGGGGGATTTTTTTTATTTTTTTCTCCGGGATTTAAAAAACACATCAACCTATCCGAATATTTTGATAAAAGACTTGCGCAGCCCCGGAAGACCCTTATAGATTGGGGGGCTATGTCACAGAAATTTATCTTTTCTTCCGAATCCGTCGGCGAAGGACATCCGGACAAAGTATCGGATTTCATTTCCGACAGCGTGCTGGACGCCTGCCTGGAGCAGGATCCCAAGAGCCGCGTGGCCTGCGAGACGCTCGTCAAGAGCAACCAGGTCGTTTTGGGCGGTGAAATCACCACCAAAGCCAAGCTGAATTACGAGCAAATCGTTCGCGACGCCGTCCGCGAGATCGGCTACGTGAATTCCGACGATATCTTCCATGCGGACGAGATCTTTGTCTCCAATTTCCTCACGCGGCAGTCTCCCGACATCGCGCAGGGGGTGGATGATCGCCAGGTCGAGGGCAAGGAAACCGCCGAGCAGGGAGCCGGTGATCAGGGGATCATGTTTGGTTACGCCTGCGACGAGACGCCCGAGTTGATGCCGTCGGCGATTATGTATTCGCACCGCCTCGGCGCCGAATTGACCCGCATCCGTAAAGCCGGTGAGGTTTCCTGGCTGCGGCCCGACGCCAAATCGCAGGTTTCCATCCGTTATGAAGACGGCAAGCCCAAGGTGATCACCGCGGTGGTCATTTCCACCCAGCACGCCGAAGGGGTCAAGCACTCCGAAATCAAGCGGTATCTGACCGAGAACGTGATCAAAAAGGTGCTGCCTGCGGAAATGATGAACGAGGAAACCGAAATCCTCATCAATCCGACGGGCAAGTTTGTCGTCGGCGGTCCGCAGGGAGATTGCGGGCTCACCGGTCGCAAGATCATCGTCGACACCTACGGCGGCTGGAGCCGGCATGGGGGCGGAGCTTTCTCGGGCAAGGACCCGTCCAAAGTCGACCGGTCGGCCGCCTACATGTGCCGTTGGGTCGCCAAGAACGTCGTGGCCGCCGGACTGGCCGGCAAGGCGGAGTTGCAGGTGGCATACGCCATCGGCCATCCCCGTCCGGTCAGCATTTTTGTGGATACCTTCGGGACGGGAAAAGTTTCCGATGACCTCATCCGTGAAGCGGTGATCGAGGTTTTCGGTTTCAAGCCTTCGGAAATCGTCGAACAACTCGACCTTTTGCGCCCGATTTACCGGCGGACCACCAACTACGGTCACTTCGGCAAGGATGATTTGCCCTGGGAACAGACCAACCGGGTGGACGCCTTGAAGAAGGCGGTGGAAAAACACGGCGCGGCGGTTTCCGCCTGAGGCCGGCACCGTCTCTCGCTTTTCCGGACGGGCGGATTTCGTTCGTCCGGGTTTTACGTGAAAATTTAACCAAAAGACATTTATGAGTACGCAAACCGCAGTCGAACAAGACTACAAAATCGCGGATCTTTCGCTGGCCGAATGGGGCCGTAAGGAAATGGATATCGCCGAGGTGGAAATGCCCGGATTGATGTCCGTGCGCGAAAAATACGCCAAAGAAAAACCGTTGCAGGGAGTGCGCATTACCGGCTCTCTGCACATGACGATTCAGACTGCCGTCCTGATTGAAACCCTCCAGGCTCTCGGAGCCGATGTGCGCTGGGCGAGCTGTAATATTTTCTCCACCCAGGACCACGCGGCCGCGGCCTGCGTCGAGCGGGGCACACCGATTTTCGCCTGGAAGGGCGAGACCTTGGAGGAGTACTGGTGGTGCACCCACCAGGCGCTGACCTTCCCGGAAGGCAAGGGACCGCAATTGATCGTCGACGACGGCGGCGACGCCACGCTCCTCATTCACAAGGGGTACGAACTGGAAAACGGCAGCGAGTGGGTCCACACCGATTCGCCCAACAAGGAAGAGGCGATCGTTAAGGATCTCCTCAAGAAGATTCACGCCGAGAACCCGACCCACTGGCACGATATGGTTAAGGAGTGGAAGGGCGTTTCCGAGGAAACCACCACCGGGGTGCATCGCCTTTATTCCATGATGAAGAACGGCACCCTCCTGGTGCCGGCGATCAACGTCAACGACTCGGTCACCAAGAGCAAGTTCGACAACCTTTACGGTTGCCGCGAGTCGCTGGTCGACGGCATCAAGCGCGCCACCGACACCATGGTGGCGGGCAAGGTCGCGGTTGTTTGCGGTTACGGAGATGTCGGCAAGGGTTCCGCCCAGTCTCTGCGCGGTCTCGGCGCCCGGGTCATCGTCACCGAAATCGATCCGATCTGCGCCCTGCAGGCCGCCATGGAAGGGTTCGAGGTGAACACCGTCGAGGCCACCCTCGGCTGGGCCGATATTTACGTGACCACCACCGGCAACAAGGACGTCATCACGGCCGAGCACATGTCCAAGATGAAGGACCAGGCTATCGTCTGCAACATCGGTCACTTCGACAATGAGATCCAGATCGATAAGCTGGAAAACTGGAACGGGATCGAGAAGGTCAACATCAAGCCTCAGGTCGACCAGTTCCGGTTTCCGGACGGTCACCGTATCCTGGTGCTGGCGGAAGGACGTTTGGTCAACCTCGGTTGCGCCACCGGCCACCCGTCGTTTGTCATGTCCAACTCCTTCACCAACCAAACTCTGGCCCAGATCGACCTTTGGAAGAACAAGGACAATTACGAAAAGAAGGTGTACCTGCTCTCCAAGGAACTCGACGAGGAAGTCGCGCGCCTTCACCTGGAGCGGATCGGCGTCAAACTGACCAAGCTGAGCCAGGACCAGGCCGAGTACCTCGGACTTCCGGTGGAAGGGCCCTACAAGCCTGAAACCTACCGGTACTAAGCCGAAGCCTTCGCTTTTTCAGGATATCGGAAACTTTCCGCGACACTGCGGAGTTTCTCCTCCAAGAAGCCATATCAGGCCCCCGCGGGAATCCGCGGGGGCTTTTTCGGGGTCGGGGCTCCGGAACGACAAAAACCTAGACAAGGCGGGCGGCTTGTCGCCAGTATGACGGTTTTTCCGCTATGAAGATCTATCTGGACGGACAGTACGTTGAAAAGGCCGATGCCAAGATTTCCGTGTTCGATCACGGGCTCCTCTATGGCGACGGAGTGTTTGAAGGCATTCGCCTGTACGACGGCTGCGTCTTTCGGCTGGAGGAACATCTGGAAAGGCTGGAGTTTTCCGCCAAAGCGATCCTCCTGAAACTTCCGCTGTCCCGCCGGGAAATGGCGGATGTGGTCTGTGAAACCTGTCGCCGGAACGGGTTGACCGACGGGTACATCCGGTTGATCGTCACCCGCGGGGTCGGCAATCTCGGGCTTTCGCCTGTCGGCTGCGAACGTCCCACGGTCATCGTGATTGCCGACACCATTGCCCTGTATCCCGCCGAGTATTACGAAAAAGGGCTCGATATCGTGACGGTTCCCACCCGTCGCATCAATCCGGCGGCCATTAATCCCGCTGTCAAGTCGCTGAATTATCTCAACAACGTTCTCGCCCGGATCGAGGCGTCCCAACACGGTGCTCCCGAGGCGATTATGCTCAACGACCAGGGCTTTGTCGCCGAATGTACTGGAGACAATATTTTCATGTTGCGCAAGGGGCGACTCTACACCCCGGACACCAGTTGCGGCGCGCTCAAGGGCATCACCCGCGATGCGGTGTTCGATATCGCGAGGGAGTTGGAAGTACCGCTGGTGGAAGCCAATCTGACGCGCTACGATTTCTGGACCGCGGAGGAGTGTTTTCTGACCGGAACCGCCGCTGAGGTGGTGCCGGTGGTCCGTATCGACGGTCGCGAAGTCGGCGACGGCCGCCCGGGTGAGGTGACGCAGCGTTTTATCGATAACTTTCGTGTACGGGTCCGCCGGGAAGGTGTGCATCTTTGAAGCCGCCCGAACCTCGCGGGACCTGGACTTGTTCCTGATCAATGCGGAATTGCGGGGACTATGCTTCGGTGCGGCGGGTGCGCGTTTTCGGCGCGCACTTGCGCCTTTTTGTCTCGTATCTGGTGGAGGCGCCTCCCGTTGGAAAGGATCTTGTGGGCGTTGCCGTGCTGACTGACCGGGCGATTGCGGGATGAAATCGCGCGGGTTGGTCGTCCGGCACGGTTTGTGCGTATCTTCATATGGGGATTGACGACGGAACGACCGTTCGGGCCAATCTTTTAGTCGATCTTACCGGTTTTAGGTGATATAGTTAAATTCATGGGCAAAGCATTAAAATGTGATCTGTGCGATAACCAGGCGACGGTTCATCTGACTCAGATTCTGAACAACAAAATTCACAAAGTGGATTTGTGTGAGTCCTGTGCCCAGGCCAAGGGAGTCACGGATCCGAACGGATTCTCGCTGGCCGAACTGCTGATCAAATCGGTGGTGGATGAGCCGCGCGCGCCGACGGAGAATGGAGGTACCTGTCATTCCTGCGGTTATACACAGAAGGAATTTCGCAAGACGGGACGTCTCGGCTGCCCTTCCTGCTACGAGCAGTTCGGTGAAACGATTCAGGCGATTCTGGGAAACATGCATAAAGGCACGCGCCACTGCGGAAAGGTTCCCGCCAACGTCGAGGCCACCCTGTCGCGCCGCGAGGAAGTCACACGTCTGGAAGAGGAACTGCGCAAGGCGGTGGCGGCGGAGCGCTACGAGGAGGCGGCCGATTTTCGCGACCGGATCGAAGCGCTCAAGAACGCCGGGCAAACCACGAAATAAGTTCCATGCAGATCAAACCTTTACTCGAAGCCAAGGCCGAGCTGACCCACGGAAATGTCAGCAAGTGTCCGATTGTGCTCAGTACCCGGATCCGTCTGGCCCGGAACCTCGCCGGATATTCCTTTCCCGGGTGGGCTTCGATGGATCAGAGAAAGGAAATCCTGGCCGGGTGCTTCGAGTCCGTCGGCGATGTTACCAGTTTGAAACGCGGACTGAGCTTTGATATCGGTGAATTGACCGACCTGGAAAAGAAGATCCTCTTCGAGCGCCACCTCATTAGCCGAGAGCTGATTTCCGGCAAGGAAGGCGCCGGAGTGATTATCGGGAAGGACCAGTCCTGCGTGGTCATGGTGAACGAGGAGGATCACCTTCGTATTCAGGTTCTGCGCAGCGGGTTTCATTTTAATCGCGTCTGGAGGGCGATCGATCGTATCGACTCCGCGATTGAGGAAAAGCTGCCGTACGCCTACTCCCCGCAACTGGGTTACCTGACGGCCTGCCCCACCAATCTTGGGACCGGTATGCGCGCATCCGCCATGATGCACCTTCCGGGGTTGGTGATTTCCAATCAGATGGAGAAAGTAATCCGCGCGGTCAATCAGCTTGGCATCGCGGTGCGCGGCCTGTTCGGCGAGGGGTCCGACGCCAGCGGAAGCATTTTCCAGATCTCCAATCAAATGACGCTCGGCGAAAGCGAGCGACAGATCATCAAGCGGCTTTCCGGTGTACTGGAAAGCGTTATCGAGCAGGAGAACAACGCGCGCGAACGTCTTTTTGAAAAGCAGGCGGTCAAGCTGCGCGACAAGATCGCCCGTGCTTACGGCATTTTGCGTACGTCGCACCTCATCAGCTCCTCGGAGGCCATGAACCTCCTGTCGCTCATCCGGTTCGGTCTGGATCGCACGATTTTCGATGAGGAGCACCGCGACCTGCTCGATCGTTTGATGATCGAATGCCAACCGGGACACATTCAGTATTCGGCCAAACATTTGGCCGAATCCGAAGAACGGGACGTCCTGCGCGCCGCTTATTTGCGTAGAGAGTTTGAAAAAATTCCAGAACCCGACTTTGATAACCCTAGAAGGAAGCGAACGAGCAAGGATTAAACATGGAACCGATGAACAATTTCACTCCCCGCGCCCAGCAGGTGCTGGCACTGGCGCGGAAGGAAGCCGACCGTTTTCACCATAACTACGTGGGCACGGAGCACATTCTCCTGGGCTTGATCAAGCTCGGCCAGGGCGTCGCGGTCAGTGTTTTGCAAAAGATGGGGCTCGATCTCGGCACGGTGCGCAACGCGGTCGAAAAACAGGTCGGCATGGGGCCCGAGGGAAAGCCGACCGGCAACATTCCCTACACCCCGCGTGTGAAGAAGGTGCTCGCGCTGGCCGGTAAGGAAGCCAAAGCGCTCAATCACAGCTACGTGGGCACGGAGCACATCCTGCTGGGCCTGCTGCGCGAGGGCGAAGGCGTCGCCGCTCGCGTCCTCAAATCGCTGGAGATCGATATCGAGCGTACCCGCAACGAAATTCTCAGCGAACTGGATCCCCAGTTCTCCGGAGAGGCGGAGGAATCCATGGCCTCCGGCCGTTCGGGCGGCGACGAAAAGAAGGACCAGAAAACTCCGGCGCTCAAGGCGTTTGGCCGTGATTTGACCGAGCTCGCGCAGAAGGGGGACCTGGATCCGGTGGTCGGACGACAAACCGAGATCCGCCGGGTGATCCAAATTCTCTGCCGCCGCACCAAGAACAACCCGGTGCTGATCGGTGAGGCCGGGGTGGGCAAGACCGCGATCGTCGAGGGGCTGGCCATTGAGGTGGCCAACGGTATCGTGCCGGAAATTCTGGCCGACAAGCGAATCATCACCCTCGATCTCGCTCTCATGGTTGCCGGCACCAAGTACCGGGGCCAGTTCGAAGAGCGGATCAAGGCCGTGATGGAGGAGATCAAACGGATGAAGAACGTCATCATCTTCATCGACGAACTCCACACCATCGTCGGAGCGGGCGCCGCCGAGGGCGCGATGGACGCCTCCAATATTTTTAAGCCGGCGCTTTCCCGGGGTGAGCTCCAGTGCATCGGCGCCACCACGCTGGGTGAATACCGCAAGTATATTGAAAAGGACAGCGCGCTCGATCGCCGTTTCCAAAGCGTCAAGGTCGAAGCGCCGTCGGTGGAGGACTCCATTCTCATTCTCAAGGGAATCCGCTCCAAATACGAGGAGCATCACAAGGTTACTTACACCGATCTTTCCCTGGACGTCGCGGTCAAGCTCTCCGATCGTTATATAACGGGACGTTTCCTGCCGGACAAGGCCATCGATGTGCTCGACGAGGCCGGCGCCCGTGCGCGTATCGCTTCGCTCAACCGGCCCCCCGCCATTGAAGAGCTGGGCAAGGAGATCGATCTGATTTGCGGCAAAAAGGAAGACGCGATCAGTAAGCAGCATTTTGAGGAAGCGGCCAAGTTCCGCGACCAGGAAAAGCAACTCCGCGCCAAACGCGAACACGCCATGGAGGAGTGGAAGCGTACCCGCAAGGAGACTCAGATCACGGTGGACGAGGAGGATATGCTTCAAATCGTGGCCGATTGGACCGGTATTCCGCTCAGTCGTCTGGAGAAGAAAGAAGCGGAAAAACTGCTCAATATCGAAAAGGAACTGCAACGGTCGGTCGTCGGGCAGGACGAGGCCACCCTGGCTATCGCCAAAGCGCTGCGTCGCTCCCGGGCCGATCTTAAAGATCCGCGCCGGCCGATCGGCTCGTTCCTGTTTCTCGGCCCCACCGGGGTGGGCAAGACTCACCTGGCCAAGACTTTGGCCGAGAAAATGTTCGGAAATCAGGATTCGATCATCCAGATCGACATGTCCGAGTACATGGAAAAGTTTTCCTTGTCCCGTCTGATCGGATCCCCTCCGGGGTACGTCGGCTACGAAGAGGGCGGTCAGCTCTCCGAAGCGGTTCGTCGCCGTCCCTACTCGGTGATCCTTTTCGACGAGGTGGAAAAGGCCCATCCGGAAGTTATCCAGCTCCTTTTGCAGGTTCTGGAGGATGGACGACTCACCGACAGTCTCGGACGCCGGGTGGACTTTCGCAATACGGTCATAATCATGACGTCCAACGTCGGCGCCCAACTCATCCAAAAGCAGACTTCGATGGGCTTCGGAGCCACCAACACCGGCATGGACGATTTTGAGAAGACGAAGGAAAAGATCAATGAGGAAGCCAAACGGATCTTCAAACCGGAGTTCCTCAACCGGATCAGCGACATCATCGTCTTCCGCTCGCTCGGCCGTGAGGATGTGCTGGCAATCGTCGATCTGGAGATCGCACAGCTCTCGAAACGTTTGAAGGATCGCAAGATCACTCTGAATGTGGACGCGGAAGCCAAGGCCTTTATCGGTGAGAAGGGTTACGACGACAAGTACGGCGCGCGTCCTCTCAGGCGCGCGGTGGAACAGTACATCGAAGACCCGTTGGCCGAGGCGCTCCTGCGTGGCGACATCAAGGCGGGTCATCCCGTCCAGGTCGTTCGCGAAGGCGACAAACTCGGATTCCGCCAGGAGAGCCCGACCGAAGAGATCTCGCGCTGATATTTTCCGTTGCCTGCGTCAGCCGGTCATGCCCAGACCGCTGGCGATGGCATTGATCAGGAGGAGCATTTCCGGGAGGAGGGTGTTGGCTTCGTCTTCCCGACCTGCCGCCTTGTGTTCGCGCCAGATGCGGAGCTTGTCGATCTGCAGGTTGTGCAGCGGACGCAGTCGCTCCGAGCGGAATCCGATCATCCTGTACATGCGCGGGCGGCGATCCGTCAGTTTGTGGCCGTAAAGGGCTTCCAAGTGCTCGCGCGTGCGCTCGAATTCGGCGGTGATCTGCTTTAGGTAGTGTTCCGCCAGCTTCGAATCGTCCACCAGCGAGGAGTAGGCTTCCATGATGCCGGTATCGGTGAAGGCGATGGCGGAGGAGGCGTTGGTGATGATGTACCGGAAAGGCATGAATTCCACCGCGTGCCGGCTCAGCGCCTCGAAGGCATCTGCGTCAGCGTTCTTGAGCTGTTCCAATGCCGACCCGACCCCGTACCAGCCGGTGAGGAAGAATCGGGACTGGCTCCAACTGAAAACCCAGGGAATGGCGCGGAGGTCGGCGAAAGTGCGCTGGCCGGTTCGTCGCGCCGGACGCGAACCGATGCTGCTTAGTTCGATAATGTCGATCGGGGTGGCCTGGGCGAAAAACCGGACGAATTCATCGGAACGGACCAGACCCTGGTAGCTTTTCAGACTGTAATTATAGAGGCGGTCAATGATCGGTTCGAGTTCCTCCTCCAACGCCGCGATCCGGCGGGCCGCGGTCGAGCGGTTTCCAAGGGTGAGACCGGCGGTGCCGGCTTGCAGGAGTTCCAGGTTGTAGCAGGCGGTCGGCGGGTTGGCGTATTTCTGGGAAATCACTTCACCTTGTTCGGTCAGTCGCATGTCGCCACGGATCGTTTCCGGGGGAAGACCGGCGATAAATCGGCGGGTGGGCCCGGCGCCGCGGCTGATGGTGCCGCCGCGACCGTGGAAAAAGCGAATGCGGACTCCGTGCTTGCGGCCGACTTCGGCGAGCTTGCGCTGGGCGATGTTTAGGCTCCATAGGCTGGCCAGAATACCGCCGTCCTTGTTGCTGTCACTGTAGCCGATCATGACCTGCTGAACCGGATCGGCTGCGTCCGTACTTTCTCTCGCCGCCAGGCTGCGGCGCGTCACTGGGTGGGCGAGAAATTCGTCCAGAATTACGGGGCCGTTTTCCAGATCCTCGATGGTTTCCAGGAGCGGAACGACGGGCAGCTCGCAGATCAGGCCTTCGTCCGTGCGGCGCATCAGCCCCGCTTCACGCGCCAGCACATAGACGACGAGCAGGTCCGATACGCTGCGGGTCATGCTGATGATCAAGGATCCAATACCGCGCGAGCCGAAGCGGGTGATGTGCCGGAAGAGCACGCGGTGGCACGCCAGCACCGCGTCGGCTTCGACCCCGATGCCCTCACGATGACGGACAAACGGGCGGGCGGTTTTTAATTCCTCGTCGAGGAATTCCCGGCGTCTCGCTTCCGGCCACTGGGCGAAAGACCGACCCTCCTCGATGCCTGCAGCCTGCAGGAGCTGGGACAGGGCGGTATCGTGAAACTTACTGTTCTGGCGGATGTCGAGGGCGGCGAGATGGAAGCCGAAGGTTTCAACTTTGCGCGTCGTTGTCTGTATATCCGTCAGAGCAATACGTTGCGCGCCGATGGCTTTGAGGGAATCTGAAAGCGTGTCGAGGTCGGCCAGCAACTCGTCCTCCGATGCGTAGTGAAACCCGGGATCCGGGCGGGTGATGATGCGGCCTTCGCCGTCGACCGGCAGCCGGAGCTGCATCAGGTTGAGATACTGACGCCAGGGTTCACCCGTGTTGCGCTGGAGTGCGGATGCGCCGGCGGCTTGGGTTTTTTCGGAGAGGGTCTTCAGGTGATTCTGAAAAAACTCCGGAACCGGGGCCTGGTAAACGGACAGACTGAGCCGGCGGGCCAGTGAGGTGAGTTCGTGGCCGATCAGTTGCAGCGCGTTTTCCCGGAGTTTCAACAGGGTGTCACGGGTGACCACGTCGGTGACAAAAGGATGGCCGTCGCGGTCGCCGCCCACCCAGTTGCCAAACGAAACGCGTGGCAGCGCGGAGCGGTCGGCGATCTGGTCCGCCGCGAAGCCCGCCTCCGTCCAGGCGTCGCGCAGCCTGCGGTCCAAAAGGGGAATGACCTCGGGGAAAACTTTGCCAAAGAAGTGCAGAACATTGCGCAATTCATCCTGGAGCGAGGGCTTTTGGAGGAAGACCTGACCGGTGAACCAAAGGCGTTGCATGGCGGTTTTAATATCGACGGCGATCTGGCGTCGCTCGTTGGCCGTCCACATTTGGTTTTCCCGCTTCACCATCAGCAGGTAGATCGCGCGGAGTTGCTCGATGACCGTGGAGCGCTTCGACTCGGTCGGGTGGGCGGTCAGCACCGGCTCGATGCGGATATCCCGGAGTGATCGGGCGATGGTTGCTTCGTCGACCTCTCCTTCCTTGAGTTCCCTCAGGATATAACCCCAGAGTCCCGATATACGAGCGGTCCCGTGCTCGTCTTCGAGTTTCCGCCGAAGCTGTACCGCCGCGTTTTCCTCTGCGATGGAGATAAACTGGAAATAAAGCGAGAAGGCCTTGATAACCTTTTCCGGGGCTGCGGCCGAGGTTTCGCCTTCCTTGAGGCCCTCGATCTGGTGAATGACTTCCTCCTCGTCCAGCTCCCGGAGCATTTCGATGAAACAGGCGTGCAGGAAAGTCAGGTCGTCCTGAATCTTTTGTAATTCGATACTGTCGTCGGTGGTGCTGAAATACATAGTTGTTGCTTCTTAACGTCTGCTTACGTTCTCAAACCTCGATATTCCGTAGGCGCGGCTTGACGTCGTGATAGCGCCGTTTTGCAGCGTGCAGAATTCTCCTTCCTCTTTGTAGCCCTGAAGGCAATGTCCAATCGAGAAAATCTTTGAGTCGGGAATAATTTTCATTCCGATAGTCGGCCTTGCTTTCCATGATCTACTCCCGAGGGTGGTTGGCGGACAGCCGAGCGAATTTCACACGTTGGGTTCGGTAAACAGGCGGTCGTAATCCCTCCAGTGTTCGAACATTATCTCCGTTTTCCTGACCAGTTGGGTTTGCAGGTCGGGGCCGAGCCGCATGATTGTTTCTTCTTGCGGAGAGGAAGCCGTATCCAGAACATGCTCATCCCCTGCCTCGCTTAGTACGCATTTCAGCTCTATGCAGTTGTGGATCTCCTCGCGGGCTATCCGCAACAAGTCGTTGCGGGCCCATGTCGCCTTCGTCCCGAGCACCGGATCGGGATCGGGAGGTACGTTCGCTTCGTTGACACGATCGAGCTGAGCCTGGTAGGCCACGGCGTTGCGGCATGTGCGGATCAGGCAGCGAAGCGCCTTTAAGCGCGTCAACGTTTTCCGTTGGCCCGCGGCCTCCGCAAGGGGGAAACTGGTTTCCAGCCGTTCCAGAATCCGTTCGATTGTCCGCTCAACCAACATGCGGGCTCCCCATCCGGAAAACATGCGCATGCCTTGAATGTCGGCCAGGTCGTTCGCCTGTACGTCTCCTTTCGCCTGGAAAAGAAATGCGCGCCAGTACCCCGATTCCGTGGAATCCAGCTCTTCGGGGAAGGGAACGAACGGACGGTTGATCCAGCGGGCCAGCACGCAACCCATCCGCAGGATCGGGCCGAAATCGAGTGGTTCGAGCAAGGTTTCGATATCGTCGATCGTCAACCACAGGTCGAGCAAAGGGTCCGCCGCGTCTTCACCCGCGATCCGGCTCGCGATTTTTCGCAGGAATGCCATCTGCTCAAGGCGGTTGCTTGCGTGCGCCGCGTTGAATTCATAGGCCAGCGAAAAGTTGAGGTCGTTGTTCGCGGAATCGGTAAAGGCGAGGACTTTGCGGGGTGCCGAGTGCCGGTATGAGGCGGCCAGGTGCCGAAGGAAGGCGACCGGACGCGGCAGGCCGGTGAGGGGGTAAAAACAGTTGCCCCAAAGAGTCTCCAGTCCCGTTCCGCTGATAAACGGCCGTCCATCCGGTCCTTCCCGGCTATTCACGGCAAGCCCCCGCGGCAATTTGCGGGCGATGGCTTCCGGCTCATCGAAAGTCGGGGCCATCCATCGCCGTGGCGGAATTTCCACCAGGTTCAGTTCGATTTCCCGGCCGTTTTCTTCGGCGGAGGCTTTCAGAGTTCGCAAGAACGTGCTGATGCGGTCGCTCATGGAAGTCGCCTCGCACTCCGGCGGGCCATTGCGGCCCGGGTATAAAGCGGGCGCCCAGCAGAAGCCCGATCCCGAATCGGTTGTCAGGAAGGAAAACAGCGAAACTTCCGGACATCGTTGGAGCAGCATTTGCATCGATTCCCGGTAGAGGTTGAGAACTTCCGGACGGTCCGTGCATGGGGCAAAATGGGGACGCCGTGAGCGATGGGGCTGATCCACGCGCGGGCCGCGTAACAAGGGGTGATCACGGAAAAACGCCTCGGAGAGCACCTGCGGCTCGTTTGTGCAATAATAGGCCTTCAGGCCGAAGGTTCGCAGAATCGAGCAGCGTTCTTCGAGAATCGAAGCCACCGACTCGGCGTGGTTCGGATCAACGTACGGTTTGATCATGTCCGGCGGGAAGATCTTCAAAAGAGCAGGTTGGTGAAGGTACCAGGCGGGATAGGGATCTTCGCCCGATCCCATTTGCCACGATGCAACGGGTAGGTCCTCCGTGATCAAGACATGCGTGGCGTGGATTTCTTTAGCCTTTTCGGCGGCGTGTTCGAAACTTCGGGATCCGGATGGATTTAGGGCGAGGATTTTGGCGGTTTGGCTGTTCAAAGGCATTGCTCTCGATCCCTCACGCATGAATAGTCCGCTCTCCGCCGGCCCGCTGCGGAAGACAACCGGCGCTGTTCGATGGTCGATCGTTGGAAATCATGGGCTCTCGCGGAGACGAAGTCGAGCAACCAAGAAGGGGGAAAACGATTCACGTTGCAGCGCTTTCGGCCTATTCCGGGCATCGGCCGCCAGGCGACGGTTGACAAAGGTTCCGGCCCGAGGGACGGAATGCCCGGGGCGGTCGTCGCCTTTGCTTGGAATAGGGGGCAAAGTGAGTGAAGATTATCCTTCCTGGGATTGTCCCGCCCGGCGGGGCCGGACATAACTCCAAATCCGTAATCGAAAATTCCAACTATGCCGCAGACTGCCAGACGCCTTTCCGTATTTACCGAATCCGTGATTCGGGAAATGACCCGGCTCGCCAACGAGCACGGGGCGATCAACCTTTCGCAGGGGTTTCCGGACTTCGATCCGCCGGAGGTGTTGTTGCGGGCGTTGGAGGAGGCCGCGCGCGGGCCGCATCACCAGTATGCGGTGACCTGGGGGGCGCCGCGTTTTCGCGAGGCGCTGGCGCGTAAGATTCACAGGTTTACCGGGATGGAGATCGATCCCGACGAAAACCTGGTGGTCACCTGCGGGAGCACCGAGGCAATGATGGTGGCCATGATGACGGCCTGCAACCCGGGCGATCGGGTGGCGGTGTTTTCGCCCTTTTACGAAAACTACGCCGCCGACGCGATCCTGTCGGGCGCGGAGCCGGTGTACGTGCCGTTGCGTCCTCCAGACTTTTGCTTTGATCCAGAGGAACTGGCGGAGGCTTTCGCCTCGGGAATAAAGGCCATCATTGTCTGCAACCCGTCCAATCCCACCGGCAAGGTGTTCACCCGCGAGGAATTGCAGACCATTCTCGACCTCGCCGAACGCCACGACGCGTTTGTCATCACCGACGAACCCTACGAGCACATCGTCTACGAACCGCATCGGCACGTTTCCTTCGCGGCGCTGCCGGGGGCTTTCGAACGGACGATCGTATGTAACTCCCTGTCCAAGACCTACTCGATTACCGGCTGGCGCCTGGGGTATGTCATGGCTGCTCCCAAAGTGGTGCATCAGGCCCGCAAGGTGCATGATTTTCTGACCGTTGGCGCCGCGGCGCCGTTGCAGGAAGCGGCGGTGGCCGGACTGGAACTGCCGGAGGCGTACTACGAGGATTTGAGGGCGGGGTATGCGAGCAAGCGGGATGTCCTGCTCGGTTACCTGGGCCGGACGAGATTGTCTTTTACCGAGCCGCAGGGGGCTTATTATGTGATGGTGGACATCTCTCCGCTCGGCTTTGCCGACGACACCGTCGCCGCGGAAACGATTCTCCGGGAGATCGGGGTGGCCGGCGTGCCGGGGTCGAGTTTCTTTCGCGAACCCGAACACCGTTACCTGCGCCTGCATTTCGCCAAACGCGAAGAAACCCTTCACGCGGCGGGAGAACGGTTGTTGCGGTTGCGAGAGTAGGCCGGACAAATCCCGTTGATTTTGGTGGCTGGCTGAGATTAGATCCCGGTAACTATGGGAAAAAAGCCGTTCAACGATCACCCGTTCGCCTACCATGCGGAAATTGAGCTGGAGACTACCTCCCTGACCAACCTTGGACAGGGAGTGGGGCGGGTCGACGGATGGGTGGTGATGGTGCCGTATGCCCTGCCAGGTGAATTGGTGCGGGTCCGGGTTTACCGCAATCACAAGAACTATTCGGAGGCGGACCTGGTGGAAGTTCTGCGACGGTCGCCGCACCGCGTGGAGCCGCGCTGCCCGGTGTTTGGAACCTGCGGAGGGTGCCAGTATCAGAACCTGGACTACGAGGAACAATTGCGATGGAAGCGCCGCCAGGTCGCGGAGTTGCTGCAGCGTATGGCTGATATCGAAGCCGATGTGGAACCGGTGGTTCCGTCGCCGCGGCTCTACGGTTACCGGTCGAAACTGACGCCTCACTTTCAGCGGCCGCGCCCGGGCGAGTCACCCGCCATCGGCTTCCTGGCGCAGGGCTCGCGCCGGCGCCTGGTGGATGTATCGGAGTGTCCCATTGCCACCGATGGCATCAATATTGCGCTGCCGAAGGTCCGGGAAGAGGTGTTTCGCGAAGCCGGAAAGTATAAAAAGGGAGCGACGCTGCTGTTGCGTGATTCGGAAGAAGGAGTGGTCACGGACCCCCGGATGGTGATCACCGAACGGGTCGGTTCGTTGCGGTTTCGATTTCTGGCGGGCGAATTTTTTCAGAACAATCCTTTCATCCTTGAGGAACTCATCGGACACGTGGGAAGGGAGAGCGGGACGGCCCGTTGTTTGATAGACGCCTACTGCGGTTCGGGACTCTTTGCTTTGAGTCTGGCCGATCGTTTTGAGCGAGTGGCCGGAATCGAAGTCAGCGAAAGGGCGGCGTCTTGGGCGGAGGAGAACGCGCGCCTGAATGAAGTTGATAACTGTTCGTTCCAGGTGGGAGACGCCGCGTCCATATTTTCCGGAGTGGACTTTCCGGGTGAGGAAACCTCGGTGATCATCGACCCTCCGCGCCGTGGCACGGACCATACTTTCTTGAAACAACTCTTTGATTACGCGCCCGCCCGCGTGGTTTACGTCTCCTGCAACCCGGCCACCCAGATCCGCGACCTCAAATCCTTCCGCCAGAACGGCTATAAAATTCTTAAAGTACAACCCTTCGACCTCTTCCCCCAGACCCGGCATTTGGAGTGCGTGGTCACTCTGGGAAAAGATGCAGGATAATTGCGGCCGGCGGATTGTTTCGCGAGGTCTTTCGCGAAAATACGCTTGACTTCAGCCGTATTTCGCGAATAAATTCGCGAACATTCCCAGGCCATTCGCACGTCGACCCGCCAGACCGGTCCGGAGGAAACAGTCGAGTTGACGTTTATTGAAAGGCAAAATATGAGCTTTCGTTACGGATTCGTGCAACCCGCCGGTCTGGTAGCTGAGCGATCGGAACGGCTGAGTTTGGATAATATCCACGAGTGGCAGGCTAGCGAGGAAGGGAAGGCGAATTTCCGGGAACGTGCGGTACGGGCCAGCAACTTCGTGCTCGCGCCGGACGGGTCGTTTGCAATCGACGATCTGGGCCCGGCGACTACACGTTGAGAATCGGCTACACTGAACCTAGGCCGGTGACAGTTCGAGATGATGCGACTGAGGCCATTTGGGTGGAACACCACGACAGCATCACCCACGACTTCACCGTTCCGGAATTCGACGGGCCGTACAGTGAAGAACCCCTGCAACTGCCAGGATTGTCCCTACAACGGCAACCCTGGCATTGATCGCCGATCGCCAGCGTTAGAGACGCCTCGATTCCCCAAACCAGATAATATTTTGCCAGGCAAAATATGACTTGACAGGTTCGGTTTGGCGGGATGGGGTGTGGGGTATGAGATTGAATCGCAGGCGACTGAAGGTTTTGGGGGAGATGAGCGGGGTGTACCACTGCATGACCCGGGTGGTGGCGGGGGAG
>PXBO01000075.1 GCA_003566885.1 Opitutia bacterium | reverse complement strand
CCCGCGAAACCCGAGAATGGAAATCAGGGCGACCAGGGAAAAGGCCAGTATGGCGAAGAAGATACGCATGGTCAGTCTTCGAGTTTGGTGACGTTGGCGCCTCCGATGTCTTTCAGGAAGGCGGTTGTCGTCTTTTCCTCAAATTTCGGATCGGATGACTCGATGATGATGAAAAAACCGTCGTCGGAAGCGCGCGCGACCGCGTCGTGTTTCATGGCGGGGTGGTAATGCATGGGCAGACGGTTCAGCAGGAACATTCCGATAATGGTTCCAAAGGCCGCCAGGAGAATGGTCAGTTCGTAGGACACCGGGAAGGCGTACATCGGACTGAACATCGGTTTGCCGCCCACTATGATCGGATAGTCGTAGGCGTTCATGAACCAGATCATCAGGTTGCCGCCGAAGAATCCGATGGCGCCGCCGATCAAGGTGAACATCGGGACGCGCGACCGCTGGACTCCCATGGCCTGGTCCATCCCATGCACTGGAAAAGGAGTGATCACGTCCCATTGCTTGAACCCCTCGTCGCGCACCTTTTCGGCGGCGTGCATCACATCGCCGGGAGTTTCGAAGGAGGCCATCAATCCGTATGTTTTTTCCTCGCTCATCTTCAGTGGGCCCCTCCCTTGGCGTTATGATGCGGATCGGCCTGCGGCGTGACCGCTTTGATTTCCGCCATTGCCATCAACGGCAGGAAGCGCAGGAAGAGCAAAAAAAGGAAGGTGAAGATGCCGAAGGTGCCGACATACGTCATAATATCGACAATGGTCGGCGAATAGTAGCCCCAGCTGGACGGCAGGAAGTCGCGCGACAGCGAGGTGACGACGATCACGAAACGCTCGAACCACATGCCGATGTTGACGAAAATACAGACGATCCAGACCAGCGCGGCATTCTCGCGCACCTTCCGGAACCAGAAGAGCTGCGGCGAGATGACGTTGCAGGTCACCATAATCCAGTACGCCCAGGCGTAGGGTCCGAACGCGCGGTTGATGAACGCGAAGCTCTCGAAATCGTTCGCCCCGTACCAGGCGATGAAGAACTCTATGGCGTAGGCGTACCCGACCATACTGCCGGTCGCCAGGGTGATCTTGCACATGCAGTCGATGTGGTACTGGGTGATCAGATCGTGCAGCCCGTAGATCGAACGCAGCGGCAGCATAATGGTCAGCACCATGCCGAAGCCCGAGAAAATGGCGCCGGCCACGAAGTACGGCGGGAAGATGGTGGTGTGCCATCCGGGAATGAGGGACACGGCGAAGTCGAAGGAAACGATGGTGTGCACGGAAAGCACCAGCGGCGTGGCTAGGCCGGCGAGTAGCAGGTAGGCCATTTCGTAGTTGCTCCAGTGCCGGTTGGATCCGCGCCAGCCCATGGCGAAAAACCCGTAGAGCACCTGCCTGATCTTCGTCTTGGCCCGGTCCCGCAACGTGGCGAGGTCGGGGATCATGCCGACGTACCAGAAAAGGAAAGACACCGTGCCGTAGGTGGACACCGCGAAGACGTCCCAAAGCAGCGGACTCTTGAACTGCGGCCAGATGGCGTTGGCGTTGGGAATCGGAAAGAGCCACCAGGCGAACCAGACCCGTCCCACATGGATCAGCGGGAAAATGCCGGCGCAAACCACCGCGAAAATGGTCATGGCCTCGGCCGCGCGGTTGATCGATGTTCGCCAATTCTGTTTGAGGAGGCACAGGATGGCGGAAATAAGCGTGCCCGCGTGCCCGATACCGATCCAGAACACGAAGTTGACAATGGCCCAGCCCCAGTTGACCGGATTTGACAGTCCCCACACCCCCACCCCGGCGGCGATCAGGTAGATGGTGCCCACCACAGTGAACAGGGAGACGAACCCGGAAATCAAGAAACAGACCCACCACCAGGTCGGCGTTTCGCCCTCCACGATGCCGCAGACCTTCTCGGTGATCCAGCCGAAGTCGCGGTCGTTCTCCACCAGCTTGCGCCGGGGCACCGAGGCCGGTTTGGCCTCGCGAATGAGGCTTTCGTTGACGGACGCGGTATTATCCAGGGAAATCATTGTTCAGCTCCCCCATTCGGATAGTTTTTGGCGTAATACTCCTGGGCGCTTAAAGGGCGCTTGCCGTAGTCCGGCATAAGGGGATTCGGATTGCGCAGTTTGGCCAGGTAAGTGGTCCTCGGCCGGACGTTCAGGTAACCGAGCACCGCGTAATCGCGGTCGCTGTTCTTCCAACGGGACACTTCGCTGTCGGGATCGGCGATGTTGCCGAAAGAGATCGCCTCGGTCGGGCAGGCCTGTTGGCACGCCACCTGGAAGGTTCCGTCCGGAACCTCCACCTCGTTCGAGGCGCCGGCTTTGACCTTTTGCTCGATCTTGGCCCGTTCGATTCGCTGGGTACAGAAGGTGCATTTCTCCATGACCCCGCGCATGCGAACGGTGACATCGGGATTCTTCTGCATCTTGTGCAGTTCGTCCATGCCTTTCGGAGCGAGAGGCCCGTGGTAAAACTTCCCGATCTGCCGTTCGTTCCAATCGAAGAAGTTGAAGCGGCGCACCTTGTAGGGGCAATTGTTGGCGCAGTACCGGGTGCCGATGCATCGGTTGTAGGCCATTACATTGAGCCCTTCGTCGTCGTGGACGGTGGCGTTCACCGGGCAGACGGTTTCACATGGCGCGTTTTCGCAATGCTGGCAAAGCATCGGCTGAAGCGACATCTGCGGGTCGTCCGAGACATCCGGCACATCCGGACCGCTGGAATAATAGCGGTCGATGCGGATCCAGTGCATTTCGCGTCCGCGCAGGACCTGGTCCTTGCCCACGATCGGGATATTGTTCTCGCTCTGACACGCCACCACGCAGGCGTTGCAGCCGATGCAGGTGTTCATGTCGATGGCCATTCCCCACTGATGAATGCCTTCGAGCTTCGGGTGTTCGTAAAGGGAATAGCCGCGGGGCGTACTCGTCGCCTTTTCGTGCAGCGGCATCGCCCGGTCGGGACCGAAATTCGGCGGAGCGTGCGATTCCATGCCCATACGGGAGGCGAAGTCGGGGGTGTCGTCGAAGTAATCCTTGTTGGCCTCGCGAATAATGGCGCGCCCCTCCATCGACCAGTGTTCCTGAACGTTCGCCAGCTGCATGGTTTCACCGGTCACCATCAACGATACACCGGCGGATACAAAAGGACGCTCCACCGTTTTCAGCGGGTAGGCGTCGAATCCGACGCCGGCGCCGACCCGGCCGGTTCTCGTCCGTCCGTACCCGACCGGCACGATGACGGTGTAATCCGGAAGTCCGGGCTGAATGTGAACGGGACCGCTGATCTTGCTGCCGTTGACTTCCAGCTCGACGATCGGGGCAACCTGGCGTCCCATGCTGATCCGATTCGGGTTGCGCCGTACGATGCGTACCGCTCCGCCGCGCGCGACCAGGCCCAGCTCCCGTGCCAGACGGGAGCTGATCATGATGGCGTTATCCCAGGTGTTCTTGCTGATGGGGTCCGGGCATTCCTGCAGCCAGCCGTTGTTGATGAATCGTCCGTCGTCGACCCGGGCGTCCCGTACCAGGCGCACCTCCAGATTGTCGACGGAGAGCGAAGGCGGCGCGAAGTCGGCTTCGGCGAGCAATTCGCGCACGTCTTCGGCGGAAAACGCGTTCTCCATCGTTCCGTAAGCGCTCTCCGCCAGGAGTCCGTCGTGCAGAAACCGCCGAAACACCCGCTCGGGCGCTTCGTCCGGATTGAGTCCGGTGACGGTCGCGAACACCAAATCGTAAGGGTCGCGGGTCTCGCGCCGCAACACCCGGGCCAGCAACTCCAACTCGGTCATGCCGCGGAACAGCGGCAAAATCATGGGCTGGACCGGCAGCACGGTACCGTCGGCGGCACGCGCGTCCCCCCAGGATTCCAGGTAATGCAGGGCCGTAAGGTGATAATCCGCGGCCTCGGAGGTCTCGTCCTGGTAATACCCGTAACGGATTACGGTATCGACCCGCTCCTGGAGTTCCTTCCAGCCGAGATCGGCCGGGGCGTTGTGAACTGGATTGCCGCCCAAAACGAACAACGTGTCCACCCGGTCGGCGGAAACGGCCTCGGAAAGATCCTCGACGGACGCTCCCAGACGCTCCTCCACTTGGAGGAGATCGACGGTGCTGCCGACATTCCCCAGAACCCCGTTCAAATAGAGCGCGATGGCCTGCACGGGCTCGGGCAGGTGGGCGCCGGCCACGATCAAAGATGCCCCGGCGTGGTCGGCGAGATCCCTGGCGCATTCGTCGATCCAGGTATCGTCGACATCCAACCCGGCGCCAAGCGAAGCAAATTCCTCCGCCAGGTCGCCGTCAACGCCCGCATGCGCCAGCACGCGGGACGCCAGCCGGCAGGCAAACGCCGGCAGGTGCGACGCCGAGAGGCGCAGGCGGTGGTCCGCCATGCCGCCGGTCACGGAAAACGCGCTTTCCACCGAGTACAGGCGGTTCATCGGATCGCCCGCATCCTTCACCCGGCGGCCGTCGGCGAAGGCCAGCGCGTGGTAGATATGACCATCGCCCTCGTGAAGAAAATCGGAATCCAGGGCCAGGATACGGCGGGCCCGGCCGGGATGGTAGTGCGGGCGGAGCGGTTCGCCGGCCATGCGGGTGGCGGCCCGCTCGGCGAAGGCTTCTTCCACCGGTTCGTATTCCGCCCAGATCGCTTGGGGAAACTTTTCCTTTAACTCCTCCACCAGGGTCCGGCGGGTGGGCGAACTGGAATACTCCGCCAGAAACGCTAGGCCTTCTCCACCGTTTTCGGCGTACTTGCGGCCGACGTCGTCGAGCAAATCCGCCACTTCCTCATCGGAAAGGCGCGACGTGCCGCGGGTGTGCTGGCGGGCGCGGTCCGGATCGTAGAGATTGAGGACGGAAGCCTGGGAAATCAGGTCGGATTTACCGCGGTGGGGGGTGTAACTCGGATTGCCCTCGATTTTGGTGGGGCGGGCCTGGTGGGTCTCCACCAGCACGGGGACCGCCGCGCCGCGCAACGGCATGGAACTCGCGTAATAGAGGGGACGACCGGGAATGATCCGCTCGGGCGCCTGGGCGTACGGGAGAATGCGGGACTCCGGACGGCGGCAGCCGGCCATGCCCAGCCCGCCCAGGGCGAAGGAAGCCGCCATGATCTTTATGAAATGGCGCCGGTCCACTCCCTCGATGCTGGAGGCGCCCTCCGGAAACTCGCGCTCCAGGTATTCGCGGAAGCCCGGGGTGTCGGCCACCTCGTCGAGGCTTCGCCAGTATTGCGGACCGGCCGGTTCACCGGCGGCGGGCTCGGGATGCTTTACTACTCGCTTCATCGGTGACAGGCTGAACAGCTCAAAGGCGGATTGACGTTCCAGTCGTGTTTGAATTCGACCCCCATTTCCACGCGGGCCTGGTGGCTTTCGGGCTGCCAATCCATATTATAAATCTCTTCCGGAGGCCGGAGATAGTTCTCGGGCTGACGGTGACACTCCAGGCACCACCCCATACTGAAGGAATGTTCGTGGCGAACCACCTCCATTTCGTTCACCTGCCCATGACACTCGTAACAGCTGACGCCCCGGTTCACGTGAACGGAGTGATCGAAGAAAACGTAGTCCGGCATTTCGTGAACCCGGATCCAGGGGATGGACTCACCCGATTCATAGCTGGCCCGGACCATTTCCAGAGCCGGGCTCTCGGTCTTGATCTGGTTGTGACAGTTCATGCAGGTGGAGGTCGGCGGAACGGTGGAATGCTTGGAGCGTTCCACATGGGTGTGACAGTAACGGCAGTCGATCCCGAGATCTCCGGCATGCAACCGGTGATCGAAAGCGACGGGTTGGGTTGGGGCGTAACCGACCCGCGTGTACTTAGGTGTGAAGTAATACCACACCACGCCGACCAAGGTGGCTCCGAGCACGGCCAGGATGACCACCACCTTCAGCGGCACGGAATTGGACCATTTTGGAAATATCTTCGACATCTATCGTTAGCTTAAAGACCTGAAAAATCGGAAGCGGACGAAACCTGGTCGTCACTCAGCTGTCTGGTATATCGCGCGGTATCGACCTCGGCTCCGGCTTCGCCGCCACCGACGAATTTGCGGGAGAACCTCCTTCGCGGCCAGCCGCGCCGACCAGGATGCTCCCGCCGAAAAAGGCGGCTCCGGCGGCGAGAATTCTCTGGAAAAACGACTTGCGCGAAATGTGTTCTTGCACGGCGATGGATTCGGCGATGGAAACTTTTGAGCGAAACGAACGAAAGGCTAAAGAAAAGTAAGCCGCTTTCGGCAATGCAATCCAAAATCGGAAAAAACCGCTGAAATCTTGTCGCTATAAGCGCGCCGCCTGCCGGGGCGAAAGAAAAATAAGGGGATTCCGTATCCCCCGGAGCGCTCCAAGGAAAATGCTGCAAACCAAAATCGAGATCCGCATCCGCTACGCCGAGACCGACATGATGGGATTCGCCCACCACGGCAATTACGCCGCCTGGTTCGAACTCGCCCGCGTCCGCATGATGGACGAATTCGGCTACCCCTACCGGGAGATGGAATCCGACGGTTTTCACCTGCCGGTGCTGGAAATGCACACCCGTTTCCAACGATCCGTCACCTTCGACGATATCGTCGCCGTGGAAGCCACCCTCCGCGAAAAACCCTCCGCTCGCGTTCGCATCGAATACCGAGTTCTGCGGGAGGACCGGGAGGTCGCCAGCGGATCCACTCTGCACGCATTCATCAACACCGAGGGTCGCCCGGTGCGGCCTCCGCGGCGCTTTAGCCGGGGCATGGAGGCTGTATTCGCCAAGCGACCGGATTGACCACCGGGTTCGGAAGGAAATGATTCGATTCGCAGCCGCGGCAACGGGCTTAACGTCCGGAACCCAAAATCGGAAACTTCCCCCTTTTCACTTTTTACTTTTACCTTTTAACTTACCTTCCATGGCTCTTCTTGCCGACATCACCGCCTACTGCGACGAGCGCACCCGGCGCCGGGAAATTGTCGATTTCCCCGGTTCGCACAACGGCCTGCAGTTTTCCAACCGCGGCGAGGTGAAGAAGGTGGGCGCGGCGGTAGACGCCGGATTGCTGCCGTTTCGCCAGGCGGCATCCCGCGGCATCCAATTTCTCATCGTCCATCATGGGATGTTCTGGAACCCTTTTCCCCCAATCACCGGCGTCCAGTACGAAAAATCCCGAACCCTTCTGGAAGCCGACTGCGCGGTCTACGGCGCCCACCTGCCGCTCGACCTGCACCCGGAGATCGGGAACAACGTCCTGCTGGCCCGGCAGCTCGATTTGGAAATCGTGGACGAATTCCTCGAATACGAAGGCAACGCCATAGGCAAAATCGCGCATGCCGGCCTGGACCGATCCGAACTCCGCGACCGCATGAAGCGCTTTTACCAGGCCACGTTTTCCGCGGCGGAATTCGGAGCCGACCGCATCGAACGGGCGGCCATCCTCAGCGGCAGCGGCTCCTCCGCCGTGCCCTACCTCAAGGCCGCCGGCGTCGACACCCTGATCACGGGCGAGCTCAAACAGAACTTCTTCAATCAGGCCCAGGAGGAGGGCCTAAATCTGTATTGCTGCGGGCATTACGCCACGGAAACCCACGGCGTCCGGGCCCTGGCCCGGGAGGTCGCCGAAGAATTCGGGCTCGACTGGGAGTTCATTGAAACCGAATGTCCCTGGTGAAGTCATGAAAAAGATCGCCATCATCAACGGCCCCAACCTCGACCGCCTGGGCCGGCGCGAACCGGAGGTCTACGGGCGCCAAACGCTCGCCGACCTGGAAAAGCTCCTGCGCGACCGGGTCGCGGGCGCCGCGGTCGAGCTGCAGTTTTTCCAGTCCAACCACGAAGGTGAAATCATCGACCGCATCGCCGCCTGCGCCGACGCCGGATTCGCCGGCCTGGTGATCAATCCGGGCGCACTCACCCACACCAGCGTCGCCCTGCGCGACGCACTGGCCGGCGTGGGACTTCCCGCTGTCGAAGTCCATATTTCGAATATCTATCGCCGGGAAGAGTTCCGCCGCCACTCTCTCACCGCTCCCGCCTGCGCCGGGGTGATCAGCGGTCTCGGGTTTCACGGTTACGCCGCCGCCCTCGATTTCCTGCTGCTCTGAATTGTCGATCCCGATGCATCACCCTGTAGATATCGATGTCCACTGGTTCGTCTGTCATACGAAGCCCAAGTGTGAAAAACGCTTCGCCCGTCTGATGGAGTCCAGCGAAATGCAGTACTATTTGCCCCTGCTCACCAGCGTGCGCCGCTATTACAACCGTCAGGGCAAGCGAATCGAGACGAAATCCTTCACCAAACCCCTCTTTCCCAGTTACGTCTTCTGCCGACTCCCGCTCGAGCGGAAAATGGAGGCCTACCAGCGTGACTACGTGGTTCGGCTGATTCGCGTGGAAAACGAACCGCGCTTTCTGCGGCAAATCGATTCCATCAAACTGATGCTGGAAGCAGGCGTCGAAATTGATCTGTGTCCGCCGCTGGAGAAGGGCACCCGCGTGCGGATTTCCGACGGACCGCTCATGGGGGTCGAGGGCGTGGTGGAGAACCCGGAGAATCCCGATGTTATCGTGGTGGCGGTGGACATCCTGCACCAGGGAGTTTTGACCAAAATCCCACGCGCCGAGCTGGAAATCATCGAAGACGAGTGATCCCCGGCGGTGACACTGCCCGCCCTTACGACCCCAGGGCCCGGGCGGCCGCCTGGAGAAAGCGCTCGTTCTCGGCTTTGGTTCCGATGGAAACGCGTACGTACTCCGGCAAACCGTAACCGCCGAGGGGTCGGACGATGACCCCCTGGGCCTGAACGGACTGAAAAAAACGGACCCCATCCCCCACCCGCACCAGCAGGAAGTTGCCTTCGCTGGGAACGGACTCCAGGCCAAGCGAGGCGAATCCTGCCTCCAGTTGCCGTCCGCCCTCCCGATTCCGGCGGCGACATTCGCCGACAAAGGCGTCGTCATCCAGCGCCGCGACCGCCGCGGCCTGGGATATGGCGTTGGTGTTGAAGGGTTGGCGGACCCGATTAACGAGGGCCGCCCATTCGGCGCTGCCATAACCGTAACCGATTCGCAGGGAAGCGAGGCCGTAGATCTTGGAGAAGGTGCGCAAACAGACCACGTTGCGTCCCTCGTCGATCAAGGGTCGCAGGTCGGGCGGCGAATCGAGATACTCGGCGTACGCTTCGTCAAAGACGAAGATCACGTGCGAGGGCAACGCACGGGCAAAGGCGAAAATCTCCTCCTCGCTATTCGCGGTACCGGTGGGGTTGTTCGGGCTGGGAAGAAAAACCATGCGGGTTTTGTCGGTCACTTGGGCCGCCATGGCCTCCAGATCGTGACGGTGGTCGACCAGAGGCACTTCAACGGGAACGGCCTCGAAGAGGAGCGTCACCAGCTTATAAACGATAAAGGCCGGGGCGCCCATGACCACCTCGTCTCCGTGCCGCAGAAAAGCGTGCCCCAGGAGCTCTATGATTTCATTGGATCCGTTGCCCAGCACCAGTTGCTCCGTACGCAGACCCCGTTTCGCGGCGATTTTTTCCTTCAGACGGGTCCCGTTGCCGTCAGGATAAAGGTGGGCCTGACCCAGCGCCTCGCGGGCGGCGGCGAGCGCTTTGGGCGACGGTCCCAACGGATTTTCATTCGAGGCCATCTTGATGATGGTGTGAAAATCGAATCCCAACTCACGGGCCACGTCCTCAATCGGTCGTCCCGGTTCGTAGACGGGCTGTTTCTCCACCAATGCCCTGGCCAGGCTTTTCATGCAAAAATCGTTTGTCATTATGGGTGTTTGCCTCAATAAGCAGGCATTTATCACTGAAAAATCAAGAATGAAAGAGGAAAGGGAGGCCTCGAATACCCCCCTGTTTCCACGTCACTGGACATGTTAGACCAAACCAGCTCGTCGAACGACTTCGATCCCGGAAGGCCGCACCAGGAAAAAGCGCTTCTGGCCTGCCTGACTCTGCTGCTTCTGTTCCTTCCCTGGGCGCTGGGCACCATGCACGTGTGGAGCCAGTTCACTGCCCTGGGCCTGGCCGCCGTTTGTTTTTTTGTCGCCCTCCTGCCCCGCCCATCCGACCCGGTGACCCCGGGCCTCGTCAAGCTGGTGCGATTCCCGGTGTTCTACCTTGGGCTCCTCCTCATGGGCTACATCGCCATCCAGGGGTTCAATCCCGCCTGGCGCTATTTCGAGCTGGCCGGCTACTGGTACATGTTGCCCATCAACGACCATATCTCCTGGCTCCCCACCGGCACCCGCACCGCTTTCGAACAATCGAACCCGTTTCGTTACCTTGTGATTCTCGGAATTCCATTTCTGACGGTCTGCGCCCTATGGTGCGGAATCACCCGCCGGGAGTCGGTTTTCTTTCTGCTGATCCTGTTGGTGCTCAACGGCGTGGTGCTTTCTCTCCTGGGCTTCGCCCAGATCCTGACCGGAGCCGATAAGATTTTCTGGATGATCGAACACCCGGCGCGGCACACGGTGGCCAGTTTCATCTACCGGAACCATGCCGCGGCCTATTTCAACCTGATGGTCGGCCTTAGCGGCGCCCTGGCGCTTTACTATTTCCACGAAGGACGGCTGATGTTGCGCCGTTCTGATCCCAGCGGGATTTTTCTCTTCTTTTCGGTGGTCATTCTCGCCGTGGTCGGGTTGTCGCTCTCGCGGGCCGGCACGGTCATGGGGACCATCACCCTGTTGAGCCTTTTCTGCGTGTTTCTCTTTTACACGCTGGTGCAGACGACCACCAAAACCAACAAACTCATTGCCACCTTCATTATGGCGCTTGTGGTCGCGTTCGGCGGCTACCTGGTAAGCCAGGTCGACTACGACCGTTTGATCGAACGGTTCGACCAAATAAGCGAACTCGACGACCGCCCCTGGGAGGTCCGGTGGAGCGCGACCAAGGCGACGGCGGAGATGTTCTCGGACAACTGGCTCTACGGCACGGGAGCCGGCAGCTTCCGCTGGTTGTTTCCCGCCTACCAGGACTGGGAACGAGACAGCGCCGCCTTTGGACCCGACCGGCTTTGGCAGTACGCGCACAACGATTTGCTGCAATTCCCCGCCGAATTGGGAATGGTGGGAATGAGCCTGATTTTTCTCTGCCTGGGTTACTTCGGCTGGCAACTGCTGGCCCGCCGAACCGTGCGAAACCCTCTGGCCTTCTTCATCCTGTTCACCCTGGCCATAACCATGCTGCACAACGCGGTCGACTTTAACTTTCAAAATCCCGCGGTTCTTACCACCTGGGCGGCCATGCTGGCTCTCGTAACCATTCTGGTGCGGATGGAACGCGTATCCGAACGTCGTCGACGGCGAAAAGGATAGCGGGCCGGAGCAAGAAGCTAGCGCAACCGCTTCAACAGAATTCGCGTACGGACAAACACTTTGCCCGGGGATCTTCGATCTTCGGGGTGACCAAACCGCAGGACGCGAAGTTCGTGCCGGACGCTTGCCAACTCCGGTTCGGGGACCGAAAAATCGCCGTCATAGTCGGCAATTCCACGCTCAAGCCGTCGCAGCAGAATTCCCGCCTGACGCCGGACCGGATCAAGTGTCTTCCTCGCCCGCTGCGGCACGAGATAGGGGACCACCCGCCACCCCATCCGCCGACCGAAGAACACCACCGTGGTCACAACCAGGAGAATTGTCGCCAGGGTAATCCAGCGTGGGCCATCCCAGGGACCGCGCAACCAATCACGCACGCTCGTCCCGATATTGGCGAATCCCTGTTCCGTACCCTCCCGCAGAATTCGCATCCGCTCCCGAATGGCCTCGGCCATCGAAGTTTGGGCGGTGCCGTCGAAACTGACCACTCTGCGGTACCACTGAACCCGCAGACTATCCAGAAAGGCGAGCCAACTGGCATCGATCCGCACTCCGAACAAAGAGTCGTCCCCGTCCATCCCGTCCAGCAGTTCATCGCCGCCCGACGGCGTCGGATCCGCACGAAACCAGTAGCCATTGCCATCGTATATCTCGCACCAGGCATGCGCGTCGGAAAAGCGCACCATCAGGTAGTTCTCGTAATGGTTCCAGGTCCCTCCCTGAAAACCGGTCACCATACGGGCGGGATACCCGGCCGCGCGACTGAGCATGATCAACGCACCGGCAAAATATTCACAGTGCCCATCGACTTCATTGCGCAACCAGCGGACAATGGGATCACCGCGCTCCGCCGGCAGGCTGCTGGAGAGCGAATACTCATGCCGATCCCATAGGTAACGGATGGCCCGGTTGACAAATTCCTCCGCCGGCAAGGTCTCACCGCCGGAGATCTCCTGGGCAACCTCGAGAAGGTACTCACGATCCCGCCGCTGCTGGGGCAATTGCAGAACGCTGGAACGATAGCTGAAAGAATCTTCGGTCTCAACCGCCACCATTCCCGGAAGGGGCGGCGAGTCCGGCGACACCATGGGCCAATCCGCAATACTCATGTAGGGATCGTAAAAGCGGTCTTGAAACGCCATTCCGCTCACCTGGTAAAAGAATAATTGAGAATTTACTCCGATTTGACTAAGAATACGAAACGGGATAACATTATTAAACTGAGACGTTCCTCGAATACGCAAACTGCCAAAATCACCGGCCAACGGCAGCCACTGAGCCACGCCGCCCTCCAGGTAAAAAAGCCATTCCCCCCTGGGGCCCATCCCCTGCTCGTTTGCCTCCCAATCCAAATCATTGGGACTGAATCGATTGCTGTTTATACGTCGAGTTGTCCGACTAAGGGCCCGAGAAATGCGAAACCTGCTTTCCCCGAACCGATTCACCGAATACTCGTCGAGGACCACCATTCGCCAGTACGGATCCGACGGAATCGAATGCCGCGAAGGCGGATCTATTCGCAAAGCAGTCCGGTGATCAGTCATGATGTCGGTGATATCGCGCAACCCCACCTCTTCGGTGAACCGGGAAACCGAAGTCGTGTCGCGCAATCCGAAAAAACCAATACTGTTCTCAAGGTTGAGACGAGGTATCAGCAGGAAAATACCCGCCGAGAGGGAAAGGATGGTGACAAACAGTATCCCCGCCAAACCGAACAAGCGCAGGTCGGCGCACTCGCGCAGTCGCATCAGAAAGTGGCTCCAGGAAAAACCTTCCCAAATGTCGCGGGGTCCTTCTTCGTGCTCGGCGTTTCCGAGAAGATTACCGTTGAACAGCAGCCCCATGGCGATTGCAGCGAAGGCCATAATCTGCAGAACAAAAAACACCGAAACGATCTTCACCGCCACCACGATCACCAGGAAAAGGCACAACAGAATCAACTGGGGATCTTCCCGACGCTTACGGAAGGCAACAGTCCGGTGGCACACCAGCAGGATATTCAATCGGATCAAGGCATCCAGAAATCCCGCTACCCCGGCAAACACCGCCAAATCCACAAGAAAACCAAGCACGATCAGGAGCGGAATGGCGCGCCACAGCTCCGCCGGAATCACCAGTCGCCAGCGAGGAATCACGGCTCCCGCACCCACCACCGCCAGAGCGAAAAAGTAATGCAGAAAAACTCCGGAATCGAGAAATGCCACCGGGTACAACGACAACAGCGCCAGCATCACCCCCAGGAAATAATTCACCTGGTGCAATTCAATGCGGTTAAGTTGCGGCAATACTCTCTCCCGCACAGCGTGCAATGATTCCACTTCCGCCATTGGATTCAAACGTTACCAGGTTGTGATGCAGGGGAGGTTTCAAATGCCTGTCCCGCGCCGTCATTCTCAGGGTGGCCAATTGATCGAAGAAACCCGCCAGGTCCACATACCGATGGAAATAGACCGGCGGCTTTTCGTCGATGCTCGCTCCTAAAATTCGGTTGGACTGAAAGAAATCCTCCGCCAGGGTAAACACAAAACGGCAAAACCGGTCGAATTGCTCCTCCGTGCGCCAAAGCGCCTCCGCCGTCTCCAGAAAAAAAAAGTATCCCGAGTGGTTCTCCGCAGTGAACTGCCTCACCTGCAAGCGCCGGGCCTTGGCACTGGCCTTCCAGTGAATGAGGCGATGCGAATCGCCCCGCTGGTAATTGCGAAGGTTCACCAGATCATCTCCCTGGCCGACCCGCTTGTTCGACCTCCCCTGCATCGCCAATTCCTGGGTGGACATACTTTCCCGCCCCTCGTAGGCAATACGCCTGGGCCAGACCAGAATCTCCAGCGATAAAGGCCAGCCGACAGACTTGCGCAGGAAACCAAACGGAAACTCGGAAACCGCGCCGCCGAGTTCCACCTTCTCCACTCCGCGCTCCTTTGGCTCGAACATCCACTTGATGCGCGCTGTCCGTCCCGGATCAAGCCGCTGCTCCAAATAAAGCCTGTCGTTGCCTCCGCTTCTCGGAGCCTTGATTCTGAACCAGACCGAATAGGTGGGCAACAATCGCTTGTCGTTGCGCAGCTCCACCAGGACCGCGCCTTTTTTTTCCGCACGAAACGGCGGATCGGCCAACATGCGCCAACGGGTTCTGCGAAAATTGACCCAGGACAACACCCCGCTGAGCAAGAGCGCGGAAAGTATCAGAGATAGTGATACGAAAAGTATGTTGCTTCCCGTATTGTAGGCGGAAATACACAACCCGATCGCCACAATGATCAAAAGGTATCCCGCGCCAGTGGGCAAAAAACGTTGGCTGCGCGGCGGCACGATCATCGACCAGATCTTCAAGCCCAAACCTTTGAGCCCGCCCGGCCGATTTGCCGGCGCGCCCGGGCCCTGCCAGGGAGTGAGAATATTTCCGGTTTGTTGTGACATGATCAACGGGCCCCGTCATCCGCCGGGCCGCATCCGGCATCAGACCGGCGACGGAATTGAATCCATGATCGACCTCAGAATATTGCGGGCTATTTTTCTCTCCTCCAATGGATCCGGAGTCTGGCGCCGCAACTGCAACCGGTGGCATAAAACCGGATCCACCATGGCTTCGACATCCTCGGGGAGGACAAAATCGCGACCGTAGTAAAGGGCTCGCGCCTGGGTGGCCATCTTCAGGGAAAGGCTCCCCCGGGTGCTCACGCCGGCCTTGAACTCGGTCTCGGTACGGGTCGCGGTGGCAATCTTGATAATGTACTCCAGAATGCTGTCTTCCACGTAGACATCCCAAACCCGCCGCTGAACCGCCAGGATCTCCTCGTGCCCGACGACGTTCTCCATCGAGATATCGTCGTAATTCAGAAACGAGTTGCGCAGCACCTCCAACTCCTGTTCCTCGCCCGGATAGCCCATGTGGATGCGCATCAGGAAACGGTCGAGTTGGCTCTCCGGCAAGGGAAAGGTCCCCCCGTAGTCGACCGGATTCTGCGTGGCAAAGACCATAAAAGGAGAGCCCACCTCGTAGGTCTCCCCATCCACCGAAACCTTGCCGCGATCCATGACCTCGAGAAGACTGGACTGGGTTTTCGGTGTCGTGCGATTGATTTCATCCGCCAGCACAATGTTGGCGAAAACCGGCCCTTTCTTGAACTGAAACCCCCTCGTCGACTCGTCGTAAACCGAAACCCCAATAACGTCCGCCGGCAAAAGGTCGCTGGTGAACTGGATGCGCGAAAAGGATGCGTCGATGGAACGGGCCAGACAATAGGCCAAAGTCGTTTTCCCCAGTCCCGGCAAATCCTCGATCAACAAGTGCCCGGAAGCCACCAGGCAAATCAGCACCTTGTCGATAACATCATCCTTTCCTTTGATGTAGTGTGAGATATTGGACCTCAGGCGTAACAAAATCTCCCGGGAATCGCTCACCGGTGCGGATCGGATGGCATCGCTCATAAACATCAAAACCATGGACCAAAGGAGGGCTTATTGCAAGCATTCGACCGGGTAAATGCCCTCATCTTCCAGGCATATCACGAGGTGAACCCGATTTTTACAGATCTTGTAACACTCAGGTTCGCCGCTTACCGCCAGAGCCCGTTCCACAGCCGGGCACCCGACGGCCGCCAAGGGCGAATTCCCTCCGCATTTCCCGATATTCACTCTCGTCAAGCCGGCGGGTTCATGCCATTGCTCATTCCCGATTGGCATGAGTGAACAGCTGCACCACATCACGCACGCTTTTTGGCTGGCGCCGTCCGTCGGCTGCGTCCTGCTCGACCGCGACTGGAAAGACGAACGGCCCCCGCCCCTGGTGGCGGCTTACAACGGCCTCGCCTTGACCCGCATCCGGCCCGCTCCTTCCGATTTCATCGGTCGCTTCACCGGCTACTATCGCCGCGACGCCGACACCTTTGTTTTTTGCCAGGAGGATCACCGCCACCCTCACCTCGATTTTCGGCGCACCCCGGTACGCGTGGTCGGGCCTTTCAACGGCTGGGGCAGAGACGGGAATCAGCAAAGCTGGGAGTTGCAGCCAAGGGAGTGCTCGGACGGCACCCTCCTCTGGGAAAGGGCCGTTCCGGTAAAACGGCTCAAGGGGAACCCCTGCCACTTTCGCTTCGTGTCCTCCCACTGGCACTGGTTGCGTCCCCTGGCCTCCGCGATCAATCTGGCGACCGACGAAGCCGGAAACGTCAATTACCTCTGCCAGCCGTCATGCAGCGGGCGACATGTGTTTCTCTTCGACGTAAAGGACGGTCGCGGGATGGACGGCAAACACTCCCTCGCCTGGCGCCGGGACGAACATCGGGATCCGGTGCCGGTGCGCCCTGGATTGTCCTTTTTCGACCTGAAAACCAACCTGCCGCTCGGGGCTCACGTTGAAGGCGACGAAACCGTCTTCCGCGTTTTTGCTCCCCGAGCTCGCAAGGTCGAGGTGGAAATTGTGATGCAGGCCCCGGACTCCGAAGGCGAACGCCATGCCATGACTCTGAGCGACGACCTCCTCACCTGGGAGGCACGCTTGCCCGGCAACCGACACGGCGCCTTTTACTTTCTGGTGGTCGAGGGAGAGAACGACGGTGTCAGCACCCGGTTTGAGTCCGATCGGCGCCTCCTCGATCCCTGGGCCCTCGCTTCGGCCGGCCCCTCCGGGCCCGGTATCGTTGTCGACCGGTCAACTCTGCCGAACCGGAACGGACAACCCGCTTTCGACCCGCCGCAACACCAGGATCTCGTGGTCCTTGAGGGACACCTGCGAGACCTGACCGCTCACGCTCCCATCGCCCTCCCCGACGAGGAACGCCTGGGTTTCACCGGTCTCAGAAAATGGCTGGAGGCCGATGACTGCTATGTGACCCGCCTGGGGATCAACGCTCTCGAACTCCAGCCGGTCAGCCAGTTCGACAGCGCCACCCGGGAGGAATACCACTGGGGCTACATGCCGACCAATTTCTTCGCCCCTTGCGCTCACTACGCCACCAATCCCGCCGCCGCCGCCCAGATTCGCGAGCTGAGCGAACTGGTGGCCGCGTGCCACCAAAGGGGACTGGCGGTAATCCTGGACGTGGTTTACAATCATGTCGGCGAACCGCCGTTTCTCCTTTTTCTCGACAAAACCTATTACTTTCATGTCGAAGCGGACGGCGAACTGACCAACTGGAGCGGCTGCGGCAACACCCTGCGGGCGGAATCGGCCATGTCGCGCCGGCTGATCATCGAAAGTCTCACCTACCTGGTGGAAACCTTCGATGTGGACGGCTTCCGCTTCGACCTGGGAGAGTTGCTGACCATCGAGGTGCTCAAAGAGATCGAAACCGCCCTGAAAGCGATCAAACCCTCGATCATCCTGATCGCCGAACCCTGGAGTTTTCGCGGCAACATCGCCTGGGAGTTGCGCACGACCGGATTTTCCTTCTGGAACGACGAGTTTCGGGAATTCATGCCCCAATACCTTCACGGTCACGGCGACGCCGGAGGTTTGGCCTATTTCATGAAGGGGTGTCTCGACCACCTCTCCGCCTGGCCCGCCCAGAGCATCAATTACACCGAATCGCACGATGACCGTTGCTGGTTGGACAAGATTACCGAAAACCCCGAACACAACGGCACCCACCCCACCGCCAACGATATCTATCGGACCCACCTGATGGCGGCCATCCTGTTCAGCTCAATCGGCGTCCCCATGTTATCCGCCGGACAGGATTTCCTGCGTTCCAAGGGTGGCCGCAACAACACCTACCGCGAGGGAGAAATCAACGCCCTGGACTACGGCGCTCTCGACCGGTACGGCCGTACTCATAATTACTTCCGGCAATGGATCGCCTTCCGCATGTCTGCATGGGGCAAACTGCTGCGCCTTTGGGAGGAGCCCGGCCAGGACTACATTCGCGCTTTCGGCATCGACGATCACCCGGCCGCGGCCCTGCTGTTCAACGCCGATCGCAGCGGGGGCTCCAAACAGATTCTTTTCGCCATCAATCCGCATATGGAAGGGACCTCGATCTCCCTTCCCGACATCGCCCGGGACAACTGGCTTGAATTGGCCGACCGGGAGAACTTCAACCCGCACGGTATCTTCAACGGCCGCCTCAAGGAACACAAAGGCCGCGTCGATCTGGGCCCGCTCGATTGCGGCCTCTGGGTCAGGGAGGAATCATCATAATGCCCGCCCCCGCTTCCTTTGTTCCGTTTTCCTGTTGCCTGTAAACCGACAGTTTGCGATGCATAGAAGTATGCCCTCTCCATCTCATTCCACACCCTCCTTCAAAAACACCGCTACCCGCGGTTGCCAAGCCATCCTGACGGCAACCCTGATTCTAACTCAAGGAACGATCATGGCTGAACCGGAAAACGCCTCCGGAACCCTGGGGACAATCGAACGCCTCGACCCAAGGCTCGACGAGTTGCTGCCTGCCGGCACCGAAATCGAAATTCTCGCGGAGGGATTCGTCTGGACGGAGGGACCCGTCTGGGTCCCGGAAGGAAACTACCTGCTGCTGAGCGACATCCCTCGCAACTCGATTTACCGCTGGGACGAATCCGACGGCATTGCCCTGTTCATGCGCCCTTCCGGTTTCACCGGGGAGGACTTTCAGGGCCGGGAACCGGGATCCAACGGCCTCACCCTGGATCACGAGGGGCGCCTCCTCCTGTGCGAGCACGGCGACCGGCGGGTCGCCCGTCTCGATTCCCTGGAGGATCCCCACGGACCCAAAACCACCCTGGCGGACCGCTACGACGGCCGCCGCCTGAACAGTCCCAACGACCTGGCCGTGCACTCCAGCGGCGCCGTCTATTTCACGGACCCTCCCTACGGACTCCCGCGCGGCGCTGACGACCCGGAACGCGAACTGGATTTCTACGGAGTATTCCGCGTCGACCCCGATGGCGAGGTGTCGCTGCTCACACGGGACCTGAACCGGCCCAACGGGATCGCCTTTTCCCCCGACGAGAAAACCTTGTACGTGTCCAATTCCGAACGCCATCGCGCGATCTGGATGGCCTACGACGTGCTGGAAGACGGAAGCATCGAAAATGGCCGGGTGTTTTTTGACGCCACCGAACTCGCCACCCGGGACCGCCCCGGCGCCCCCGATGGATTAAAGGTCGATCAAAACGGCAACCTTTTCGCCACCGGGCCCGGCGGCATCTTGATCATCGCGGCGGACGGCACCCATCTCGGCACCATTCTCACCGGGCGCCCCACCGCCAACTGCGCCTTCGGCGACGACGGCGCGACGCTCTATATCACCGCCAACCGCCACCTCGTCCGCATTCGCACCGGCACCTTCGGCGTCGGCTTCTAAGAACATCCGCAATCATGTTTCGCGGCCTACGGATTCTGTTTTGCTCGCTCCTCCTGAGCGGAACAGCCCCGGTGTATTCGAATCCCCTGGACGATTACGTCGCGGCACTTAAGGAAATCGCTCACCCGGTCTCCGACAAGGCCGACCTGAACCCTTTGCTGGAACAAATCGGAGAACGAAGATTGATCCTGCTGGGCGAAGCCTCCCACGGGACCTCGGAATTCTACACCTGGCGTGGCAAGATATCCCGCCGTCTCATCGAGGAAAAGCGGATTTCGTTCATCGCGGTGGAAGGCGATTGGGCCGCTCTTCACCGTTTGAACCGGTGGGTCACGGAACCGGACTCCCCGGAACAGGACAAGCCCGTTGCCGAAATCCTGGAAACCTTCGACCGCTGGCCGCAATGGCTGTGGGCCAACCTGGAGATCGTCGCCCTGGCCGAATGGCTGCGGGAATACAACCGGGAGCAACCTGAGAACCAACGGGTCGGTTTTTTCGGAATCGATGTCTACGGCTGGGAAGAGTCGCTCGACGCCCTGCTGGCAAAAATCGAACGCGCCGACGCTGCCCTCCACTCCGAATTGACGACACTCTATCGGGATTTTTCCCGATACCGCGGCGATACCGCCCGTTACGCCCGGGCGGCGTTCGCCTATGCCACTTCCGCCCCGGACGAGGTCCCAGCGGCCCTGGATCTGCTGCGGGAAAATCGGGAGAGCCTGATCGAGTCGCTGGGGGAAACAGGATATTTCCTCGCCGAACACTACGCGTTGGTTATCAAGAATGCCGAAGCTCATATCCGCGAAATGGCTGAGGATCAGGCGGCCTCCTGGAACACCCGGGCGGGACATTTCAAGAAAACCGTGGCCCGCCTGCTGGAGGTTCGCGGCGAAGATTCCAGGGGCATCGTCTGGGCGCATAACACTCACGTGGGCGACGCCCGGGCCACTCCCATGCCCGCGCAGGGTCAAACAAACATCGGCCGCCTGGCACGCGAGCGCTGGGGAGACGAAGTGTTCATTCTGGGTTTTTCCACCTACCAGGGAGAGGTGGTGGCAGGATCAGCCTGGGAAAGCCCGATGGAAATCATGCCGGTGCCTCCGGCGCAACCGGGAAGTCTCGACCAAGCGCTGCGCCTCACCGAACACGATATCGCGCTTTTCCTTTTCAGCGACGTACCCGCGGACTCCATCCTCTCAGAGCCCATTGGGCAGCGCGCCATCGGCGTGGTTTACGACCCCGACCAGGAGGCGGCAAACTACGTACCCACTCGCGCCCCCTTGCGTTACGACGCTCTCCTTTTCCTGGCTGAAACCCACGCGCTCAGTCCGCTACACCAGCCTTGAGTGGGCAACCGGTGGCGGG
>PXBO01000003.1 GCA_003566885.1 Opitutia bacterium | reverse complement strand
CGGTTCTCACCCACGTCTCCCCGTTGCCGATCGAAGGCCGAGGCCGCTACCTGAGCATGATGCGCATCGGACGCGAAGTCTATCCAGCGGATTCCCACGAGTCGCCCCCTGGAGGGCAAGGTTCCGCCCTTGCCGCCGGCGTTTCCGGGCTCTCGTCGGAACCCCACCTTCTTCCGCACGATCCGACTGATTGGGACGCTTACCTGGAAGGTTTCCTCGACCCGATGAGCTTCCGGGCGAAACCCGGCCCCGGCCACCGTTACCACGCCGACGTCCCCCTGGCCCCGCTGGCCGACAACGCCGTCACGGTTTCCTGGCAAAACGGGGCTGCCGAAGACCGTTTCCTCGCTCGCTGGGTACCCTACGACGTTCTCTCAGGCGGCGAAATGACCCTCCGAACCGGCGACTCACTCCTCCTCACCGCGGGAACTCCCGGCAGCGAATCCGGCACGCCGGATTCGACCGATTCCGCGTCGGTCACCCTCACCATCCGCAGCGAATCCGCCACGACGGATTCGACTCCCGACTCCTATCCAAACACTTTTCAGACCACGCCCGCCTCCCCCTTGCTCCACGCCTTCACCGAGCCCGGCGAGTACCTGATCGAGGCGACCTACCGTGACGGCGACGGATTTGAATCTTCCGGCACGCTCCGTGTCCACGTTCACGGCTTCGCCTTCCCGGAAAACCCGCTCGCTCTGGTCAATCGCCATCGGGATTGGAATTCGCATGATGATGGACAATACGCGGGCGTTTACGAGGCCGATCCCCGTCTTCAATTTGCGGAACTCGGAGAGCAGGGGAGTACCCGACTGCGCTTTCGTTCCGAGGACAACGACCAGATGGCGTTGGTCTCCCGCCTGGGGGAAAACGGACCCGTGCTGGATTCGGTCCAAGTCGAGGGCATTCGGCTCCTGTCCTCATGGGAAACGAACGTCCGCGTACTCGGCGCCCTTCCCGACGGAAGCCGGTTGGTGGAAATGACCACCATCCTCAGTCCTCTGCCGGAGGAAGTCGAAGTGCACTTGCGAATTTTCGTGGGCGGGGTCGTCTTCGACGACGGCACCATCGAGCGGGTCCTGACGCCGGAGGATTTCGACGAACTCGGCCAGACCACCGTCCATTTCATCATGCCCGCCTGGGCGATCACCTCCTCCTGCCACCGCACTTACGTTTATCAGAACGGCGATCTCGTCGGGGTAAGATGAGTTTTGGAAAATGACCAACCCCATGAAACATCGACCACATTCTCTATCGCCTCGGGCGAAATGGCTTTTGGCATTGGCATCCGTCGTTGTGTTGGCTGCCACGATGCGGGTCTTGCTATCGCCGTCCGGGACGGATTTCTCCGAGCCCGACGATACGTCAGCCGCGGGTGGAGAAGTGGGATTGGAGGAAACCGAGCGACATGTCTCGCTTGAGACCTCCGGAGAATCGACGAGACTGGCCCGTGACATCGAGGATGTGTACGAAGAGTCGCCTCGCGGTCGCCGTCTGGAGCAGGAAGCACTCGTCCTCGACGCCGCCTTCGTCCGGTCGCTTGCAACCATCGAAGATCCCTCCGGAACCTACGCCGAACGCGGCGCGGCGGTGCGCGATCTGGGAACAAGATTGAGTCCCTTCGAAGTCGAGGCGCTTTACCGGTTCCTGCTCGCCGCCGCGCCCGATACCGAGCAAGAGCGCGTTATCGATCGGGCGGTCAAGAACGATGTTCTCAACCTTTTGCGAAACCAGGATGACGCTCCCGAGGATCTCACCGAAGTGATGATGGCGCTGTTCGGGGACTCGGACCAGGACGCCGCCGTCCGGGATTACGCGTTGCAACAAATGGGAGTGTGGCACGAGCACGCGTCCGATGAGGAGAAGAAAACGATCCTGAGCGCGTTTGAGGCGGCGCTAGACGAAAGGGACACGAGCCTGGCCGGAACCGCGTTAATCGGGTTGCATCACCTGACCGCCGGAATCGACGACGAAACATCCGTATCGAATGTCACCGAAGCGGCTCTGGCCATAGTCCGAGACGACAACGCCGACGACCTCGCCCGCGTCACCGCTTTGAATCTCGCCACTGGATCCGCTTCCGCTCGAACGCGCGATAGCGCAGCGGAATGGGCCATGGACCCGGACGCGGGATATCCGCTCCGCCTCGCCTCCATCGCGGCGCTCGGGTCGGACGGTTCGCCGGAGGCGATTCGCGTCCTGGAACGAGTGGAGGCCCAGGGCGACCCGCACCTGCGACCGGCGCTGGAGACTGCTTTTCGAAAACTTGAAGAAACCGGCGCAATGTCGGTCAACCCCGCGCAGCCATGAAAAGGAAGCAAGCCAATTCCGTTACAGTATTACGGCCTCCAGCCCAACGTGGCATCGAGCCATCGCTCGATGATACCAACCGCGGTTCCTCCCCGCACCGGGCCGCCTCGCTGTGGCTGCACGGCGCGATCGTTCTCGCCCTCGTACTGCTGTTGCCCGCGACTCGTGCCGACCACATCGACAACCCGCCGCTGGACGGAGGAATGGTCCACTACATGTTGACCTATGCGTTTGGCACCCTGATCCCGGACGAAACGATCAACGACCACCACGCCGATATGATCGGCTCCGGGCTTTCCTTCGAGGAGGTCGACGGGATCACGCCCTTAACCGTTTCAGCAAACTCCTCCACGGTCGCATTGCCCGACGTTTACGCCCTGGACCACCTGGCCGAGACGAGTCATACCCTCTCGATCTGGTTCAAACCCGATCACATTCCCGGAGCGAACGGCACGACCGTCAATTTTCCGGCCCTGATGAAAAGCACGATGTTCGGGATTCGCCTGAACTCCGACGGCCGTTTCTACGCCAACTTTCATCAAAGCTCAGGTGGCGCCACGGTGATTTCGTCTCCCCAGTACACCGATTGGACCAAGTGGTACCACCTTGTGCAGGTGGTGGATTACAGCCAAGGCGAAATGCGCCTCTACGTCGACGGCCAGCAAGTGGCGACCACGACCTTCAACGCGAGCTATCCCGCAACTTCGACCACTGCGCCTTGGCGCATCGGCTATGTACCCGCCGGCCGCAACCAATGGAGCGCCCGCGGAAGCTTCTGGGAGGCGAAAATCTACGACCACGCGCTGACTTCCTCCGAGGTCGCAGATCTATACGTCCCCCCCGACCTGGATTCCGACGGCGACGGCATCCCCGACTGGTGGAAACTGCATTATTTCGGGCATTTGGATTACGATGCCTACGATGATCCGAACGAAACTGGGTATCCGCTGATCTACGAGTACGTTCACGGAACCGATCCTACCGATCCGAACTCCATCCCGGAGCCCCATTTCATTGTGGATCGTACCCAAGAGGAAGGAGGGAATGTATTTCACGATATTAAATCAGCCGTCGAAGAGGCGAACTCTGCAAGCGAAGATTATCAGATAGTGGAGGTGGCTCCCGGGGTATATACCGGTCCGGAGAATTTTCGTTTCACTATTGAAGGGCCAAAAATGCTTCTTCGCGGAAAGGAAGGGTCTGAGGCAACAGTAATTGAAGGTATTCCCTATACGGATGTTGACCCGGTTACGAGGCAGGGGATACTTGTCAAATCAGAGGCAGCGATTGCCGGTTTCTCGATACGAGATTTTGACCCCGAGGTTGATGACGCGAATCCTGTTGCGGACGACCTTTCTGAGACGCGTCCTTTGACATTTGTTGACGTGCCGCACGGGATGGTTGCAGATGTTAGACTTGGCGGCTGGCACCACTATTGGGATGCAAGGTCAGCCCTGCATATCCTCAACTCCTCCCTTCGGATTGATAGATTGCGAACCGGTGATTCCGCGCGGGTGACCCTTCAGGGAAACGGATCAAATCAGCATAAGGTTCAAATTAAGAATTCCAGATTCGAGAACTTTGTATCGCTGGATGCTCAGCCATCAGGTGGAGCCATTTTGGCAAGCCATGTGCAATTATCGATATTGAAATCGGATTTTGTCGGAAATAAGGCAAGCTTTGGAGGGGCGATATCATTAGGGAACGATGTTAAGTTTATAGTAAGAAAATCGCTGTTTATAAATAATGAATCCTTAAATGATGGAGGAGCTATCGCTCATGGAAATGTCGGTAATGCCGTTTTGGTTGAAAACTGCACGTTTATAGGAAATCAAGCGGGGAATCGCGGAGGCGCGTATCGTCAAACATTCGGTGACGATAATCTTGTCATCATCGATTGTGAATTTTATGAAAATACAGCCAACTCAGGACTTGCTCAGGGTGGGGCCTTGTCCCTTTTTGCAAATACGAAATTACACCTTGAGCGTGTAAGTTTGATAGGGAATTCTGCGGGAAATGGGGCTGCAATACATTTTGGGACAAGCTCTTCTCCTGGGAATGAAGTTACCTTGGTTAACTCGATTCTTGCCGACAATGAATCTACAGACGCCGACAATGCTGTGGTTTACTTTTCAGGAGTCAACGCATACATCACAAACTGCACCTTTATCGACAATATTCCCGGAGCTACGGGTGAGGTGATTAACCTGGATGTTTCCAATAGCGGCGAAATTGTAAATACCCTGTTCTGGAATCCGCAGGCGTCTTCCGATTTAGGTCCGATAACGACTGGTTTGTTCGTAAGTCATTCGAATATCAAAGGCCAGGGATCGGGTTTCTCCGGTGGGAATAATTTGTATGTCGACCCGTTGGTCAATGTCTACGGTTTACTTCTGGCTGACTCACCGATGCGAGACGAGGGAACTTCAAGTGGAGCACCCTCTGACGACATTCATGGCGAGTCCCGCCCGTTTGGTTCCGCCGTCGACATCGGCGCGGACGAGTTCGTCGATACCGGTGGGTTGGGACTCCCCGATTGGTGGCAGATGCATTATTTCGGCTCGTTGAGCAACCATCCGAATGCGAATCCGGACGGAGACGGATTGACCAACCTGGAGGAATACGTACTGGGGACGGATCCCACGAACCCGGACACGAATGGCGACGGCATCTGGGACGGTTTTTCTCCCGACTCGGATTCCAATTGGGACGGTGTTGCGAGCTCGTTCGCCGTTTTAATCGGCCTGGATCCCTACAACCAGGATCATTCGGAGAATTCCGTGAGCAATTTCGAAGCGTTGGCTTTCGGTCTCGACCCCTTTGATCCGGACGACATGCCGGTTGATGGGCTGATTGGTTTCGATCCGCAGAACCCGCCTTCGATTGAGCTCCATGAACCGCAGGGCGCCACTCCTTTGAATTGATTTCATAAAAAACAATACTGTCATGTTTTTATCTAAAAACCCCCGTTTCCAGCGCTTGAT
>PXBO01000008.1 GCA_003566885.1 Opitutia bacterium | reverse complement strand
CCCCCCTCGCCCCTCGTCCCACGCCCCACGCCCCGTCCCTCGTCCTGCGGCGCGGGTGGAACCGCGCCCTCCAGGGTGCGGTGAATCTGGAGGGCAGGGCTCCGCCCCTGCCGATCGTGCCGGACGTAATGTCCTCGCCCCCCCTCGCCCCTCGTCCCACGCCCCACGCCCCGTCCCTCGTCCTGCGGCGCGGGTGGAACCGCGCCCTCCAGGGTGCGGAGGGTGTGGGCGCCGGATCACGGCTCGTTCACTCCGAGCGCCCGGTTTATCGCGTTCTTAAGATGTTCGATATTGTAGGGTTTGCTGACAAACGCTTGCGGCTTTTCCTCATGTTCGTCTTTCATGACGTATCCCTCTTCGAATCCGCTGGAAAGGACCACCGGGAGGTTCGGCTGAATGGCGCGCAGGGCAACCAGGGTTTCCCAACCGTTCATTCGCGGCATGCTGAGATCGCATACCACGCAATCGAAGCCTTGCGGAGTCCGACGGAAAACCTCCACCGCCTTTTCGCCGTCTTCGGCTTCGACGACCTCAAATCCGATGCGTTGCAACATGACCACCGACATTTCACGGACGCCTTTTTCGTCTTCGACCAAAAGGATCTTCGTCGGGCGATTATCGTTTTCGCGAACGGTGATTTCGTCGGGCTTACCGGCGCGGGCGTCGGCAATGACGGGGAAAAAGCACCGAAAGGTGCTGCCGATGCCGGGTTGGCTGTTCACGGTCACTCCGCCTCCTGCGGCCCGGATCATGCCGAGGACCACCGACAAACCGAGTCCGCGTCCGGTGAACTTGTTGGAGAAGAAAGGATCGAAGATTTTATCGATATCCGTGCTTGCGATTCCCTTGCCGGAATCGGACACCTCCAGGCAGGCGGAATTTTGATCGGAGGGACTCCATCCGACCGGGAAGCGGTAGGGCGCGGCGATTTCCCCGGGGCTCACCGTTTTTACCTTGATGCGGATTACCCCCCGGCTGGCTTCTTCCATGGCTTCCCAGGCGTTGGTCACCAGGCTGCTGAGAATTTGTTTGATCTGCTCGCCCCCGGCTTTGATCAGTGGACCGAAGTCGGGGATGTCGGTGCGCAAGGTAAAGCCATCGGGAAGATTGGCAGTCAAAGCCGCCAGATTGTCCCGGCAGGCGGCGGCGAGGTCGATGGTCTGCAGGCGCAAGGTGGCCTGTCCGAGATAGGCGCGCATCAGGGCGCTCATTTCGGCTGCTTTGCGAGCCGCCTGCATGGCGCTGTTGAGCCGGAGGTTGATGGGATCTTCCCGTGGAAGGTCGTCCATCACCAGTTCGAGATTACCCATGACCGACTGCAACTGGTTGTTGAAATGGTGGGCGATGGCGGCCGCCATCCGGCTCAGGCTTTCCGATTTTTCCAGGCTGCGATCCTGGGCGTCGAGACGCTTTCTTTCGGCCTCGGTCTTCTTGCGCGCCGTGATGTCCTCGGCCATTTCGATGACGGCGGTAATCTCGTCATCGGCATTCCTAACCGCGGTTGCCGTGACCTGGAGAACCCTTCGTTCCTGGCGATCGGCGATCTCGTATTCCGCGGTGTGGATCCGCCCGTCGGCCAGGGCGCGCAGGACCGGAGACGGCTTTGTCTGTTCCAGATCATCCTCGCCGAGGATTTCTCCGGTGGCGCAGCACGGGCCTTTGGCGACCGCCGGAAACCAGCGCTTCATCATGGGATTGATGGTCAGCGGCCTCAGGTCGGTGGAAAACATGGCCACCCCGACCGGCAGGTTTTCTATCAGGTTGCGAAACCGTTTTTCACTCTGGCGCAGTTCCCGTTGGGCGCTTTCCAACTGTTGTTTGGACGCCCGCAACTGTTCGGCCATGTCCACCACTTCGGCCTGGTACTTGTCGGATATCGCCATGACTTTGGCGAATTGCTGGACCAGTTTGATGTAATGCGAGGCGTCTCCCGTCCCGGGAGCTCCGGAGGCTCCCTCGGCGGGTTGATTTTGCATCAGGTGGTCGAAAAAATCGTCGGAGGAAGGTTTCATTGGTGTCTGTCCGGGTTATGGTAGGGCAAAATACGAAAAGGAACCGTCGCCTCATCCTGAAACTCCTCCGCCAGTTCCAGTGCGCGGTCGTTTTCCCGTTCGTACTGCCAAGTGATGTCGATCGAACAATTGTGCTTACGGGTGTCCCCGAGCAAATCGAGAAAGTCCAGCATGCATTTGGTGCTGCTCGAATTCATGTAGCTAATGTTGATGCTGACATGCAAGTGCGCCTTGCGTTCGAGTTGCTCGTGCAGCCATTCGAATAAGGGCTGAAAAAAGGCGAACGAGTTCTCCGGATACGATTCTCCGGAGATGGTCAACGTGTTTTCCTGTTCGGAATACTTGATTTCCGGTGACGATTTGGTGGCGGGGATGTCGATCATCGCTCGCCTCCTCCAACTTTCACAAACAGACTGAAGAAGTCGTGACTTTCGTCCTGGCGATCGAAGCGATACCCGAGCTTTCCGGTGGCGCGACGGGCGATGTCAATCAGTCCGACGCCGGCCCCGGTGGCGTCGGCTTCGAGCGGTTTTCTTAACTGTTCCTTGTACATTTTTTTCAGGGCGTCTTTATCCGAGTTGTTGATTTTCTCCAGTCTGGCTGCCAGATCCGGGACGTCTTCCCGGGCGATGCTGTTGCCGGAGCACAGGAGATATTCTCCTTCGGTTTGGACGATTAAAACGATCGCGGAGCTTTGGGCGGGATCCAAGAAATTTTTGCGTTTCAGATAATTGCGGACGTTCTGGGTCTGCTCGATGTAGACGGCGAAAACATCGGCGACGATGCCGCGTTCCAACCGCTCGTGTTCGAGGTGTCGCCGAACGGCGCTTCCGATCTCTTCGATAATGCCGTGGCTGAAGGAGCCGTGGAAACTGATCAGAATGCCTTCTTCAGCGAAGAATTCTTTGATTTCGATAATGTTTCTCATTGAGTGTACTCCTTCCTTAAATTCACCCGGAACCCACAAATCAACATGTCGTCCCTTTGAGGATAGCCGCCTCGATAATCCTTCAATGCCTGGCGCAGGCAGGCCTCCTGTTCGGAAAGCGATCGTTCGGCGTGTTCGGACAGCAATTGGGTCAGTCGCTTGCGGCCGAGGCCAAAACCTTTTTTCCCTCCCGGCAAATCGAGAATCCCATCCGTGGTCAGGTAATAGGTCTGCTCCGGCGACAGGGTCAGACGGTGTTCGGTGAAGGCACGGGTTTCGTGCAGGGAGGAAAAGCCCAGCCGGCGGCGGTCGCCCGGGATTTCGCGAATGCCCAGGTCGTCTTTTACAAAAAGCGGGAGTCCGGCACCGGCGAAATCAATCACCTGTTCGCCCGGTCGCACCCGGCAGAAGGCGATGTCCAGACCGTTCTCCACCGCGTGGCCTCCATTGGCGTTGCCGCGCAGGGTTTCCTGCACCAGGACGTGAAGCGTGTCGAGTACGGCGGCCGGTCCTTTGTCGGGGGCGGTTTCGATGATGCGGTTCAGCAGCGCGTTCACCATCATGGTCATGAACGCTCCCGGCACCCCATGCCCGGTGCAGTCCACGGCGGCGAAGCAGAATCCGTCGCGGGTTTCCCGGAAAAAATGAAAGTCCCCGCCCACCGGATCGACCGGTTCGAGGATGACAAAATACTCGGCCAGGTGGGGATCGAGCTCGTGGGGGGAGGGCAGGATCGAGTTTTGAATCATTCGCGCATACTGAATGGAATCCGTGATCCGTTTCTGCGAAGCGGTCAGATCCCGGTTGGTGGCAGCCAGCGCTTTGGTGCGCTCCTCCACCATCGATTCCAGGCCCGAGGTGTACTGCCGGATTTTTCGCGTCATGGTGTTGAACGACACGCTCAGTTCCCCGATTTCATTATTTCCGCCCTCCGGGATTTGGGTTTCGTGGGCGCCTTCGGCGACGGCGCCGGCGGCCCGGGTAAGTTTGCGCAGCGGATCGATGATCAAGGAATTCAGAAGAATCATCAGGCAGAACAGGACCGCCAGTAACGAAGCCAGGAAGACCAGGCCCAATGGAAGAAAATCGCCCGGGCCGATAATTGTTCCGGCATCGACAAGCACCAGGTTGTGCCAGTCCAGTTCGGGAAGGCCGCCGACAGCGGTGACCGCGGTCTGGCCGTCGATCACCAGCGGAAACAGCCTGGTTTTCCCGGTGTTCCCGCCGATGGCGGAACGCAGCGCGTCGACGCTGGCGGAGTCGTCGAGCAGATCGAACACCGTGATCTTGTCGGCATCATCCATCACCCGGGCATTGTGTTCGATAAGGGACCGGTCCGGGTGGGCTTGAAGTTCGCCGACCGAGTTGACGATGATCGTACGGATGCCCGGCTCGTTGCGTTCCACAAGGTTCTCCAGGAACTGAGTGAGATCGATGCCGGAACCGGCAACCCCGATGGCGCCGCCGTCGGCGTCGCGCACAATGACGTTCATCCATACCCGGACCTCGTCCAGCAGGGCGTCGTAATTGACGTTCATCGAATAGTCCGGATCGCGTTCCAGGAATTCGAAAAACCAACGGTCATCGGGATCTTCACTGTCCAGCACGGTTTGCATCAGGTCGGGGCTTTCTCCCGCGCTGACATAATAGTTGCCGCTGGAGCGCACGGCGACAAACACCGTGCCGTATCCGAGGAAACGATGATAGCTTTCAATCTGTCGTTTCGCCAGATCCCGCAGTTCCGGATCGTCCTCTTGCCGAATCCAGTCACGGACCTGCGGGTCGTCGGCCAGTTTCCGGCTCAGGGCGAGCTCGCGGTCCACCAGGGACAGGATTCGGTTGCGTTCGAGTTCGTTCTGCGCGAGCGCGAATCGTTCCACATACTCGTCGCTGATACTGCGGGCGCTCCAATAAAACGCGATAAAGGCGCCGGTCAGCGTGATCAGGTAGGCGACCGCCACCACGGTCAGGAATACTTTGCGCAGGGATCCTCGAATGGTCTTTTGGTTGGTTTCGGTCACGGTTTCCGGAGCATCCCGACGGTGAGAAAGATCAAAATCAAGCGCTTTGCTTTAGTTCAATGTAAGGGTTTGCCCTATGCCAAAAAAGCGTTGTCGAGGTTTTACTCGTTAGGCAAGAACGGTTTTGCCAATTGAGGCAACTTCACCGGATTTTGAGAATCCGGTGAATAATCCAGGCTAAAGTGCGAGCAGACCGATTAATCCCAGCAAAAGCAGGAGCAGCAGCACGGAGAGGGTTTTCTTTTCGCGGCGGGTAAGCTGAAAGAGTTTCATGGGGCGCAGGGTGATTCCTTGTAGAACGATTTAGATTCCGGAACCGGTAACTGGCAAGCCTGGGAGAAGGAATTTCCAGGGTGCGGTGACTCTGGAGGGCAGGGCTCCGCCCCTGCCGTGGCGCCGGACGTGTTGT
>PXBO01000081.1 GCA_003566885.1 Opitutia bacterium | reverse complement strand
TGCGGGCGTACCAACCCACCAGCGGCGAGGTGTTGTTCCGTGCCAACGGCCGCACGGTGGACCTGGCGCGAATCAGCGAACGCGAACTGAAACCGATGCGTCAGCAGATGCAGATGATTTTCCAGGATCCGTTTTCCTCCCTTAATCCGCGGATGACGGTGGGAGACATCGTAGGCGAACCGCTCCGTATCCAACGTCTGGCCGAGGGCGCCGAGTTGCGCCGCCGGGTGGAAGAGGCACTGGTGCGGGTCGGACTCAAGGCCGAACACCGGGTGCGCTACCCCCACGCTTTCAGCGGCGGCCAGCGCCAGCGCATCGGCATTGCGCGCGCCCTGATCATGAACCCCGCGCTGATTGTGGCTGACGAAGCTGTTTCGGCCCTGGACGTGTCGGGGCAGGCGCAGGTCATCAACCTGCTGGAGGACATTCAGGAAGAGTTCGACCTGACTTACATCTTTGTGGCGCACGACCTGAGCGTCATTCGCCACATCTGCGACCGGGTGGCGGTGATGTACGGCGGCAAAGTCGTCGAACTGGCCGAAACCGAGGCGCTTTTCCGAAACCCGCGCCACCCTTACACCCAGGCGCTTTTGTCGGCCATTCCTTTTCCGGATCCGGATGTTCACCTGGAATTTCAGATTTCGGGAGAAGCGGCCGATCCGGCGGACCTCCCGCCCGGTTGCAGCTTTCACCCTCGCTGTCCCCACGCGAAATCCGGGGTCTGCGACGTACGCGGCGAACCGCCCGCCCTGCGCGAAGTCGACCCCGGCTCCCGCGTTGCCTGCGTCCGCCTGGAGGAGATCGAAAAGAATGAACAATAGCGCCCGGTTGCGCCGGGAGCTGATAATAGAACACACGTCTTCACCGTCCCAGGATTGAATCCGTCGGACGGCGGACTGGGATCGTCCCCGGGGGGTGAGGGAAAGCAGATTCGATGTATCCTGAGATGAGAAACCAATCCAACCGATATGAGGAAAGTTCGGCTCTCTCGCGTATCGCCTGGTTATGCATTGGGTTGTCTGTTGTTCCGATTACGGGTTGTGCCGCCGGTCGCGAATATGGTGACACCGGCACGACCGTCAGAACCGGCGCCGAGCGCCTGTTTACCGACCGTTACCATCTGGTCGAAAGCAGACGGGTAGGTCTTGTGACGAACCACAGTGCGATCGTGGGGGGGCAACACTTGGCGGACCGTCTTCATGCGGATCCTTCGATCGAACTGGTTGCGCTTTTCGGTCCCGAACACGGCATCCGGGGGACTGCCGACGCGGGCGAACCCGTAGATCACGGAGTGGACGAACGGACCGGCGTGCCGGTCTACAGTCTCTACGGCGAGATCGACAGGCCCACAGCGGAAATGCTAGAGGGTGTCGATGTGCTGATTTTCGACATACAAGATGTCGGGGCGCGTTTTTACACCTATCCGGCCACGATGGGACGAGCGATGAAATCGGCGGCGGAAGCGGGCATTCCGTATCTGGTTCTCGACCGTCCCAACCCGATCGCAGGGCTGCCGGTGGAAGGCCCTGTCCGGGAAGATCGTTTCCGTTCGGGAATAGGCCTGTATCCGACTCCGATTACACACGGTATGACCGTAGGCGAACTCGCTTTGATGATAAAGGGTGAGCGCTGGCACGAGGGAATCGAAGATCTGGATCTGCACGTTGTGGAAATGGAAGGCTGGACCAGAGGTATGCTCTGGCCGGATACTGGTATGGAGTGGGTGGCGCCCAGTCCGAACATACCGGATGTGGAAACCGCCATCGTCTACCCGGGCACCTGCTTTTTCGAGGGGACCACCGCCAGCGAAGGCCGCGGAACCTATCGGCCGTTCCTTCAGGTGGGCAGTCCCTACGTCAACTCGAATGCCGTAGCCGATGAGTTGAACCGCCGTGACCTGCCCGGTCTGGCGTTTAGTCCGGTGACCTTTGTGCCCGAAAGCATCGAGGGCATGTCAAAACAGCCAAAACTGCTGGGTGAAGAGGTTCACGGGGTCCGCATCGAAATAACGGAGCCCGCCAAAGTGCGGCCTGTCGAAGCCGGGATTCACATTCTTCAGGCGGTGTACGAAAGTTTGCCGACCGAGGCCCGGGAAACGTTCTTTATCGAAAGGGGCCTGAATATTCGCGCGGGCAACGAGGAGGTTCTCAACAAACTTCGAGAGGGCGACAGGGTGGACCGTATCGTAGCCGGTTGGGAGCGGGATGTGGAGCGTTTTAAAATAGAGCGAGAGCCCTATCTGATATATGATTGACCGTGGGGACATCGCGTTCCCTTGATCTGGAGGATTGACGAGGTTGGGGGAAACTCTAAAATTGCGACAGATCCATCAGTTGTCACAATTATGAAACCGACAATAATTTTCAACGGCGAGGGTGAGTCGTTTGATTTCGGCGGGTTGGGCGTGCAGTGGAAAATTGACGGCGATCATCCTCAGGGTCGCTTCTCGGTGGTCCATCACCCGATCGCTCCGCGGGCGTTGGCGGCTCCGCTGCATTATCATCATAACGAGGACGAGTACTCCTATGTGCTGCGCGGGCAACTTGGGGCGTTGCTGGGCGACGATGTCGTAACGGCCGGTCCGGGAAGCTGGGTTTTCAAGCCGCGCGGCCAGTGGCACACCTTCTGGAACGCCGGCGACGAGCCCTGTGAGATTATCGAAGTGATCTCCCCGGCGGGATTCGAAAACTTCTTTCGCGAAGTCGCCGCCAACTGGGGCGACATGGAAAAGTTCGCTGAAATCAACAAGAAGTACGCCCTCGACATGAAGTTCGAAAGCGTCCCCGAACTGTGCCAGCGCTTCGGTCTGAGCTTCCCCCAGCTGTAAGCCTTGCCACAAATAACCCATCCGGCGACTAGAGTTCGCCCCTGCGGCGCACCAGCTCATCCTTGATTTCATTGGCACGTTTCTCAGTCAGGTCGTATCCCCACATGACCCATATGGCCAGTGAGGCCGTCACAGCCGGAATGATGATATCGGCCAACCTGAGACTTGTCATGGTTGCCGCCGTCTGAACGGCGGCATTCTGATCGAAACCGACCAGTTTCAGCACCAGTCCGCCAAGCACCAGTGCCACACCGTGGCCCAGTTTCACCATCCACCAGTAAATGGCGCCAAAGGTGCCTTCCTTGCGCGGCATCCCGTTGTGCAATTCGTCCAGGTCGCACACATCGGCCGTCATGCTCATCATCAGGGTGAACAGGCCGCCGATGCCGAACACCATCAACGGTATGGGCAGGAACATTAGCCACGGGTTCTCCGGTGAGAAACCCCACCATTTGAGAATGTATCCGACAATGGAAATGAGGGTGGAAATGATGAACGCGTTCCGCTTCCCGATCCGGTTGGCGATCCAGGTAATCACTGGGATGACCAGAAACGCCGTCGTGGCCGCGCTCGCAGTCGAGAACCACGCGGGCCAGGCTCCGGTGGCGCCGTAATCCCCATTGAATATGTGGAACAATATAATGAAATAACTGAACGAGGCGACCAACTGGAATCCGTTGAAGACCAGGAAAGTGGCGCCGCACAGCCGGACAAACGGCCTGTTTTTCGCCACTTCAACGATCTTCGAAAGAAGATCTTTGAAGTTCTTTATGATGGATTTGAAATTCAGGTCGGCTCGATTAGTGATGCGGGACTGGTCGACTTCTTTGCAGAACAAGCCGGGCAGAATTCCGAAGATCATGCACCCGGCCCCGACCGCAACGGCCAGCCGATGCACCCCTTCCGCCTGGGTATCGAAGAGATCCGGGTTGGCGATGATGACCCAGAACCAGGGAACGATCATCCAGGCGACTTGCCCGATGGTCTGGGCGAACCCCATGAGACGGGTCCGCTCCTTGTAGTCAGGTGTCATCTCGTACCCAAGACCGATCAAAGGGGTGGCGAAAATGGTATTGGCTGTGATGAAGAGAATCGAAAACAGCAGGAAGTACCAGAAATTGTAGGTCTGGGAGTTGTCGGGATCGAGCTGCCAAAGGAGAATAAACATCGTTCCGGCCAGTATGGCGCCGAGGAAGATGTAGGGTTTTCTGCGACCGAATCGCGACTGGGTGTTGTCCGAAATGTATCCCATGATGGGATCGGTGATGGCATCCCACAATCTGGGCAGGCCGCCGAGCAGACCGGCCAGGAAAGGGTCCATGCCGAAGGCCGTGAGCAGAAAGAACTGAAAGACGCCCAGGGCTCCCGGAAGCAGGTTATTGACCAGATGGCCCGACCCGAATGCCGCCTTCTGCAGAACGGGAATTTTATATTTTGAGGGTGTTGCGTGGTCTGACATTGGTTCCGGTAATCGGTACTCGGTCCGTCGGGACCGTTTGTTTTTCGGCCATTTCGATCATGCGCCGGGTTGCGGGTTTGCGTCGGAGAGAGGGGAGGCGAGGAAGACTTCGAGGAAATGAATCCGGTCTTCCCGTCGAAAGAGCGATTTGCTGTCCGGTCGACTGAGAACGGCGCCTTCGTCCGTGCGCGAGTTCCCGTCGCGGTAGTGGATGCGAATCCGGGTGCGGCCCTCCGGTTGGACGGCACAGATTACCGGAGTTTGGCACAGAGTGTAGCCGATGGCGCCGGGCGGCAGTAAAAAGGTTTCCCCGGTTCCTTTTAGATCGATCATTTCGAAAACGGCTTCCGAGGACAAAAGCTCCCTTTGGAGGCAGTCGTGTATCGGAAAGAATGTGACACATCCGTCGCGCACCCAGACGCCCAGTTCGCCGCGGCGTGTCAGGATTTCCTCTTTCACCTGTCCGGTCATTCCCGGCTGCTGGGCACCGGCGTAGGCGGGGCTGTGCGAGTAGGGATCGGTGGGAAAGGCTCCGTAGGCGCGGGCGGTTTTCCGGAAACCCAGGCCGTCACGAATGGCGTCGTAATGCCCGTCCAGCCGTCGGCACACTTCGGCGGCTGCGCCCTGGAAACGGGCCTGGGCGAGGCATTCCTGCGTCGCCAGGAGGAGCTTGGACACCATGTGCCAGTAGATGCTGCCCAGGCCTTCGTAAGCGAACATGGAGCCGCTGCGGCCGGTGAACCCATGGTGTTGAAACACTTCCTCGTAAAGGGCTTCGACCCGGGAGCATTCCTCGGCAGGCAGAGAACCGTAGAGGTTTTCGGCGGCGATTTCCTTAAGGCGCGCGCGCAACAGGCTCGCGTTGCGCAGATCCGGATGAAAACGACACAGGGTATCGGACTCCCCGCGGACGATGCGGCCGTCGCCGCTTTCCAGCATGGCGGCGAGGAGTGGGTTCGATCGCGCGGCCGCGGCATTCAGCCGGTTCTTCTCGAGGAAAGAGGTCACGGGCCGGTCCGGATAGAGGAGGAAGCTTTGTCTGTGGGGACAGTAAAGTTCGGATTGCCGGAGCGAGTCGAGGAGATCGGCGGATTCCGCGGGGGCGAGGCATTGCGCGCTGAGCGCCGCGACCTGGCCCTCCAGCATAAGGTCGAGGCGGCGGATCTCGACGCGGTCGCCGTCGATTCGCATCAGATTGTAGGCGTGAAACAGGCCGTCCGGGCGGCGATTCATCCGAATGGTGGGGTCGGTCCATTCCTGGAGCAGGCGCAGGAAATTCAGAATTCGGGCCGTCCGCAGCGGCTTGGTCGCGCCGGTGAAACCTTTTTTATAGGCGAGCTCGCGGTAGGTTTCGCCCGCCCGTCCGAGGGCGAGAAGAAGATCGTGTCTGCGTCGGGGACTCGATGCGTCGGTCTCTGGGTCGCCGCTTGCGAGGGTGTCGCTGAGGCTTTCCAGCCACGTCACCACCGGGGTGGAGACGGGGTAAGAAGCCTCGGGGTTACTTGCGACCAACCGCATGAGAAACGCCTGGTGGCGTCGGAGGTGGCACAGGGTGACCATGGAAAGCCCGTTGCCGACCAGTGCGTTGTTGGCGTCGTTCCATTCCGGTCGCTGGGTGTTGAGCCAGATTCCTCCTCCAGGAAGGAAATGGCTCCACTTGGCGAGAACCGGCACCAGGAGTTTTTCCATCAGGGTGACGAGAGCCGGCATCCCGGGTTCGTCGGACAAGAGTTTGGCGTCGGATCCCTCCAGTCGGCTTTGCTCTCGCAACCGGCGCGACCGTTCGGCGTCGAATGCGATGGTGTCGCGGGGGTCGAGCAGGATCTCATCGAAAGCCTTGATGCGGTAGGGCACATTCGCGTAGGTGAATTGCTTTTCCGCGAGAAGAGCCGCCGGGGCGCCGGGATCGTGCTGTTCGAAAGCCTCCAGGAGTTTCAGCAGGTAAATGATCTGGTGATCCCCCCAGTACCCGAAGGATGCCCAGGGATTACCGGCTTCGGGTTCCTCCCAGTCTATTCCGTCACGGGCGATCCGATACGGGTTGTGTCCGTCGACGGTGGAAGCGTTGACGAACCGGCGGACCATGCTTTCGAGGTACTCCGGAAAACTCAGTGCCAGCGCCTCCCAGTTCTGAAAGATGTCGCGCCAGTTGCCCTGAAAATCCAGGGTCTCCCCGCCGTGTTCGTCGCGGATCCGAATGCGGAAGTGGTTCCAGGGACGGCTGGGGTCGCCATGACGGCGACTGAATCCGATGGGAAGGTATTCAAAGAAAAGGCGTTCCAGTTGCGGGCATTGGCGTGATCTCACCATTTCCCTGAGGGTCTCCCGCGGCAGATCGACTGGAAGGGTTTTCAGCCGGTCGGCGTGACGAAGGCCGAGACCGCGGTTTGAGGCGGCCACGAAGGCGGAAAAGTCAGGACCATCGATGGCGTAACCCTTGGAGAAAGTCCCTCCGCGCATGATGTTGAACAGCACGTTGGGAATATGATGCGCGGTAACGGCGGTGTCGGCCGTTGTTTGGAAGGCGTCCGCAGCCGCCAGCCGTTGCCGGAGGCGCGCTTCGCACTGGATTATATCGCGGGAAAGATCGCCGGGCGCCGTTCCGGTGGCGATGAGTTTTTCGATGCTTGAGACAGTGGACTGATCGACGGCGGCGTCCGCTACCAGGGACCAGGCGATTTTCTCATTTTTTCCCAGATCAATAGCGGAGGTTTCCAGGTAGTGGCCCCGAACACCGCGGGATGAGTGAGCTCGGGCAAGCTTGTCACCTTGAATAAAACGGTTGATGAAAGATGCTTCCACGCTGCGGATCGGGTCGGGCAGCCCGCAGGACCAGACAATCGTCGCCCGCAGCGACTCACAGGGCACGGGTTTGTCGGTGATACCCGAGGCCATCGAGTAAATACCTGGTCCACTGGGCGACAGAATTTCATTCTGCTTGTAGGCGTCGGTCAGGCAGCTCATTTCATTCTGCAGCCGTACCGATACCCCCCAGGGAATGAGGTTTCGAACCCCGTGGAGGATCTCCATCGATCGCTGGACGGTTCCCGAATTGTGTACGGAGCATTCGCGAACAAGGCCGAACCGGTCGCTTATTTTGAACGTGGCTGAAAAGGTCAATCCTTCGTCAAGGAGACTTTCTTCGAACACCATTCTCGAGCCGATCAGGTTTTTCATCAGACGTCGGCGCACCGAGGAGGAAGCAGGTCCTCTGAAGGGCTCCCAGACTTTAAGACGCCCATTGCCGTACCAGCGCAGGAGCGTTAACGGGCCCGTGTGACTTCCATTGGTGTGGATTTTATCCACGGTTTCGTAGGGAAGTATGGCGTTGTCAGGTTCGCTTCGCCCCGCGGTGAGGGAACCGGTGGACGAAATGAAAACCCACAGGTCGGCGTCGCTGGCCAGGGTGCAGAAAAAGGGCGGGAGCCGGTCGAAGTCATCGATTACGACATAATCGTCGTCGCCTGCGCGCACGATGGCCACCGCTCCTGATTCCGCCGCCGGATGCGGAGAGAGAGTATCTTCCCCGGGATGTTTGTTTTGGAGAGAGGTGAACATGGACCGGCGGTTTCAGCGCACCTTGAACGGGAAATTTGCGGTGGTGGCGGAATTCCCGGAATTGCGGACGGTCAAAAACAGGCGGTAAGCTCCCGGGGTTTCGGGGGCGCGGATTTCGGCACGATTCTTTTCGGCTTGCAGAATCGCTTCGGGATGCTCCGGTGGCGGCCGTTCGGCTTCTCCCCCGACGGATACCTCCGTCTGTTCGGAAATCACTTCCCAGGAGTACTCAAGCGGCAGATCCTGCGGGTCGCGGGCCGCCGCCTCAACGGTCCACTCGGTGCCCGGTTCGACGATCTCTCCGGCACCCGCAAAGACAACGGAAAGCAGTTCGGGTGAACGCTCGCTGGGAAACGCACCCTGCCAGGCGAGGATCATGGCGTCCACGGCGGGCAGTTTCTCGCCTGTGCCCAAAAACATCCCATACCAGGTCCGCGTCACTTCCTGTTTGTGCCCCCATAAAAAGACGAACGTTCCCAGGCAGCGATCACCGGCGTCAGCCATCACTCGCCGGTAGGTATCGAGATAATGGCGGGCCTTTTCGTTGGCCGTGGGTTCGATAGGCGCCCCCCAGGGCGTGCGCGGCACCTCCCAATGTCCTCTCGGGCCGAATTCAGCGAGGATAAAAGGGCGATCAAATCCGGCCTGGTTCAGGTACTCCCCTGTCCGGATGGCGGCGGCGTAGGCGTTCACTCCGAGGATGTCGAAGTCAGGGCAGTAGCGTTGAATCTTCGCGATCTTATCCGGGGTGACCCCGGCGACGGTCGCCATCACCGGCCGGCTCGGATCAGCTTCCTTGACGATTTCGGCCAAAGCGTTCCACTCCCGCCAGATGTGGGTGTCGTCGTCATCATTCCGAAACGCTTCCACTTCGTTGCCCAGACCCCATAGCAGGATGGCGGGATGGTCGCGGTACCTTTCCACGGCTCGACGGATCGTTCTTCGCTGCCGCTCGAGTTGTTCCCCGTCGCGGTAATCGAAACCGTGTCGCTCGTGCTGTACCCAGATCCCGGCGACCACCATCAGTCCGCGCGCGTGAGCGTAGTCGAGAAACGGAACGCCATCGATCGTGCGCTCCAGTTGATCCACGCCCCAGGTGCGCAGGGTGTTGCCCCCGGCGATTTGGAACCGGTCGAGATGCTCCAGGCCGCCGGCCCCCCGGATCGTGAACGGCTCTCCGTTGTGGTGGAGTTGGAAAACGCCGTTGTCGTCGCGCTTGATCTCGGTGCGCGGCGCGGTTTCCGCCAGAGGCTCCGCGGTAGCGAAAATGAACCCCGCACACAAGGTCAAAGCCAGACACGCCAAGGTTGCGGGGAGGGGGTTGAATGCCGGTGGTGTCGTCTTCATTGTATTGGCAATCGGAGATGAGTACTGTTCGGGTGCGGCTAAGCAATTTTTTGTGGAAGGAGGCTTCGCACGATGCGTTTTATCCGGTCACAAAAAACGGGATGTTGGCGGTCGCGCCCGCGCCTTGCGAGTCGCGGACGTAAAGAAACAAGCGATACGCCCCGGATTTTTCCGGCGCCCGGACGACGGCCTGGCAGAAGGCCTTCCGGGTAACGCAACCGGGAATCTCCGGCGGCATGCGTTCCGGGTCGCCGCCGATTCCGCGATCGGTGCTCTCGGCCATTACGTGCCAATCGAATCGGAGATCTCCTTCGCTTCCTTGATCGACGTCCGCCAGCACTTCGTGTTCGCTTGCCGAAGGGATCACCGATTCCGCCAGGGACGAACTCAGGCGGGTGATCGTCGGGCTGCGGTGTTCCGGTTCGATGCCGGACCAGGCGAGTGCCATGGCGTCCACGGCAGCGGTTTTTTCTCCGGTGGCGAGAAACATTCCATACCAGGTGGGCGTGACCTCTTGTTTCTGGCCCCAGAGGAAGGCCAAGGTTCCCAGGCATTGCCCGCCGCTGCGGCGAAGAATTTCACGGTGGGTGTCGAGGTAAACGCGGGCTTTCTCCGGCCCGGACGGTTCCACCGGGGCGCCCCACGGCGTGAGGCGGGTTTCCCAGTGGCCGGTTGGACCGAACTCGGTGAGCAGGAAAGGAATCTCGAGGCCGGCCCGTGTGAGCGCCCCCGGCGTATCCAGTGCTTCGCCGTAGGCGTTGATTCCGAGGATATCGACGTGCGGGCAGTATTGTTTGAAGGAGCTCAGCTTTTCCATGCGAGGGCCGGCAATGACCGTGCAGACGGGGTGGTCGGGATCTTCGGCCTTGATCATCCGTGCCAACCGGTCGAGTTCGCGCCAGACTCCGGGGTGGCCGTCCGGCCTTTCGAAACCTTCGGTTTCGTTGCCGAGGCCCCAGATCAGCAAAGCCGGGTGATCCTTGAGTCGACGAACGGTGTCCAAGATCCTGATGCGTTGGCTTTCCACGCGGGACCGGTCCCCGTAGTCGAAACCGTGCCGCTCGTGTTCCACCGAAAGCCCCGCCATTACCGCCAGCCCGTAGGCGTGCGCCCGGTCGAGTTCCTCGAACGAGTTCGTGTGCCAGGTGCGCACGGTGTTGCCGCCGAGTTTCTTCAGGAGATCGAAACGCCGCCCGCCGCCTGCCCCCTGAGTGAAAAAGGGTCTGTCGTTGCGAAGGAGTTGCCAGCGTCCATCGCTGTTGCGGTGCAGTTTTGTTGGAGAGGGAGAGAGTAAAGGCATTGGTGAAGAAAGTCTGGAATTGGTCCGGCCGACTGCCGGTGGCGCTTCGGCTATTTCCGTCGGGTGGACGCCTTTTTCTTCGAATACGCCGATGGGGCGGTTTTTGGCGGTGATCCAATGGTTTTTCCCTGGCGCAATTCGCAATCGAGCAGGATGTGTTGCGGCGGTTCGAAACGCATGTGGACCATGTCGTTGAGCCGCTTGGCGCCGATTACGCCTATTTGCCTATAGGGGATCTCCACCGTGCTGAGCACGGGCGATCCGGCTGGGCAGGCGATGCCGTCGAATCCGGTCACCGAAACATCGCGGGGAACGGCCACGCCCTGGCGCTGGAGCCACGCGATCAGGTCGTACGCCTGGTGGTCCGCCGCGCAAATCCAGGCGGTCACACCGTCGCGGATGAGTCGCAGGATCTTTTCCCGTGCGGCGTCGACGAAGCCGTCTCCCACGTCTTCGGCGATTACCACGTCGTCCAGGTTGGGACGGAGGCCGAGCGAGGTGAGCTTTTCCAGGTAGGCTCCGTATCGGCGGAGAGCCCAACTGGCCTGCACGCTGTATCTCCAGGTGAAAAAACCGATTCGCCTGTGGCCGGCATCGTGCAGTTCGTCGATCAAGCGGCTGATGCCGCGATGGTGATCGACATCGACGCAGTTAAGCGGCGCCGTGCCGTATTGTTCGACCAGTGACACGACCGGATAGGACGCCATCAGTTCATCCACGACGCTTCGCGGAAAAGGATAGATCAGCAACACGCCTTTCCAGCTCCGTTTTCGGGCGTCGGCGATTTCCTGGTAGGAGGACCGCGAAAGCTGATCGTTCGACGATTGCACATAGTGAAGGTCGAGAACGGTGTTTACTGTACGCAGGTATTCGGTGACGCCGGTGAGGATCTGTTGGCCCGGATTGTCGTATAAGGTGTTTTCAAAGTTGGGCAGATCCATGCAGATCAAGGTAGCTACCATTAACTTGTTGATCCTCTTCGTGTGGGCGCGCGGCTTTGCTTTCACCGGATGCAGGTAGCCCACCTGCGACGCCAGGGCGAAGACCTTGGCGCGGGTTTCCGGACGGATTCCGGGATGATTGGTAAAACATCGGGAAACAGTAGCCCGCGACAAGGCAAGACGTTTCGCTATGTATTCCTGGGTGGCGTTACCATTGGTCATCTTGCCTTTCGCATACGTCGATTCTGTGGAAGACGCAACCTTGCTGCCGGAGTCATCTTTGGACGAATTTCGCATGGAATATCTGGCCTGATCGTTCCTGGTATCAGTGGCCGACCTGGAGTTTGAGGAAAAGCTTTCCCTCCGGCGCATCGGAAACGCTCAGCAGATGGCGCAGGAATCCCTCCGGCGCGCCGGTCGTGCTTTCCATGGTGCTGTCCCGCTCTTCCCAGGCTTGGAGGTCCTCGCTGAAAAAGGCGCGGACCGTGAGGCCGGGATCGTCGCGCAGATCGAAGGTGTAGGTCAGAGTGCCAGCGGCCCGCTGGAGGTTCGCCGGTCCTGTACCGAGCCTGGGCTGGGCGTCACCAAAGGCGTACCAAACACCGGCCGGGACACCGTCGATTTTGGCGTCGAAACGGGTATCGGCTGGAAGTCCGAGGGATTCGAGGAAACTCTGGTACCCGGAAAGGGGCGTCTCTGCTTCAAGGTCGAGTGTGATGTAATCGACTTCCACGATATTGTTAGGGCTCAGATCGAAATCAAAATCGGTGATGTGGACGACGAGTCGAAAAGCCGGGGCTTCGGGGTCGAAGCCGGAGTTGACTCCGGAATCTGCCAGGGAGCCGCCCACGGTCGTGAACCCGCCTCCTTCGGGGAGAAGGATGACGACTCGGTCGATAGTTCCGTCTGGGGTAAAATAGGCGGAGCTGCCGGGAGCGGCTCCGGCCGTCGTCTCGTCGATCGGTTCACCGAGTTCAATCATGCCGGTGACGACCCCCGCGGCGTTCAGGGATTCGAGGCGCACCTGGATTTTATTGAACGGTTCCCCGGGGAAGACGCCCTCCGCTCTCAGGGAAATCTCGAACCGGCTCGACGCCGGATCGATCGATCCGGGTGAAGCGAATGGCTTGCTTACAATGTAGGCCCACGGGTAATCGTCGCCGCTGGAGTCCACGTTGATGACCATGGCGCCGCCCGATTGGTTGAAGGTGCTGGATGCCCAGAGCAGCTCGCTGGTGGCGAATGTGAACCAGCCCCGTTCACCGAGATCCGCGACGGTGTCGAAGGTATCGGAGAGGGTGACCGCGGTGGCGGCCAGGTTTACCGCAAAGGTTTGGTCGTCCGGCTCGCCGGTGTTGCTGGTTACCGTCAGGACGCCGGACAGGGGGCCGAGCGCCGAGGGAGTGGTCGTGAAGGAAGCGTTTCGCCCTTCGCCCGGGGCCAGAGTGATCGGAAGGTCGAGATCGCGCGGTACGAAATCGTCGCCGCCGAGCGTCACGGTGCTGATGGTGAGATCCTCCGCTCCCTGGTTTTCGAAACGCAGCGCGTACGGCGTGGTCTTTCCCAGCACGGGACTGAAGAGCGTGGCCGTTTCGCCGTTGTTGCGCGAAGCTCCGGCCACCCGGACATTGATTTGCGGGCCCACCGAGGCGGCGTCCTGCTGGGTCAACACGATGTCGTCGATGAGGGCGCTTGAGTTCGGCGCGCCGGTGACGCTTCTGCCGAGGGGTTGAATCTTGAGCGACATTTGACCGTTCATAGCGTCCAATTGTTCCGAAGTAGCCCGGAAGGTGGCGCGGTAGGTGTGCCATTGGCCCAGGCGGGAAGCGATTTCGTTGGAGAGGTCGACCTCATGAAACGTGATGACGTCGTTCCCGTCCATGAAGGCCACGATGGTTTGCTCGGCCTGGTAGTTGGCTTCGAAATTGGCTCGGAAGGTGGCGGTGAAAAACTCGCCGTCTGCAGGATCCACGACGATGGAGTTCTGCATAAAACCGGCCCAGGGGGTGCCGCTCCAACCGGGAATCAGAGCGAAGGGGGAACCGTCCTCGCTCCAGCCGTCGGTGGAAACGTAGGCGCCCTCGAAAAACGTCCAAAAAGCGTCCCCGGCATTGAAGTCGCCGTTTCTCAAAAGCTGGTCCGGTGTGGTGGGGTCGATAAAGCCGTCCGTTGCCGGGTCGGTGACGACCAGCTTGACTTCGTCGACCTCCACCCGGATGCCCCCGGTGAAGCCCCATCCCGGATTCTTACGGCCTCCGTTGGACGGTCCGGTCGGGCTGTTGTAGGCCACGTAGCCCGATGTGCCGAATTGGTTGAACCCGCTTAATTCGATCAGGACCGAGTACTGCGCGGCGTCGGTTGGGAAATTGTAGATCGACCCCTGCGCGGCGGCCAGGCCGTCGGTGTCGAGCGTGCCGCCGATGGTGACCCACTCGTTGCCATCAAGGAAGACCGGTTCGAAGCGAATGCGACGGTAGCCGGCAACCGGAATATCCGGATTATCACCGCTGCCGCGGATTTCTAGGATCACCACGGCGCCGTTCTCCGGCATCCCGTGCGCCCGAACGCGGGCCGTCAGGGAAACCTTGGAGAGGTCCGGCTGGCCGAATCCGCCGTCGGTATAGGGACTGTTGAGGGTGGCCAGGGTGACGTTGGAAGCCCATCCACCCCAGAATGTAGTGGAAGTGACGGCAGAGGCATTCGTGGTGAGCGCCAGGTAGCCGCTTTCTGGAGGTGTGGGAAACAAGCCGCTGTCAAAGCTGGGATCGTCCGGAAGGATCGGATACACGGTGCTCGTTCCGGCGCCGGGAATCCCGGTGAGGGCGGGGGATCCCCAGGCTGGGAATCCGGTTTCAGGGGTGTCGAAACGGAGGTCCAGCCAGGTGAAGGTGCTGTTTTGGGATAAGGCGACCGGGACGAGGCCGATGAGTGAGAATCCCAGGATGGAGGCGGTTTTGCGAAGAATTGTCTTCATAGTAAGAAGGTGGGTTGAAAGGGACGGTTTCGTTTGGTGATGGATGCTTATTCGACGAAGATCACCTGACGGTTTTGCACGGTTCCTTTGGCGTAGGAATTTGCGCTGCCGTCGACCTTGACGACATTCACCCGATCGTTGTGCCGGTACCGCATCCAGGGGTTGTTGCCGTTATCATTGTCCACCGCAGTGCTGATAAAGGCATCAAGGTCAACGCTTCCCCCCCGTCCGCCGCTTTGGGAAACGAAGACGGAAGGTTGTTCGATCGAGTTCGGGGTCCATCCCCGGTTGTTCGGATCCTGGCACATATCGGCCGCGAGGATCACATCGCTCGGACGGCGGATCTGGGCCAGCGAGACGGCGCGCTCGCCGCGCGGCATCAGACCGGCATGCATGCCGTAAGTGAGCACCACGTCGTTCGGATTGGGGCTTTCCTCGACCGGGATTTTGACACCCGGACAAACGAAAATTGATGCAATTCGGGTATGTGGAACCGTGAGGTATTCGGAAAGCGAGCGGACCCACTCGGGATCCTGACCGGCACCGGCATTGGGGAGTCGTTCGTCGTTGTCGAGCGCATAGGCGACGGTGGCCAGACCGATTTGGCGCAGGTTCGACAGACAGGCGGCCGCCCGGGCCGTATCGCGCACGCTGGAGACGACGGGAATCAGGATGGAAGCCAGGATGCCGATGATGGCGATGACGGTGAGGAGCTCTATGAGCGTGAATCCCGACCGCGAACGTGTGGAGGAAGGCATGGTTCTCATGGTGGTATCCGGGAGCAGCTTGTTGGTGTTGACAGTGATTTGCGGAGAAATTGCAGTATTTTTCTTGACCAATGCAATTTTATGCAACAAATGAAAGGGAACATGAAAACGCGGTTTTTTCAAAGAAAAAAGTGCGGTTTCCCATCAGAAAACACCTAAACACCTGACAACCATGTTTAAGAAAACACTGCTAGCGGTTCTTATTCCCCTTGCGGCGCTCATTCCCGCGTCCGCCAACGCTGAAGGTTGGTTTGGCTTCATGAACGTGTTCGACAACGCCAACGGCTCACCCGGCGGGTATCAATTCGGCTCGCCCTGGGGCGTATCCGATATGCAAACCACCGTTGTCGTTTCCAATGTCGGGACCTACATTGGCGATCAACTGCGCCTGGAGCCGAATTTCAACACTTACCTCAACGCCATCAACTCGGGGGATCCCGGTGAGATCGCCTATTGGACGGATGGAGCCGGCGGCGGAAACAAGTTCATGGAAGCCAATACCTACGTGGAGTTTTCGGATATTTCTCTGCTGTCGGCCAGCTTCGAAGGCGCGGTGGATGAATACTCCTTCGATTCAGCTTACGAAGCCTTGGCGTTCATCAAGGTTCTCAACCCTGACGCCGGATGGAGCCTCGATGTTTTCGAAACGTACGACCTGGCATTGGGAGGCGCTTTTTCACTGACGGCGGACCTGGCGGACCATCAAGGCAAAGTTCTGCAATATGGTTTTATGGTAAGCGGCCTGAATGCGAATCCGGACAACGACTTCGGCAGTGCTTTGGTCACCGTCATTCCCGAGCCCTCGACCTACGCTGCAATCGTCGGCGGGTTGTTCTTGCTCGCTGCTTTTCTGTTCCGGCGCCGGCGTATAGCATGATCAACCGGCACCGGGCGTTTATGTGACATCACCCGCGCAGCAGCCGCTTCTTCAGGAAAGCTCCGGCCAGGAGCAGGGCGGCGAGAAGGGCCAGAGGCCAGAGGGCGGCGGGATCGATTGGCGACTCGTCCGCCACGGCATCGGTGATTCCATAGACCGCCCGCGCATAGACCGCCCATTTGACGGTGAGGCCGATAACCGCCGCTGCGATAAAGGTCGGCACCGGCAAGCGAAGCACTCCTCCGGAAAAATTCAGGACCGAGTGGGGAAACCCGGGAAAAAGGCGCAGCCCGGTTTGGGTGACGAAATTCCCCTGTTCTTTCAACACTTCGAAGATGCGCGCGGCCAGACCCGTCGGGTGCCAGTCCCGTTGCAGGAAGGCGGCGAAATAATAGCCTCCGAGCGCGCCGCCGACACTGGCGAGGACCAGCAGCGCGGTGGCGATCAGCGGGGGATTGAAGGGCGCGATCAGCCACAGACCGAGGCTTCCCGGGAGTCCGAAGGTGAACAACAGGATCATGACGACCACCGCGGCCGAGAGAAACAGGGGTGAGTTACCCACCTCCCTTCCCTGTTCCAGCAGCGTTTCAAAATCCAACGGTTGCCAAATCGCAATGCCGATACCGGCTGCGATCAGGACGGGGAGTATCCAGATTCTCCAGTGCCGCCGGGGGTTCGTCTGGTCTGATCGGGTCATTTCCGCATAAAAGAATGAATCACCTACTCGCGGTTCGTCTGCGGGGTCCAGCCTTTTATGAATTTTGTCGCGGTCCGGGCGGTTGATCTGTGATGCTCCCGGTAACCCAACGGACAACCCAGAGCCATCATGAACCTGCTTATACCGATAAGTCTCCTTTTTCTCGTGATTTCCGGCACCGTCTCACTTTTTGGAGCCGACCCGGCCTACGCCCGGCCGGTGGCCGAGCGGGAACTCGGGCTGAATGAAGCGATCCGCGTTTATACGGAATTTGCCGACGGCGGGCATCGCGGCATGGACGATCCCGGGACGGGCGAGCGTTTTGGTTATCCGGACGAGGATTTCGACGCGACCACTGCGGTGGTGGTGAATTGGCATCGATTGCCGGAAGAAGTGCCGGAGAGGGACGCGCGATTGCGATACCGCACGGGACTTCCGGTGAACGGAGCTGACGAAGATCCACCCGACGACTGGACTGTGGTAGGGGGGATTTCAAGGGAGTTCTGGCACCGGGAGGAACGCGTGAACCGCGTCGTCCTGCGTGGACTCGAACCCGACACCGTCTACGAATTCCAGGTGAGCGAGGACGGACGCACCTATCGTTTTCGGACCATGCCCGGCAGCCTGGAGGATCGTCCGGTGAAAATTATCTTCACCGGCGACCACCAAAGTCCGGATTGGACCCAACACGCCCACGACAATGCCCGCATGGCGGCCGCGCAGAAGCCCGACCTGTTCGTGGTCGCCGGGGACTTCGTCAATGACGAAGGGAATCCCTCCGCCGGAAACGCCGAACGGTGGGCGCTTTATCTCGACACCCTGTTCGGCGTCGAGAACGGGTATTTTTTTTACGACAAGGAGATTGATGGCCGACTCTATACCAATCTCACGATCCCCCACCTTGCCGTGGTTGGAAATCATGAAATCGGCGAAGAGCATCACCTCCGCTGGCCGTCCGGTGTCATGACGGTCCGCTCCGAGCCGGGATATCCCCGTTTCACCGCGGCCAATTGGACCGAACTCCTGTTCCATTGGCCCTACCAGAGCGAAGGTTTCCGTTGCGAACTGCACGGCGATCATCCCAATATTACCAACGTAATCGACGGTTTTGGCCACGGCGGTTTCGGCAAATTGAGTTTCGGGGATTACCTCCTCCTGATTGCTCTCGACAACTGCTGCCAGAACTGGGCGGGAGAGCCTGATCGCGGCCTGCGCGACTGGGAGGGAAATCCGATTACCGACCGCTGGCCTTGGTACGAGGAACACCATGCCGACGTTCGTCAGGACCTTTGGTTGCGGAACCTCCTGGAGCCCGAAGGCAGAGCGTCGGCGGGTGAAAGGTACCGTAACATCATTCCTGTTTATCACCGCGGTCTTTTTGGGACGGCCCGGAAGAACATGACCCTGAAGAACCGGGATCTGCTCCACTACTGGCTTCCCCTCCTGCACCGCAACAATGTGAAATTCATCAAGGAGGCGCACGACCACCTCTACACCAGGACTATTCCCCTGGGCATCGCGCAGGCGCCTCCGGAAGGCACCTACCAGGACACTGTAACCTACGCCCCGCGGTCCTGGCCGTTGCCTCCCGACACCCCTCAGGATTACCTTGATCGCTATTACACCATCAATGTCTCGCGGAATCGCGAGACCGGCGAAATCGTCGCCTGGGAATACCAGGGCAATTACGTCATGCACGATCCCGGCGGGTTCATCGTTCAGGGCCACGGCGGATGGGCCGCCTCACGCCGGCAACCTGGCGACCGCGGGGGAGGCAACGCCGGCACCTGGTTCGTCGACCCGGATAAAGGGGGAGAAACCTTCAGTGGCGACGCCTCGTATCATATCACGACCGTCCACCTGACGACCGATTCTCTCACCTTCGAATCCTTCCACCCCAGTCAACTCGAGCACTTTCTCTCCGGCGCCGAGCCCACTCCCATCAACCGCACCCGCTGGAGTCACACCCGGGGCGAATGGGAAATCCTCTACCCGTGACTCAGGCCCTTATTAAGCCATTCAGCGTTAAAGCGACCTGAATTTTCCTGTGGCGTCTCCGCCTGCGGACGCCTTTTCGATCCCGATATCGATTCCGATATTGAATAGAAAGATCCTTAACCGAACGCCTTCGGCTTGGACCTGGAGAATCGAAGTTCGAGCACCCTCATTCTTTCAGTGCGTTTCTCTGCCTTCGGGACGGATAGAGCCACGAATCGTTTGATTATTGATGCTAATCCGCGGTCATGCGTGTTTTAATATATATATAATTCCATAGGTTTCATTTTGAGTTTAACGTGTTGCGTCCTATCGTTTGCCTTAATGTGTTCGAAACCTATTCCCAACCCGCGAGAGATTGTATCAGGTTTGTCCTCACGAGGGTATCGTTTGGACCTCCGGAAGCAGGGAGGTCGCCGCGGATTCACCCTCATTGAATTGCTGACCGTGATTGCCATCATCGGGATTCTGGCGGCGATTTTGATACCCGTGGTCGCCAAGGTGAGGGAAAGCGCACGGCAGGTGAAGTGCGCGTCGAACATTCGCCAGGTTTCAATGGCTATGTTGATGTTTGCCGACGATAATAATGGCGTGCTTCCAACGTCAGGCTCCACCGCCCAGGGACAACAGGAGACAGACTGGATCTATTGGCGCAACGATTCCCGGGACTCCTTATTGAGGGACAGCCCCATAATCCCCTACCTCGGCGGAGGGTTTTCTCCCGAAATTTATCGCTGTCCCTCGGACGAGCGCCTGCGTGATGCGGAACCGGAATATGCCTACTCCTTTTCGATGAACGCCGCGCTCGATCCGCAGGCGCCGGTCATTGGTTCGGAAATGCGTGTGGGAGGCCGGCTATCGCGAATCAACTCTCCCTCGACGATCATTCTGCTCGTCGAGGAGGATTCGCCGAATGACAGCTCAGCCTGGTTGGGAGCGGCCGAGGACGAGCTTACGGAACGCCATAGTGGAAGAGGTCACGTGACCTTCGTGGACGGCCATGTGCAATTGGTCCATCCCGAATTCGCCGCTTACGAGGGGCATTGGAATCCCTTGCCTCCGCCACTCCGTCCCTACAGCGGACCTCGTTGAATCCTTCAATATTTTCCCAACCCGAACTCAAAAATTAAATGATAAATAAATCCAACAGCTCTTTCGCGAAAGCCCTCACACTGCTGGTGGCAGTTGGGACAGCGATATTCTTCGCGGAATCGGTTTCCGCGCAACCCGAACCCATTCTGCATTTCGATGGAATCGAAGGTTCCGTTGACGCCGGTTTGACGGTTTCCGACCTGGGGATCGAAGGGAGCAATCCCAAGACAATCGAAGCCTGGGTTTACGTTAGCACGTTCAATTCGGCAGGTGTGATTTCGATGGGATCCACGGGAACGGACGGCCATGATTTTACGTTGCGACTGACCGACGGCAATCAGGAATGGCAGGCGCAGTTTTGGGGAGGGGGCGACATTGTATTCGAGGTCCCTGATTCTTACCGGCAATGGATCCATATCGCCATGGCCTATGATGGAACGACGGTCCGGATCTTTGCCAACGGCGAGTTGTTGGAATCCGAGGAGGTCCAACTCGATACCCAGCCGGGGCAATTCGGGGTGCGTCTTGGCAAGTGGTACACGTTTCCCTATTTCCATGGCTCTATCCGTGATGTGCGGGTTTGGAATGTCGCCCGCAACGAATCGGAAATCCAGGCGACCATGAATACCTCTCCCGCGGGCCAGAGCGGTCTGGTGCTCTGGTGGCCGCTCGATGAAGGAGAAGGACGAGTCGCCGGCGACGGGTCGGGCAATGGTCGCGACGGGAACATTTTTGGCGCTCAATGGGAGGGGCAGCAGTTTGAATATGATCCGGAGATCGAGGCGGACATCGTATTTGATTTCGGTACCACCGAAGGCAAGGTCAACGAACTGTCACTTCTCCGGAACCGTCCGGATCACTTCAATCTGGTGGAGGACGCGCTCCGGATGACTTCGGAGTCCGACCTCTTTGTTTCCAGCAGTGCCACCGCCTCGCTAAGCAATCGGGCGGAGCGTCAGGATTTTACTATTGAATCCGAGGTTGTTCTGAACCTGTTTCCGGACCTGCGTGAATCCCGTATCGGACTGGTTGCGCTCGGGGGGCCTCATGTCCCCGCGGAAAGCCCTTTCAATACGGCGCTTGAGGAAGGCTTTTACACCTTCTCCTTTTTTCCGGCGGTATCGAGAATAGTCATGGAAACGACTTTTCCTCAGATTGAGCCGGCAGGGGAGGACACCGCGATAATCGCTATTGGCAACGGGTTTGACGGGCCGTTCCGTGCGGCAGCCCGGTGGGACGGAAGGAAGCCGCTCCCAAACCCGGTCATCCTGGAGGATGACTTCGAGGATCCCGCCACCGATGGGAGCTGGCAAATTGGAGGAGCAAACCAGGTTTGGGAAATCGGTACTCCAAGCTACGGACCGGAACCTGTCACCGGGGAGCGTGTTGCCGCCACGAATCTCGATGGGGCGATTGACATCAACAGTGAAGACTGGCTTCGATCCCCCGTGATCGACTTGTCGGAAACGGCTTCGGCGGAACTGAACTTTCGCGAAGCCCTGCACATTGACGATGATATCGATTCGAACACCGGTCAACCGTATCACAATGCCTTCGTCCGCGTGGTTGACGAGGATGGCGATCCGATTGTCGAGCTTGACCGATATTCAGGCAACAGCAATGGGTGGCGCACCCGTGGTTTTGTGCTTCCCGAGGAAGCATTGGGACAGAGAATACGCATAGAATTTCACGTTTCAACCGACGGATTTATTCTGAACAACGAACACGGCTGGATGATCGATGATTTTTCCATAACCAGTGCTGAAACCGATCTTGTGCCCTACGCAATCCGAGGGGAGGGGGTCTACGGCTTGAGCGGTGATCTTGAGCTGATTCTGACGTTGACCGATTTGGCCGAGGAGAACGGTCACAGCCAAAGTATTTCCACAACGATACAACGCCCGCATAACGGCAACCTGTTCGGAATCGGCGGCAGCCTGCAGTCCAGTCCATTGGGAGGTCCGGAGATCGATTTCAGGAATCTGGCCATAAGCCTTGGCGATGTTGTCGAAAGCTTCCCCGCGACAACTCCGGCCATATTCGAATATTCATTCGGCGCCGGTCCGGCCTATGTGGCGCCCGACAATTTTTCGCTCATGCTGATGGATGATTGGGAACTGCGGGAGAGCTCACTTCGACTGAGAGACAACCGGGCGGCCGGTAACTCGATGGCGCTGACTCTCGTAAATGAGTTCGCGTCCAGCGAAACGATTGAAATCAATACCCGTATTGTTTTGACCGATCGGGGCGACACCCCTCAAGGCAAGGTGGGCCTCGTGCTTTTCGGAGAAGAGGACATCGCGGTGTTTAATGCCGACGATCCATCGACGTATTATACATTTCAATACGTAATTGAGGAAGGCACGGGTGGCAGGATCGTCTTCAGGGAGGGTATGGACGGAACGATCCTTTACGATCAGCCATTTCCCGCGGAAGCGATCGTGGGGGCGACCTATAGCTTTGGGTTTACCGGCGCCTCGAACGACAATGGCATTTTTGAGTTCACAGCGATGCTTTCAGATGGCAACGGCGGACAGGCTTCACTGAGCGGGGAACTGACGGAGCCTCTAGAGTCGCGAAGCCTGTTTGGCGTTGGAGGGACCCAGGAAGGCGATCATGTGTGGGATGTCCTGAGTTTCGGAGGCAACACGACCTCCGGAGAGAGCCGGTTTCTGCTTTTCAACGGTTTCAGGGAGGTCGGCATCGAAATTGGGACCGATGTCGATGAATTCGGGATCGGAGGCAATCATCCCAAGACCGTCGAAGCGTGGGTATTTGCCCGCAGTTTCGGGGAAGCCGGCGGCGTCTTCGAGCTGGGAAATACGGCTGATGGACAGAACTTCAGCCTGCGGACCAGCGGCGGCGTTCAGGAGGAATGGCACGGCCAGTTCTGGGGAGGAGCCGACACTTGGTTTGACGTTCCTGGATCCTACAAACAATGGGCCCACATCGCTACTGTCTATGATGGGACGACCCTCAGATTTTATGCCAACGGGGAGTTGGTGACCGAGCGGGATGTCGCGCTCAACACCCAGCCGGGAGGCGGCATGCGCATTGGGATCTGGGGGACTTCGAATAACGATTATCCTTTTCATGGAGCTATCCGTGACGTGCGGGTCTGGGATCGAGCGCGTTCCGCATCCGAGATTCAGGCGACGATGAATTCCTCGCCGGCGGGTGAACCCGGTTTGCTGGGCTGGTGGCCTTTGAACGAAGGTGTCGGTGAAATCGCCTACGATAATTCCGGGAATGGCCGCGACGGCGTAATCACCGAACCGGAATGGACGTCGGCGGCGAGGAGTTTCAGGATTGGCGGTCCGGATGACCGTACGGCCTTTCTGGATTTCGATGGCAACGACTCCAGGGTCGAAAACGAACTGACCGCATCCGATCTGGGTATCGGTGGGAGCAATCCAAAGACCATGGAAGCCTGGGTCAGGGCCGCGGCCTTTGATGGCGGCGGAGTCCTTCAGCTCGGCGAGCGGGGTTCTGGCGGGCATGACTTTTCCTTGCGGGTGTCCGGTAGATTGAACGAGTGGCAGGGACAGTTCTGGGGTCAGGACATGTGGTTCCTGATTCCGGGTTCGTTGAATCACTGGACCCACGTCGCCATAACCTACGATGGCTCCACGGTTCGGGCTTATGGCAACGGTAATCTCGTCGATATCGCAAATATCGCTCTGAACACCCAAAATGGACCGTTCGTGATCGGCAATTGGTGGAATGCGGACCATCCATTCAACGGCGCGGTTCGCGACGTTCGAATTTGGAATGTCGCCCGTTCCGGTTCGGAGATTCGGTCGAACATGTACTCTTCTCCAACGGGACAGGCAGGCCTGGTGGGCTGGTGGCCTTTGAATGAAGGAGAGGGGGCCGTTGCCCGGGATCATTCCGGAAACGAGCGCGACGGCACGATTCTCGATCCTGAATGGGATCTCACACCGACGGTTTGGACGTTTGATACGGCCGCCGTTATCCGAAACGGTCAGCCGGTGACGCTTGCCTGGGAAAGCCTGGGAACCAGCACCAGCATCGCGCCCGGGGTGGGAGAGGTGAATGCCGAGGGTACCGTGGAGGTCACTCCCGCCGCCAACGCCGTGACGCACTACAGTCTTTCTGCGACCGACCAGAACGGAGTCATTGCGGAAACACCCAGGTTATGGGTGCGCACCGTGTTGGCTGACGGGTTCGAGACGCTGCGTTACCTGCGGTTCGAAATCCCCGGGGAAAGGGGCCTGCGTGATCCAGGCGAGGACAGCATTCAGCTTTCCCGCCTGCTGTTCTACCGCGACGGCTCTCCGGTCCCTGTAACGGGGGTAACCAATCCGGGAGGAGACAATCCCGCTGACGGAGGTCCCGGGAATCTGATTGGAGACGATCCGAATACAAAATGGCGCGATTTCAATAAAGCGTACTTGAACGGCAGCCACTTGGTTTTCGATTTTGGCGAAGTCGTTGAAATCGATAGCTATCAACTCGGTACAGCGATGGATTCCGCAGGTCGCGATCCGGTGCAATGGCGACTTTTCGCCCGCAGCTCCACAGCCGAAGATTGGGAATTGATTGAGGATATGACCCTCGCCTATCCGGTGCCGACCGGGCGCGGGGCATTGAGTGCGATCATACCTCTTGGATGGACGGTCCAAACCGGCCAGGCGTATAGCGATTGGGCCGAGAGCCACTTTGACGAAGAGGAACTGTTGGATCCCGAAATATCGGGACTGCTGGCAACACCCGCGAACGATGGCGTGGCGAACCTCTTGAAATATGCGTTCGGGTTTGATCCGTGGACATCGGTCAGCGGAAAAGATCTACCGGAGGCTTCGGTTGAAGGAACAAAGCTCGTCCTTACGTATCCCGAGCGATTGGATTCGCATGACATCTCCTACGTCCCGCAAGGCTCGTTTGACCTGCAGGGCTGGGATGGCTCGGGGATTGAGGAAGTTTCCCGGAGTCCGCATGAGACGGATTCAAACCTGGAATGGGTAACGGTTGAACTTGAACTGTCCGATACGGATCGCGCATTCCTGCGGGTACAAATTCAAAGAACCGAATGAACTGACCCATTCGTCCGGTTAAAGCCCGCAACCCTTTTCCCGGGTTGCGGGCTTAATTTTTGGGCCCCTGTCGCGTGCCTTTTCGATTCGTGAATCCGTGCGTCAATAGAGTTGCTTTACCGGAAGAGGCACCCTTGTCGTTTCGACCGTATCCGGTTCTCGCAGCGATTTCTGCGGCAACTTGTTACAGCGACGGGATTCGTGAAACCGCGGGTTGGACGCAACGCTTGTGACCGAAGCGGACACTGGGAGCCATCAACCGGGACCATCGCGACGACTCCGTTGTCATCATCGCACTGTCCAAGATTTTTATTGAAGCCGGTACCGATCCGGACACAATGGAGGTCCGGTTCGGGCGTTTCCCCGGGATTCGATCCGTCCCGCGTCCTTGTTCGCATTCTAGCAGCCTGTCGGACTTAGGCTACCGCCTAAGTCCGACAGGCTGCTAGAGGAGGAAATTTCATGACAAAAGAGTGGAATAGGTGTGAAAAAACTCATGAATGCGTATGTAAAGGCTGTTTTATGCTCGAATCGCGTTCATTCTCACCCAATTTCTTCGCCTTTATCTAAAAATCTCCCCCCCTTTTTGTCATGGTATTTCCTCTTTTAGGAGTCTGTCGGCGAAGCCCGACAGACTCCTAGTCCCTTCAATCCACCTTATTCCTGGACCTATGAGAAATTCACTACTCCAGCAATTCCACTTCCGCGCGGTGTTGGCGGCGGGAGCCGTCGCCCTCGTCTGGTGGGCCGTGTTTACCGTTCGGTCGACGGATCCCGGAGCCGAATTCGTCCGGGAGGCAATGCCATCCTTAGACGGTTCGCGAATCACCGCCCCTATGCCCGAGGATCTTTCCGGGGGTGTGGCCGATGGTTCGTTGCGGGACGCCGCCGCGCGTCATTCACCGCGGGCGCCTGGCGGGAAATCCGAACCCGCCGACGTTTTCGGGACTTTCGACAACTGGATGAGACAATACGCGGCCGCTTCGCAGTCCCGGAGGGATCAAATGGAGAATGAAGGGGTTGAATTGGCGCGGGCGCGGCGGGAAGCGCTGTACGGGCTGATTCGGGAAGATCCGGAAATGGCCCTCTCTTTGGCGGTGTCCGCGCGCTCCCGCGCCGACCTGCCGGGGGCGGTGCGACCCTTGCTCGAAGAGCGTGTGGGTGAAACCGGAGACCTGGCTGTTTTCGGAGTCACGCCCGGGCTCGCCAGTGCCGGCGAAATCGATTTGGTGTTACGCTACGCCGATATCGGCGGCGAGAGGTACGAGGCGTTCACCTACGGTCGGCGCCTGAGTCAGCGAACGGGGCGGGGATTGTCGCTCCACGGGATCGCGGTGGACGGACGAATGGCGCTCCACGAGAGTCCGCTGCGGCTGATGGAGTCGGGCGAGCGCTTTGCTGCCGAATCCACGGTTTTTGAGTACATTTGCGAGACCGGATTGATCGTCGAGACAACGGATGCGCCGGCCGAAGTCCTCGGCGGGACAGTAGCCGCGGCATCTCCTGGCGGGGTTTTTCTGCTTTGCGGCGAAGGCGGCTGCGGCGCGGAACATTTCATGGCGCTGACGGATGATTTCATTTCGGAAATCGAGGACGGATGGATTCCCGATCCCTACGAAACGAGAGGCGAGAAAAGTGTACTGGTGATCCGATTGATTCTTGAATCGGAAGAGGAAGACAACGGTGACGAGGAGCCGGAGTTGATGACCCCGCCGACCGCGGAAACCATCCGGGCGTCGATGGAGGAAGTTAATAATTTCTTGCGCGCCAATTCGTTTCAGCAGTTTTCGTTGACAACGATCCATGTGACCGAGGCGCTCGGACCAGGGGGTGGAATCGGGATGGATCCGGCGACGATTCTCGAGGAGGCCCGCGCGCTTGCGGACGAGGCGGGATACGTGGGGGAGTACGACTTTGTTATTGTGGCAACGGCCGAGGCGGAAGATCAGCCGGCGGGGTACGGACTTGTCGGGTGGAAAGGGGCGTGGGTTCTCGGCGCCTTTAATCCCGCTGTGGTCGTCCACGAGCTGGGACACAATTTCGGGTTGTTTCACTCGCGCTATTGGGAGCCGGTCGGGCCCCTGGGGGGCTACCCGATGGATAATGCGAGAACGGTCGAGGCGGGAAACGTGTTTGATATCATGAGCACCATCCAGGGCTTTCCGGCAAACCATTTCAAGGCGAGCTTCAAGTCCTTCCTGCGGTGGTTGCCGGAAGCGAACCTGCATGTGGTCCCGGATGCGACCTCGAGCGGCACGTACCGGTTGCACCGGCTTGACGGCGGGGCCGGGCACGTTCCGGAGCGCCGCCAGGCGATAAGGGTCGTCAATCGGGAACACCTGGAATTTCCCGACGCGCCGCAAAAAGACCTCTGGATCGAGTTCCGGCAACTGTTCGAGGCGAACGCGCGAGCGCGCGAGGGGGTTGTGGTTTCGTGGGGCGACGAGGGGAGTTTTTACGGAAATCACCTCCTGAACATGCGGCAGGCGGTGTACGGCGTCGAGGCGGGGCTGATGAACGTGGCGGATTCTCCGCTTGCGGTTGGAGAAACGTTTTCCGATCCATTCACAAACCTCCACGTCACACCCCTGGGAGTGGGAGGTTCGGCGCCGCACGAGTTTATCGACGTCGCCGTGACTCGGGGTATACTCCAGGTCGAGTTGACCGAACCCACGGGGGATTTTTCGATCGGCAATCCCGACGGGGTGGTCGAGATTCCATTGAATCAGGTGGTCGCACTGTCGGCCGCGGCATGGGCGACGGGGAGCCCGGTCGATGTGGTCGAATTCCTTGTAAACGGTGAAATGATCGGGGAGGGGGAGCCCGTGGGCGGCGGCGGATATCGTCTGGAATTGACCTTCGAGGCCTTTGATCCCGGCATCCACGAGGTTCGGGCGCGGGTCCGAAACCAGGCCGGCAACGAGCGCACCTCGTCAGCTTTGCTGATCGACGTCGTCCCGCCCGCTCCCCAGGCCGGCCTTCAGGTTTCTCGAGACCGGATCATGTTGGGCGAAACCGTCGAACTGAGCGTGATCGAAGGGGCATTCTTCAGCATTGTTGAAGTGGAATTTCTGGTGGAGGGAGAAAGCCTGGGGGTCGTTGACACCGCCCCGTTTGTGCTCGAATGGAGTCCCGGCGCGCCGGGGGACTACTTCTTTCAGGCGCTGGTTTCTTATGATTCGGGCGAAACGCTGCCCAGCGATTTTGTCACGGTTTTCGTGAGCGACGTCCTGCTCGACTCGCCGCTGGCCTTTTCCTGGAAAGTCCGTTCAAGCGGAACCGCAGCCGATTTGTTCGACGTCATTTTTGACGGGGAAAATTTTTTCGCCGTTGGGGCTTCGGGAACCCTGCTATCATCCCGCGACGGGCGGGAATGGGTGCAGGGAGACACGGGGGTGACCGTGGGCTTGCGGGGAATCGCGGAGGGAAACGATAGGTATGTTGCGGTGGGCGGGATGGGTATCGTGCTGGAATCGGAGGATGCGACCGAGTGGATACAGGTTGATCCGCAAACGATCCGCGGATTTCATTCGGTCACCTTCGGGGACGGCGAGTTTGTCGCCGTCGGCCGGGACGGGCGGACGAAACTTCGGCAGAGCGACGGCGCCTGGCGGCTCAGGTTTGCGGGTGAATTCTTCGATTTGCACGACGTAACTTACGGTGCGGGCCGGTTCGTCGCCGTGGGAGACGGCGGGAGTGTGTATTCTTCGGAGGACGGGATGGATTGGACCCGGCGCGACTCAGGTACCATCGATCCGCTTTACGGAATCGCCTACGGGAACGAACGATTTGTCGCCGTGGGCGGGGCCGCCGAACCGGTCGCGTTGACTTCGCCGGATGGCGTAAACTGGAGCTCGCAATCCGTCAATGCCAACGGTGGACTGCGCGGCGTTCGATTCGGCGACGAGATGTTTGTGGCCGTGGGGACCGGCGGAGCGATCGTCACCACGATCCTCGGCGATGCCTGGCGCCTGAACGCTTCGGGGGTTCCGCAAACTCTGGAAGGAGTGATCTTCGGGGAGGCGTTCTGGGTGGCGGCCGGGCGCGAAGGTGTGATTATCGAATCCCTTGGCACGGGATACGCGAATTGGCTGAGCGTCCACTACTCGGCGAACGATTTCGCCAATCCGGAATGGGTCGATCCGCTGGGAGACCGGGGAGGACACGGAATTCCGAACGTGCTCCGTTACGCGCTGGGGATCGATCCCCACTCGCCGCAACCGGGCGACCTGCCGCGCGCGGGATTGATCCGCGACGATGCGACGGGAAGCGACTACCTGACGATTGAATTTACCCGACGGGTCGGGGCTGCCGACGTCGCCCTCCACGTGGAGGTTTCGGAGGATCTGAAAAATTGGGAAATCATTGGGGAAGAGCAGGTCGTGGAATTAATTTCGAGCGGAGGCATCGAGACGGTGACCGTGATGGACAACGTTCCGGTAACCGAACAAGCGACGCGGTTCATGAGAATCCGCGCCGAAATGAGGGAATAACGTGCAAAACCCTCACCTGGCGGCGGTTGAGGACAGCGATGGAAACGTCTGTGTCAACGTGCTTATACGCCGCAAAATCAGAGACGGTGCCCGGAGAGGGACTCGAACCCTCACCCTTTTGCAAGGAACGGATTTTAAGTCCGCAGCGTCTACCATTCCGCCATCCGGGCTTGGAAGGAGTCTTTAGTGGAGCAAAGGTGAAATTGAGTCAACGCGATTTGGGGGGTGTTGAGGCGGAGATTCCGCGCTTGAGAGAGAAATGCTCTGCCTGAACGTGATACCGAAAAGGCAAACCTGGAGTTGACCTTCCCGGATAATGCGACAATTTTAGAATAAAGGCTTTTTATGACCCGTACTATCGGCATCGAATCCCCGCCCGAGCGGCAGGAGGTGAGCACGTCCAGTCTCAGCGTTGAGGAGGTGGTCTGTCGCCGGGTGATTGCCGATTACCGGATCAAGCTCGATTATTTTCTCATGCTTCCCTGCCTTGAGGACACCTATGAGGAGGGATTGCGTGCGCTGGAGCTTCCGGGTCCGCGGAAAGGAATCGGGTTGCGCGCTTCGCTGGGGGCGCTCCTGCTGGAAAACCGGTACGAATTGATTCGCTGGACTTTTCAGCGTTTGCGCCAGCATTTTCCCACGTCCGCAGCCCGGCGGATCGACCGGATGTTCGGTCTGGACCTGTTCAGCTCGCTGGAGGTGGACGAGTACCTGAGCAGCCGGCAGTGGAGTGATTTCCGGGATAATTTGATTTTCGTTCTGGCGCGCCACCATCGGCGCTACAAGCGAGCGCAGGGCATCATGTTCCACCTGTATCGCGATCTGGTCGAAATGACGGTCAATCGCACGGTTTTTGATGCGGCCAAACGGCATGACGCGGTGCAGGAAGGTTCCATGGCCTTATTGCACGCGGTGGACAAGGTGGAGGATTCAAACGCTTCCTTTGCCGCCTACGCCCAGAGCTGGATCAAGCGGCAGGTTAAGAACTTTTTAATGGGAGAACGTTTCCCGGTGCATGTCCCCATCAATCTGGCGTGCAAGACATTGAGCCGGAAGGACGACGAAGCCAAAGCTTCGGGGTCTCTGGATCCGGCCGAGAAAAAGGCGGCGCTGATCATGGAGCGGCTGCGCCAACCGAGCGTATCGCTCAACGAGGTGCTTGATGATTCCCTTTCCCTCTCGGAAAAGTTGCCGGACGACATGGCGGACAGTCCCCTGGCCAGCGTGTCGAAGAAGGACCTGCGCAACCTCGTTTCGGTGCTGGTGCACCATTTGACCGCCAAGCAGCGCGAGGTCCTGGAGATGCGTTTCGGGTTGGGTGACGAGGGGCGGGTTCACACCTTGTCGGAGATTTCAAAGAAGATCGGGATTTCGCACCAGCAGGTCAGCATGCGTGAAAAGCGTGGACTGCAGAAGCTGCAATCCGCGCTGGCTCCGTACGTTGAAGAAATTTATGGATGAAGCTGGGTTTCCTCGGAGGTAGTTTCGATCCGGTCCACCACGGACATTTGCTCGCGGCCCAGGACGTCATGGAAGGTCTCGGGCTGGATAAGGTGATCTTTGTTCCCAGCGCCCAATCTCCGCTCAAAGAGAACGAACCCGGTCTGGGCGCCGAACACCGCCTGGAACTCCTCGCCCTCGCTCTGGAGGGGGTTGCTCGATTCGAAGTGTCCGCCATGGAGATCGAGCGCGGGGGCGTCAGCTACACGGTGGAAACCGCCCGCCGGCTCCGGGAGCTTTATCCAGAGGACGAATTGTATTGGATTATCGGGGCGGATCAGGCGGCAAAATTGTCGCAGTGGTGCCGAATAGAGGAAATAGCCCGGCTATTGTCATTTGCCTTGGTCGGGCGACCGGGGAGCCGTTCTCCGGACTCCGACCTGAGGATCGCCGGCTTGCGGATGCACTGTATTGAAGGCCACGCTTGCGATATTAGCTCGAGCGAACTTCGGGCGCGTGTTCGATCCGGGCGTTCCCTGCATTTTTTTACTCCGGCCCGGGTGGTGGCACGGATCGTTGAGAAGGGTTGGTACCGTAAGAACGAAGCCGTTTTGTCGTTGCTGGATGAGTGATCCCGGGAATTGCCAATCCGACTGAAGGGGGATATGGATTTTGAGTTTCATGAAATTACCAAAAAGGACGCTGATAAAACGAAAGGAAAGCGTGATGGGGCGGTTTTCGCGGCAAAGGTTGCTTTACCCCGTACACATTGAGTTATGACCCAGGAACAGCCTGATCAAATGGAAACACTGCGGCTCTGCTGCCGGGCGTTGGACGACAAAAAAGCGGAGGATCTGAAAGTCCTCGATGTCAGCGACGTTTCCAGCATCACCGATTATTTCATAATCGCGAGCGGAACCTCCGAGCCGCACCTGAGGGCGCTGACCAACGAAGTCTCCCAGGTGTTGAAGGAGCACCGGGTGAAGGTGATTGGCAAGGATCTCTCCGCCGCGAGCGGATGGAACGTGGTGGACGCCTTTGATATCATCGTTCACCTGTTCCTTCCGGAAACCCGTGACTACTACCGGCTGGATTCTCTTTGGAAAGACGCGCCGGAAGTGGAGGTAGCGACCCTGCTGCCGGCGGAGCCGCGTCAGAAGGTGTAACCCAGCGCGGCCACCACCCGGTGTTCGGCGCGCTCCACGTCGGGGGCCACCTGGTTTTCGTAGATCAGGCTGTAGCGCAGGCTGAGGTTGATGCTTTGCGTCATCGTGCCGACCAGGCCGGCGTTGAAACGGTAGATGTAGTTGTCGGTGTCTTCCGGTTCGATGAGGAAGGTGCTGTCTTCCTCAAAGCGGTAGGCTTCGGTGATCTGCCAATTGACGTCCTGAAAGAAGGTTGCCAGGTAATTCATTCCCGTTTCGACCCCGATTTGACGATTGTATTGGGCGGTGAAACCGGGCCCAACCGAGGCGTCGATGTTTTCGCGGTCGAGGAATTGGTAGCCCAGACTGAGATTCTGTTCCGCCCGTTGTTTGATGCGGCGAATCTGGTCGACCTCGTAGGAGGTGAGGCTCTGGGTGTAGAAATACTGACTCAAGGTTCGTCTCCAGCGGAAGCTCGCCCCATAGCGATCGCTGCTCTTGACGGTGCCGGCATCGGTTTTTTGCTCGCCGTAGACGTATTCGGCAATGGCGCGGAATTTGTGAATTCCCGCTTCCCGGTCGGCTTGCGCCCGCAAGGTGAGTTCGTTGCGATCGGTGCGGCCGGACTGGTAGGTGTAACCCAATTCGATGCGGCCATCCCAATTTTGAAAAAAGTGTCCCGGATCCTCGTCGGTATCCTCCTCCTGTGCCTGCAGGGAGGGCAGGGAAAAGCAAATGAGGATCGCGGCGGCGGCCGCGGCAAAACATTGGCGAAGGAATCGTGAATTTTGGTACGACATAGAGTGACCCTGAGTCACAGGCCGAGATATGTAAAGGTTATGTAAATGGCCTCCAAGGGACAAATTGTCTCACGCACGGTGTTTTCAGTTGAACCCTAAGTTGTTCGGGGTTTTCATCCAAGCCTATGGCAGACACAAACGCAACCGATGGGGATTGGGGAGGGCAAGCGGTCGAGGCCGTTTTGGAGGGCGTCAGCCAGTACGGTTTGCAGGTCGTCGGGGCGATCCTGATTCTCCTGGTGGGTTTTTACGTGGCGAAATTGCTCGCCCGCGGGGTGGACCGGGCGTGCGGGAAAACCGAACGCATAGATCCGGTTATCCGCGGCATGCTGGTCAAGTTGACCAAGATTATCGTGATCGGTTTCACGTTGTACGCGACGCTTTCCGCCTTCGGCGTGGAAACCACCGGTTTGGTCGCTCTTATCGGCGCCGCCGGCCTTACCATTGGTCTCGCGTTGCAGGGCACCCTGACCAACGTGGCGGCGGGGGTCATGATGATGATCTTTCGTCCCTTCAGCGTGGGCGAGGTGATCGTCGTCGGCGGCAATTTCTACATCGTCGACGAACTCGGGCTTTTCATCACTCGCGCACACGTTCCCGACGGGCCCTTTGTCATCCTGCCCAACGGGCAAGTCTGGGGCAATATCATTACCAATCTGTCCCGCACCCACAACGACATCCGCCGGGTGAACGAAACCTTTGGGATCTCCTACTCCGACGATATCGACAAGGCCATCGGCATCGTCAAAGAGATCATTGCCGCCGACCAGCGCTTTCTCACCGAACCCGCGCCTATGGTGGCGGTTGGGGGATTGGGGGACAGCTCGGTCGATCTCCTGGTTCATGCCTGGACCAAACGTCCGGACTGGTGGCCGACCAAGCTCGATCTGAATAAGAAGATCAAGCAGGAGTTCGACAAGGCCGGCGTCAGCATCCCGTTCCCGCAACGCGACGTCCACCTTTACCGGGAAGAGGGGTAAGGGGGCGGGTGTCGAGGTTCAGTTTTCGGTGTTTCGGAAGCGCGGTGTCGGGTTTCAGGTTTCGAGGTTTAGGGGAGGGCGTCAGGGATTCGGGTGAGGGTGTTGGCCTCTGAATCCAGAACGCTGAAACTCCCTTTCCATCCGGCGGCGCGGCAGGTGCCGCTCCCTCCAGATATCGTCTATTGTCTATTTGCCTATCGTCTATCGGCCGCCAGGCCGCTACACCAGCATCAAGGCGGGGTTCTCAAGCAGTTCGCGCAGGGCGGACAGAAACTCGGCGCCCATGGCGCCATCCACAACGCGATGGTCGCAGGACAGGGTCAGCACCATGCGGTGACCGATCTCGATTTCGTCTCGGGCGTTGACCACCGGAATTTTTCGCGTTCCACCGACGGCCAGGATGGCGGCGTTGGGGGGATTGATGATGGCGGAGAACCGGTCGATGCCGAACATTCCCAGGTTGGACACACAAAAGGTGCCGCCGGAGAATTCTTCGGGTTTGAGTTTTTTGGCCTTGGCCTTGGCGGCCAGCGCCTTGGTTTCCGCGCTAATGTGCCGCAAGGTCTTGGCGTGGGCGTTGAAAATCACCGGGGTGATCAAGCCGTCCTCGATGGCCACCGCGAAGGAGACGTGGGCGGCGGGATGCTGTTTGATGGAGGAGCCTTCCCAGGAGGCGTTGACCGCGGGCACCCGCCGAAGGGCTTCGGCGCAGGCTTTCATCACAAAGTCGTTGACACTCAATTTGGCGCCGCCCTTCTCCGGTGGCACATCCTTGAGCGAAGCGTTGATCGCGGCCCGCACTTTCAGGAGAGGGCCGGCATCGACCTCGGCCTCAAGGTAATAATGGGGGATTTGGGTCTTGGATTCGAGCAGGCGGCGGGCGATGGTGCCGCGCATGTTGGAAACCGGAATGTCGCGAGCTTCCGCGATTGCTCCACCTGAAACCGCCGGCAGGCTGGCTTCCGGGCTTGGGGCGGGGGGTTTGTCGGTCTTGACCCCGCCTTTTTCCACCGCAGCCAGGACGTCCGCCTTCACGATGCGCCCTCCCGGTCCCGAACCTTTGAGGCTTTCCACCGGCAAGCCGTGTTCGCGAGCGAGCTTGCGGGCGAGGGGAGAGATCTTCACTCGCTTCGAGGATTCCTCGGCATCGCCTTCGTCCTGGTCGGCCGAGGCAGCCTCCTCTGATGACGATTCTTTTTCGGAGGTTTCCTTTTTGCCCTTCTCGTCGGATTCTTTTGATTCCTTTTCGGACGGTTGCTCGTCCTTCTGTTTTCGGTCCGAGTCTTTGGAGTCCTTATCCGAATCCTTGGCCGGGGTTTCCGACTTGACCGAGGACTCGTCGAATTTCTCTCCCTTCTCGCCGATCGCCGCCACCGGGGAGCCGACCGGGACTTCGGCGCCGTCGCCGACCAGGCGCTTGAGCAGGACGCCTTCCTCGAAACTTTCCAGCTCCATGGTGGCCTTGTCGGTTTCGACCTCCGCCAGCATGTCGCCCACCGAGATGGCGTCGCCTTCGTTTTTCAACCATTTGACCAGCGTGCCTGCGGTCATGGTATCGCTCAGTTTGGGCATTTCAATTATTGTGGCCATGGGATGTGCGAAAAGAGTTATCGATCAAAAAGAGGAAAATGGTTCAAAGGACTTCCAGGACGGTTTTGATGATGCGCCGGGTGTTGGGAATCATTTCGTCCTCGAGCGGTTTGCTGTAAATCTGCGGCGCGTCGTAGGCGGAAACCCGGCGTACGGGAGCGTCGAGGTGATCGAAGGCGTGCTCCTGGATGAGGGCTGCAATCTGGGCGGCGGTCCCGCAGAAGGGTTTGTTTTCCTCCACCAGCACGGCGCGGTTGGTTTTGCGCACCGACTTGAGAATCGCCTCCTGGTCCAGCGGACGAATGGAACGCAGGTCGAGCACCTCGGCGTCGATGTCATGGTCCTCCTTGAGCTGGCGTGCGGCCTCCAGGCAAGTGATGACGCAGCGTCCGTGAGCGATGAGGGAAATGTCAGTGCCTTCCTTTTTGACGTCGGCCCGGCCGAGCGGAATCAGGTATTCCTCCTCCGGAACCTCCCATTTTTGCCCGTAGAGCAGGGTGTTCTCCATCACGAACACCGGGTCGTTGTCTCGGATAGCGGTTTTCATCAGGCCCTTGGCGTCGTAGGCGGTGGCGGGACAAACAACCTTGAGCCCCGGAGTGTAGGCGGCGAAATTCTCCGGCGTGTGGGAGTGGGTTGCGCCGACGTTGGTGCCGCCGTTGGCGGGACCGCGGACGACGATCGGTACGTTGATCAGTCCGCCGGACATGTAGCGGACCATCGGCGCGTTGTTGAAGAGCTGGTCGAAGGCGACGTAGGAGAAGCTCCAGAACATCAGCTCGATCACCGGGCGGATGCCCAGCATGGACGCCCCGATGCCCAGTCCGCAAAACGCGGCTTCGCTGATGGGCGTGTCCATCACGCGGCGGTCTCCGAAACGGGCGTGCAGCCCTTCGGTAACTTTGTAGGCGCCGTTGTATTCGGCAATTTCCTCGCCGATGAGGACCACGTTTTCGTCGCGTTCCAGTTCTTCGGCGAAAGCGTCGTTTAAGGCTTTGCGGTAGGTGATTTGCGGCATGGCTGGTAAAAGTAGGTTGTCTGCGTGGCGGTCGATCAGTCGTTGAAGAAGATGCGGCCCTCGTTTTTGCCCGTCTTGTGATCGACCTCCCAGTAGACGTCGGTGAAAATTTCCTCCTCCGGCGGGAAGGGGCTTTCGTCGGCAAAACGGGCGGAATCGGCGGCTTCCTTTTTGGCTTCGCGGTCGATTTCCTCAATGTCAGCGTCGCTCAGCACGCCTTCCTCGGCCAGGGTCCGCTGAAAGAGCATGATGGGATCGTGGTTTTTCTTGTAGTCCTCGATTTCCTTCTTGGAGCGATATTTTTCGTGATTGGCATCCGCCACCGAGTGACCGCGGTAGCGGTAGGTCTGGATTTCCACCACCGCCGGTTCCGGCTGCGTGCGCGCGCGGTCCATGATGGGCGCCAGTTTTTCCCGAATCTCGTAGACCGAACTGCCGTCGATGAGCTCCCAGGCCATGTCGTATCCCTCGGCGCGGCGGGCGAGCGGTGAGCCCGCGGACGAGCGCTTTTGGCTGGTGCCCATGGAGTAGCGGTTGTTTTCAATAATGTAGATTACGGGCAGGTTCCAGAGTGCCGCCAGATTCAGGGATTCGTGAAACGCTCCCTGGTTGACCGCGCCGTCTCCCAGAAGGCAGAGGCAGCATCCTTCCAGCTTTTTGTACTTCAGAGCGAACGCGATGCCGGTCCCCAGCGGGGTTTGACCCCCGACAATACCGTGGCCGCCCCAGAAGTTTTTGTCCGGAGCGAAGTAATGCATCGATCCGCCCTTGCCTTTGGAGCAGCCGGTGAACTTGCCGTAGAGTTCCGCCATGCACTCGTTCATTCCCATGCCGACCGAGAGGGCCTGGCCGTGATCGCGATAAGCGGTGATAATGTGGTCGTTATCCCCCATCAGGGAAGCGGTGGCGACCGCGATCGCCTCCTGTCCGATGTACAAGTGGAGGAATCCGCCGATTTTCCCCTGCTGATAGGCATGAAGAGAACGCTCCTCAAAGCGTCGGATGCGCCCCATGTCCCGATACAGTTTGATCTTGTCGTCCCGGGACAGGGAAGCGTTTACCCCCGAAAGTTTGCCTTTCGACTGGGCGGTGGATTTTTTTTTGGCGCTCTTGGCAGTGGTTTGACTCGTTTTCTTATTCACAGGGATGGAAAGATTGAAAAAGGGAAGATTCAGAGAACCGAGGGAATAATCAAGGCTATTTCGGGAAAGGCCGAGCTTGCACCGAGGCGTCCCGGCCGCTGGAAATGATCTCCTCCAGGGTGATCACCGGCGAGCGCCCGGGGGAACAATCCGCCCGCAGGGCGACAAATCCATCGCTGTGATCGTCGTAAACGGGCCAAAGCGCCAGGCGATCGGTTTCCGGTATAGCGAGGCGATCGATCTGTTCGCGGGAGAAAAAACCGAAATGCCCTTCCTCCATGGCATCGGGCAGCCCGGGCAGCGTTTTTCGGCATTTGTAGAGAAACATCAGCCAATGGCCGGAGCCCTCGTAAGCCTTTTCCGAAACGATGGAAAACAAATGCAGATCCGCCTGGGTGACGGACAAGCCGACCTCCTCGTCGATTTCACGGATGGCACATTCGTACGGTGATTCACCTAGTGACATTATCAGCTTTCCCCCGATTGGGCTCCAGCACCCCTGGTTGGGGGATTTGCGCCGGCAGATCAGGAGTTCCTTTCCTTCATGATTTTGCAGAAATACCAGGACGCTGATCTTAAAAGGCAATACGGTGTTTTGTTCGGCCGTCATCTTAGATGGTTTTGCTGTGCCCGGCGGCAGTCGGGCCGGTTTGCGGGTTGACAGTACCAAGGGCGCAAGCCTTGGGATCGATGGCGGTAGTTGGCAAGCGGGAACATGAAATCGTGGAGCCGCGGAAAACTTTTTGGGTTGATTAATCCGCCGCGGACGGGATTACTGTTTCACTTGATGCGCCAAAAGTTGTTTAATGGCCGCTCGACCGTATTCCTGTCCCGGGCGACGAGTGAGACGGACTTGCCGGCCCGGGAAAGCGTTTCTTCCCGCCAGGGAGAGGATTTTAGGGCGCTGCGGAGAGATTCCGTGTTGTTCGGCGGAATATTGTTGCCCCGGTTCTTCACAATGTTTGTAACTAAAGAGTATGGCTCGCAGGATTGGTCGCCTATCGGAGAGGCGGTTCAGGGAGAGACCGCGATTGGTCCGCGGCCTTTGCGACACAGCGTTCACTAAAACATGAGTTCTCACAAAATTGCCCAGGTTATTGATTGCGGCGGCGCGCATGTGGCGGCGGGGTTCTTTTCCGCCAAGGACGGAAGCATTTCGCTGGATGCCTTTTACACAGAAAACATAGGCGCCGATTTCACCAGTGATGAGGAGTGGATTACGGCCGTTTTTCGGGGCCTTAAGGCGATACACCAGCAGCGGAAGTTTTCGGGTGCGGTTTCGCTCGTAATCCCCGGACATTTATTGCTGACCAAGTTTCTGAAGATTCCGCACGTCGCCAAGTCGAAACGGGATCAAATCGTGCAGTTCGAAGCCCAGCAGAACATCCCGTTCCCGTTGAACGAGGTGGTGTGGGACTATGAGGTGGTGGCTGATGACGGGGCGGAGTTCGAGGTCGCGCTGGTGGCGGTGAAACTGGAGATCATCGATCAGCTCTGCACTGAGATCGCCCGTCTCGGAGTCGAGGTCAATCTCGTTGAGCCGTCCTGCATGGCCCAGTACAACGCGTTCCACCACACCCACTCGGAGCCCGGCGAAAACATCCTGATCGCCAATATCGGCGGAAAGTCCAGCAACCTGTTATTCATCAGCGAAACCGGCTTTTTCGTGCGGAATATCACCCTGGCGGGCAACACGCTGACCCAGGCCATCGCCGAGGAAACCGGCCAGGATCTGGCCGATGCGGAAGCCGCGAAATGGGATTACATCGCGGCGGCCCACGCCGGGACGGAATCACCGTCCGGCGATTTCAGCAGACATGTGGACGCCTTCCTGCGCCGGTTGGTCATGGAAACCACCCGTTCGATCGTCAATTTCAGGCGGCAGAGCGGGGAGGACAATGTGCATCGAATTTATGTGACGGGCGGCGGGGCTCTCGTGCCCGGTATCGTGGAGCATCTGCAGGAAAAGTTCAATCTTCCGTCCGAATATTACAACCCGCTGGAGGGGATTACGGTCGGACCGGAGGTCGATGCCGATTTTGTCGAAGGTTACCGGCACAATGTGGGCGAATTGCTCGGCTGCGCCCTCAGGGAGTTCGGCGGCACCAAGACCCATTTCAATCTCATTCCGCCGCTTATCGCACGGCAGATTGATTTTCGCCGGCGAAAACCCGTGTTGATGGCGGCGGTGGCGCTCCTGGTTGTGGCGCTGGTCATGCCGATTTACAGCGCCCGGCAGACCGCGTTGATCTATGAGGAAAACATTTCGGAACTGGATGGCAGGCTTTTCCCCGTGCAGCGGATCTATAACGAATACCAGCGGGCGGCGGACCGGATCGGCGAGGCCACAGAACAGATCGCGGCCCTAAAGGACCTCAGCGAATCCCGGGCCAACTGGGTGGACTTCTTTAATGATATCCAGCAGCGCCTGGTAAGTGTGGAGGACGTTTGGCTGGAACGAATGGAGATCGTGCGCGGCAATGGCGCCGCCACCCCTCAAAGACAACAGGCATCCACCCTTTTCCAGGCGCCTCAGCAGGCCTACGTCGACGATGAAAACGGCGACGAGCGTCCGGAAGTGCGCATTCATCTTTCCGGTCGCATGCTGGACCGGGAGAATCCGCTCGAGCGTGCCAGTCCGGACACCCGCGTCCGGGTGAGCGCCCTGTTTGAAAGCATTCTTGAATCTCAATATATTGTGCGGAGGTACAACGAGGAGTTTGACACCAGCACTCTCGGTATTCTTCGATTCGACGTCACACTGGTTGTCGACCCGGATCGGCCTCTCTGACCAGGATTCTCATGCATTGGTTTAAGCGAAATCCCGTCTTCGGTACGATACTCACCATCCTGGGCCTCATTTTGGCGGCCGAGGTGGTTGTGTTGGTCCTCGAGCGAAACAACTTGGAACAGGTGCGGAACAGCTATGAGTCCAAAGTGTTCGAGTACGAGCGCCTGCTCAACCACTCCCCCTCGCTGACTCGGGAGAACCTGGATCTGGTCCAACAGGATCGACGGAACGTCGAGGAAAATCTCGCCTCCATTCAGGCGACTTTGGGTGCCGAGGCCGATGTGGAAGACTTTTTTGGCGTGATGCCGACGACCAGTATGGACGCGCTTTTCGATGTACAGAATTTTGTGGATTCATACCGTGAGCGTGCGCGCCGCGTCGGCGGCGAGGAGAGCGAAGGGGTCCGTCTGCGAGACAATGAGAGTTTCGGATTTTCACGGTACGGAACCCGGGGTCCGCCCACTGCGCTGATCGAGGATGTCCACAAACAACGACGGATTGCCGGGTATCTCCTGGACACGCTTTTCGAAGCGCGCCCGGTGGAGTTGGTCCGCATACGCCGGGAAGACGTGGCGGAGCGCCGCGGTATAGACGCTCCCGGCGGGGGCGATCGCGAGGACATCTTTACCATACCGGAAACCATGTCGGCCCGCATTCCCGGGTTTGTCGAAACCTATGCCTTTCAGCTCACTTTTACCGGATACACCGAAACCCTGCGCGATTTCCTCAATCGCCTGTCGGCCTTCGAAATTCCTGTGCTGGTGCGCGGGGTGGAGGTGGTCCCCGCGAATGGGGCCGGAACCGGTACGGCCGCCACCAGTGAACGGCGCATCCCTGTCGCTTCGCCCGCCGCCACCGAGGCTGCAGGCGAGGATAATGGTGCGGTACCCATCGTCAGTCCTCATCTCAGCCGGTTCGTCGTTACCGTGGAGTACATCGAACTGGTTTCGCCCGACGACGCCGATTCGCTCGACAACGGCGTCGTTTCACCCGACAACGGCGTCGTTTCGCCCGAGATCGGTTTCGAGGAAGATTGAGCGAACGCCTCTAGAATCGTTGAAAGATGCTTAGCAAGAATTACGATAAAATCCTCCTCGCGTTATCACTGCTCGTTCTTATCGGCCTGTCGGTCCTTTTCTTTCAAAGGGGCGAGGAGATCGCGGGCGCGCTTCATACGGATCTCCCTCCGGTCTCGAACGTCTATCAATACGAGATGACTCCAAGGGAAGAGGTGCCGCTGGAGTTTCCCGTGTGGCAAACCCCGCAACCCCAAAGCGCCGGGGATGCCTGGATTTACGACATCTTCACTCCGCCGTACATTTTCTACAACGAAGTTGACGACATATTCGTTCCCCGGCCTCCCGGCCCCAGGGAAGGGGAAGTTGCCGAGTTGGAGATCGAGTTCATCGGGTTTCAGGAGGAACCCTACCGAATTCAGCTTACGGGATTCGCCGGCCGCGACGAAGATCCCTTGATTACCTTTCTCGACAATGAAACCGGTGAGATGATTCTCACTCGAAGAAACCGTGAGGTTCCCGAGGTGGATATTGAGGTGCGCTCTTTTAACGTTCGCCGGGAAGAGCGAAACGGAGTGGTCACACGAGTTCCGGAAGCGGTGATTTTCGATCGGCGCACCGGAGAGGAAGTCTTGCTTCTGGAGGAAGAGACCAAGTACCTTGATGAGCCGGCGATCGTCGTCACCACTTCGGAAGATCCGCCTCGCACGATCAACGCTCGTCCCGGCGAGATGTTCGATGTCGGCGAGTACTCGTATGTTGTTGAAGAATACACGGTCGATCCCCCCGAGGTCATAATGTTGAAGTACAGTCCGGCTCGCGATGAACCTCGTAGGTCCACCCTTCGCCCCGGACAACGATTCTAGCCCCGGGCGGATGCAATGGCACAGGGTCCCGGGGAAATTCGCTTCGATTGCTGATTTGTCAGGCTGGTCCTTTCACTTTTAAAAATTAATCTTTGCCTTTTAATTCAAAATGTTCCTTCAATTGTCCCGCATTATGAAAATCTACCAAGCGACGAAAAAACTCCTGACCATCCTCCTCAGTTGCTTGTTCCTGGGCTCCGGTTTTTATGTAACTCCCTTGCTGGCTGAAACGGAAACCGAAACCAAGATCCGCCTGATGTCGGAAGCGCTGAGCGCACGGAACGCCGGGGATCTGGAAACCGCACGGGAAAAACTTCAGGAACTGCAGGCGATTGCACCTGAAGACCGGGGCGTACAGAGACTGCTGGAGAACGTGGAAACCGCGATCGAAGCCAGGCCGGCCGGCCAGCCGACACCGGCCACCGAACGGCGGGATCCTGGAGAGAGTATCCGAATCGCCGGACTCTGGTCCCAGGCGGCGAGTGCGCGGAATCGCGGCGATGCCGAAGAAGCGCGGCGAATCGCGGATGCAATCATCGAAGAATTTCCCGAGCAACGCTCGCGTTATGAGGAGTTCATCGCTGATCTGGAGGATCGGGAAGTCTCCTTGGAAGAGATTCGTCGAATCGAAGCCGCCAGTATCGAAGCCCGGGCCGTGCTGTCCGCGGCGCCGGATTGGATCGCGGCGGGAGAGTTCGACCGGGCCGTCAACGAGATCGAAGCGGTGCTCGAAGAGTTGCCCGACAACATTCGCACCGCGTTGCTGATCGTTGAGCTTAAGAAAGTGCGTTCGGAAGCGGTGGCGAAAAAAGCACTCGCCCAGTTGCGTGCGGGGCAGGTCGTAGCCGCGGAAGAGACCCTGGCTATTTACGACGGGTACGAGGAATCGAATATGGAAGCCCGGCAGGCCGCGCGGGAAGTCGTCCGTGGTCTCGATGATCCCAGCTATATCCGAATCGAAGATATCAACCCGGAGTTTCCGGAAGATCGGGAACGGATTCGCCAACTGCTGCGACAGGGCCGAGCCCAGTTTATCAGTGGCGACCTTTATGGCGCCGAAGATACTTTTCGCCGGGTTGAGGCCATGGATTCCAATAACGCGCAGGCGAAAGCTTTCATGGAACGGATTTCCGCCGAGCGGGCCTCCACCGCCCACCTGAACCGCCAGCGTACCCGCGCCCAATTGCTGGAAGAAGTCGCCGACTCCTGGCGGCGTCCCCAGGTTTGGCTCGCGGATATCGAGGAAGAAGAGCCCGATGAGGAATCTCCGATTGCGGTGAAATTGCGTGAAATCGTCATCGACAGCGTTAATTTCAGTGACGTTCCCCTCCGCCAGGTAATCACCACCCTGAACGATATCTCCCGCGAGTACGATGATGACAACGAAGGAGTGAATATCGTGTTGCGCGACCGGGATCAGCTCAATCCTGGCGTCAGCATCACCCTCCGCAACATGTCACTTGGACGCATCCTCGACTTCATTGTCGATCATGTCGGGTTCCGGTATGAAGTGGAACGCGATGTGGTAGTGGTTTCGCCGGCTGATGACGTTCGTACCGATTTGCAGACCGAAATTTTCGGAATCGCTCAGGCAACGCTGATTCGCATGACCGGAGCCGGGGCCGCCGCCCCAGAAGCTGACGATCCTTTTGCCGCCCCGCAGGAAGGCGGCGGTCAGGTCAGCCAGGGTTTGCGCCAGTTCTTCGTTGGCGCCGGCATCAATTTTCCCGAAGGCACCAACCTGGTTTACGACGGATCCGGTATCATCGTGACCCAAACCCCTCGGAACCTGGAACGGATTCGCAACCTCCTTTCCCGCTATGCGGATGTTCGCCAGGTTGAAATCGAGGCGCGCTTTTTGGAAGTTCAGCAGGGCGCTCTTGATGAACTCGGCTTTAATTATGAGTTGCAGCGCGGAGGCACTCCGCAGATCGATCCCGCTACAACCCTTCCAATTATTGACAGCTCGGGCCGTCAGGTCGTAGGAGGTTTCCGTCAGGTGTTTGGAACGGACAACCGCTCGCTGTCTCAGTCACGAACCGGCATCGATGCGGGTTCATCGATAACGGTCGACAGCCCCGATGTCAGCTTATCCATTCCCCAGGGAGCTCCCGACCTGCCGGGTGAATTGCCTTTGGCCGGGACCGCGGGGAACCTGGCGGTTTTGAGCGGCAGTATCGGGAGTTTTGGGGTGGATGCAACCATCCGGGCCCTCTCGCGTCAGACCGGGAGTGATTTGCTCAGCGCGCCAAAGGTCACCGTTCTTTCCGGCGAAACCGCTCAGATCATCGTCGCCCAGGAATTCCGTTTTCCTGAGCAGTACTCCGATGCCCAGAGTCAGGTCAGCCAGGCCGGGGGCACGGGAGTCGGTGGCGTGGCGACCGGCGGGGTGACGATCACTGCGGGCACGCCGCAGAACTTCCAGACCCGTAACGTCGGGGTTGAACTGACGGTGACACCCACGGTGGAGGACGATGAGCGGAGCATCAGCCTGGAGCTGAACCCGCAGGTGACCGAATTCGAAGGCTTTGTGGAATACGGCGGTCCCAGTATTGCCATTCAGGGAGATACCACCGTTACGATTCCATCCGGATTCTTCCAGCCCATCTTCGCCACCCGGTCTATCCAAACCCGAGTGACAATCTGGGATGGGGCGACTCTGGTCATGGGGGGTCTGACACGGGAGGAAGTCAGGACGGTTAAGGACAAGGTTCCGGTACTGGGCGATATTCCTCTCCTCGGCCGCTTGTTCCGCAGTGAGGGCGAAGCCAGTACCAAGCGCAACCTGCTGATTTTTGTTTCAGCCAACCTCGTGAGCCCGGGCGGCTCCCTGAGAAGTCAGGAACTGCGCAACGTCTCTCCCGGCTCCACCTTCCAGGTCCCGACCCACGTCACTCCGGGCGGTCCCGTTCCCAGGATACGCGGCGAGGAATAGAATCCTTTAAGAAGGGCCCCGCCGGAAACGGCGGGGCCTTTCTTTTTTTAACTTCGGCAGCATGGGCAGGTGTCTCATAGTAGATGGATTGAATCTTGCGTATCGCTGTTTTCACGCGATTCCCGATTTGAGCCGATCGGACGGATTCCCGACCAATGCCCTTCGCGGGTGGGTGCGTTCGCTGTGGCGGGTGCAGGATGTGTATCAGCCGACCCTGACGGTGGTGGTTTTTGATTCCGGTGAGGATTCGGCGCGGTTGGAGTTGCTCCCGGATTACAAACAACAGCGCTCGAGCATGCCGGAGGCGCTTGCACAACAACTGCCCTGTCTCAAGGAGTTTTCGCATCTCTCGGGAATGACGACCATGGAACTGGCCGAGGTGGAAGCCGACGATGTCATTGCGACTCTGGCCAAGCGATTCTCGGCCGAGAATCAAGATGTTCTGATGCTGACGGCCGACAAGGATCTGGCGCAATGCGTCAATGATCGCATCACCATGCTCGTACCTGTTCCCACCGCCAAGGTGAAGAGCGGATTTCAGGAGTTGGATCCCCGTGGGGTCGAGGATAAATTCGGTGTTCCTCCGTCGCAGATCGCCCACCTGCTGGCCCTGACCGGGGATGCGTCCGACAATATCCCCGGGTTGGCCGGTGTTGGGCTGAAAACCGCTTCCAAGTGGTTGCGGCAGTATGGAGATGTGGATGGCGTTATCCGTCACGCCGGATCCCTTAAACCGGACCGATTTCGCGGTCAGGTGGCGGAGAAACATCAGGACCTGCTGTTGAACCTGAAATTGACGAATCTGCGCTCCGATTTAACGCTGCCTGCCATCGAGCCGGGAAAAGCCGATCCGCAGGGTCTGGCGGCGTTTCTGAAAGCGATGGAAATGAACGGAATTTTGCAGGAGGCGGCCAAACGCTTTCCTTCCTGATGATATGATGGCTGCAGTTAAAGGAAAACAGATCGACCGGGATCAATCCCGGCCAATGAGAATCACTCCGGCGTGGGTCACGCCATCCCGCTCCCTCCTTCCCGTTGTTCATTGTGGAAAAAGCCGATTTTAAGACTTTACCTCACCTGCCGAACCTTCTTTGCTAGAGGGTGTGTTCGCCTAGCCGAGATTCTTGTGAGGATCAGGATTTACCTCCGGCACGACTTTGACCGTTACCGACTAATCAAGAGAAGCTTATGAGATCCAGACCACCAATTCCAATCCGACTTCTTTCCCGGCGAACGTTTCTGGTTGAGTAATGCCGGGCGTTTTGTCCTGCTCTCGAAGGAGAATATGCGCGGGATCTTTCGGCCGGTCCACCACGTCGCATACCTAAATCGCTTGATTTCCACCTTTTTCTCACGCAGCCTTTTTACTGAAGATCGCGTTTTTATTATTCTATGAAGACCTTTACCAAGCTGTTTTTCGGACTTGCATTAACCCCTGTAATTTTTTGGGTGAACGCCTTCGGGCAGAATTCCGTGATGTCTTTCTCGGTCGAAAACGGCACCTATTTCCCGGGCGATCCCGTCATGATGTCGGTTACGGTTCAGAATACGGCAGATGTGCCGGGAGGTGAGGCTGATTACTGGCTCGACGTCCACCTGACCCCGGGGCCGCCGTCCGAAAATTTCCGTCAATCCCGGGATCACATGCTGCAGACCTTTTCCGGCTCGTTGTATGCCGGCCAATCGCACGAGTACGAATGGGTGCAGTTCATGCCGGGCAACCTGACCGGTGAGTTTTACGTCACCTTCGAGATTTACGGCGATATCGGTCCTATTTCCCCCGCAATCACTCATTCGAGTTCGGTCAATATCGTTCTTCAATCCGAGGGAATGGGGCGGTTCCCAACGACTTCATTGCTAAGCCGCGGTTTTGGATCTCCGAACATCGCCGACGAGGAATTCGATTTCAACGTGTCGGACGGCGTTTTCAACACTGACGGCAACAGCGAGAACCCCTCGGTCAGTGCCGACGGCCGGTTCGTGGTTTTCGCGTCCACCGCCACCAATCTCTCGCCTCCAATTGTCGACGCCGAAGGTGAAGTTATCGGCGCCCCTTCACCCAATGTCGTCGATATTTTCCTTCAGGATCGGAACGACGGTTCGGTCACCTTGGTGAGCAAACCCGCCGCCGTGCTCGAGTTTTCCAACGGCAACAGTTTGAACCCCAAGATCTCCCCCGACGGGCGCTTCGTTGTCTTTCATTCCACCGCCACCAATCTTGTTTCCGGACCGGTGAACGCTCATTCGGACGTCTATGTTTTCGACCGGCTCAGCGGCGATCTCCGACGGATTTCAATGGGTGCCAATGGCGGTGCGGCCAACGGGCCCAGCTTCAACGCCAGCGTAAGCGATCCGGACCCCGAGAGCGGCCATCGTTTCGTGGCCTTCGAATCGGAAGCGAGCAATCTCCTTCCGCCGGGCCAGGATACCAATAATTTCGCGGACATCTATCTTTACAACCTGAACACCGGAGCCGTTCGCCGGGTGAACGTGACTGACGGCGGGTCGCAGGCGATCGGGGGGCACAGTCGCAATCCGGTCATCAGCGGCGATGCCGGGCATATCGCGTTTCAATCACGAGCCACCAACCTCGGATCGACCACCGCGAACTGGGATGTCTTCGTCCATGATCGCAGATCCAACCGGACGGTACCCATGAGTGTCGGGTTCGACATGGCCGGCGGGTCGTTTCCTGCCGATGGCCACAGCTATACTCCGGCGATTACACCCGACGGAAGGTATGTGGCTTTTGCTTCCGAGGCCTTGAATCTCTTCAACAGTCCGGCCACCGGTTCGGTCACCTTGTCCGGACGTCCAGAACAAGCCATCATTACCTTTCCCGAAACCCTCCCGGCCACGGGTCTGCTGAGCTTCAATCCCGATGTGAATGCCACCGGGGCGATCGAGTTCTTGGAGAATCCCATCCCTAACGAAGTCGAAAGGCGTACCATCACGATCGACGACGGTGTCAATTCCGTGACTTGGGAGTTCGCCAACTCCGTAGCCCAGGGGTACCAACTCGGTGAAGGAAATGTTCGGTTGGTCGTGGGTTCCAACCGCGAAGCGACCCGCAATCGCCTGCGCGATGCCATCAACGCCTCGCCATTGACCATCAGCGCCGCCGCCGCGATGAGTGAGGGTGAGTCTCCGAATCCGCTTATCCTCCTGGAGAACACAGCGCAGGGTGAGGCGGGAAATCAGCCCATTCAGACAACGAACCTGGATGGTGTGATTGGCTTTGAAGGAATGGACGGCGCCACCACCACCAATGTGACGGCGGGCGATCAATTGATCATCGAAACCCGTCCGGGCCTCGAATCGGTCTTTACGTTCGTAACCGGTGAGCCTCAGACGCCGAATGAAATTCAGATCGCCGGAACCGCGCGGGGAACCCGTGACAATATTGCCAATGCCATTCAGAATTTGATGGCGCTGGACCTTCCGAACATCTCCAACCCCACCACCGGTGGCACCTTCCTCGTCGGCCCGCTGGCGGAGAATCCTTCAGTGGGTGAGTTCTATATTTTCCAGCATCAGGGAACGACCCAAGTTTTCCAATTCGTCGGTGCTGGCATCCAGTTCGACCCGGAAATCGGGCTTTCTCCGGACGCAATTCCAGTCATTGTCGGCCCAAGCCTTGAGGTGACCCGTGGGAACTTAATCCGCTACCTTAACGCACTCTTCGAGTTCGACGATTTTCCGGAAGGGATCGGAGACACTCCCGCCACCGGTACCATCAGCCTCCGCGTGAACCCGGATCCGGAAGTGGGCGCCAATATCGCCATCGGTCCCGTTAACTTCGTTTTTGTCGAAGAATTTGAAGAGGATGAAGACGACCCGGATTTTGATTTCGAGGAAGAAGTAATCGATCTCCGCGATCCGGCAACCGTGCTGATTGTCATCGGTGAGGACGTCGAAGAAAGCCGTGAGCGACTCCTGCTGGCGATCCAGGGATCGGTCTTGAATCTTACCGCCGCCGAGGGAACGGATGAAGACGGCGAGCCCGCCATCACGCTCCTTTACAACGAAGTCGGGCCGCAGGGGAATCTCGAATTCGCCTTCGCTCCAATCCCGCCAGAGCCCGATCCGGACGATCCGGACGAGGAAGAGGAACCGGTCACCTGGGTCACCTTCCCCGACGAAGGTATGGAAGGCGGGGAACTGGTTTCCGTCGAACCGGGTACCACCCAGGTTCTCTACGAACACGGGCTCCTCAAAAGTGCCATTACCTTGGAATTCTCCCCGGATGGGATGGTTGGATCCAACAACCTCTGGGTGCCCTCCAGCGAAAGCGGGGACGACACTCTGGGCAACCTGCTGCAGCGGGTTCGCGGACTCAATCTCCCCTGGGTTTCGGCGTCGACCATTGATGGCAATGGTTCCGAACTTCTCATCTCGAACCTGACTCCAGGCGGGGTAGACACGATCGTTCTCAATATCGACTTCACCGGCGATCCGGGAATCTTCCAGGAGTTTCCGATTCCGACTCAAGAAGGGGAGTTTCATTTGCCTCGCGACGGAGCGGTGTTGAGTTTTAACGATACGGCGAACACCGCGACCTTTGAATTTATCCAGGAAGGAATGGGCGCCGGCCCGGGCGTCATTGGCGTGCCCGTCGGTCAGAGCGCTGCCGACACCAGGGATTATTTGATCAGGGCTATTCTGGAATCGAACCTCAACGTGACGGTACTCGATACCACCACCGATCAACCCGCCGTCAGAATCGTCAACAACCGGCGCGGCGCGATCCCCGATCCCAATCACGTGTTTGTGGTCGCCGAGAACTTCCCCGAGGGGGTTATCGTGGAACTCCTTGAGGGACGTGATAATCCGGTGCCCGGAGAAAGCTTCTCGTTGAGCGACGGCAGTAGCGTCGTCACCTTCGAATTCGTGGAAGAAGCCGGTGATGAATCCCCCGGGAATGTTCCGGTAGTCCTGGGACCGGACGAACAGGTCTCCATTACTTTCGAAAACCTGGTTGATGCAATACGTGACACCAATCTGCAGATAGCGGTGGTTCCTGGCATCCAGGGGGGCGCCCCCAGCGTCAGCCTCACCAATTGGACTCCGGGTCCGGTCGGGAATGTGGCTATCACCACCGTTCCCTCCGTCATTCCGTCATTCCAGGTTAGTGGAATGAGCGGCGGAGGCTTCCAGGGTAACGGATTGCCTCAGATTTACGTCCATGACCGTGACGCCAATGAGACGGGGGTCTACGACGAAGCCGTCCCGGGCGGATTTGTGACCGAAGCCATCAGTCTTACACCGCTTGAAACCTTCAGTTCCTTCGGTTCGTTGGAACCGGCGATTAGCGCGGACGGACGTTATGTTTCGTTCCGTACTCCCGGGGCAGGCACGGATCTGGAGTTCGACTTCGATTTCGATTTCGATGAGGATGGTAATATCATCTTGCCGCCCGGCCTCTTTTCGACCACCGGACTGCAACCGTTAACGGTCGAACGTTCGGACGGCGTGATCTTCCCGAATGTCTATGGTCCGGTTTTGACTACTGCGATTGGGGGACCGATCGAGACCACGGACGACGACAATCCCATCGTTTTCAGTCAGGAGATCGTATTGCAGGACCGGATTCAGAATTTCACCGAGAGCGGCATCACTTCCCGCATTTACGTCAGGGACAGGGAAACCAACATCAACGAGCGGGTCAGCGTCAACCGTTTTGGTGAAGGCCCGGGTTTTGGACAATTCGATAGTGGAACCCTGAATGTTCCCAGTTCGAGCCGCAACGCCGTCATGAGCGCCGATGGACGGTATGTCATCTTTGTCTCGGATAACGGTCCTTTCACCTTCCGCACTGCGCCGGCGCCCCAACCCAACGCCGGTGACGGAGGGTTCCGCGGCGGTGCCCTTTCGGCCGGTATAACCAATCGGAATCCTCTCAACAACAATGGATTTCGGAATATCTTCATTCATGATCGAAACTTTCCGACCGATATCGATCAACCGGAGCCGACCTTTCCGCCGTTCGTGAATCTGATTAATCCCGTGGACGGCGCCCAGTTGAGCTTGGGAGTTGCCCACCAGTTGCGCGCGTCTGCATTCGCCAATACCGGGCACGGCGGGGCCGTTATCGAATCGGTGGAGTTTTTGATCAACGGATCGGTCGAGGCTACCGTAGGGGCGACTCCGTATGCCATCAATTGGCAGCCGGACCAGGTGGGAACTTACTCCATTGTCGCACGTGCTCGCGACAATCGCGGGGAGGTTGCCTCTTCCCGGGTGGCCACGGTGACGGTCAGCCAAATTGATCCTGTCGCCAGAGACTCGGATTTTGTGAGACGGGGATATGCCAGTTTGCTTGGGAGACAACCGACTGAGCTGGAGTTGCAACAGGCGAACTCGCGATTGGCCAGCGGCGCGATCTCCCGGCAAAGGTTTATCGCCGACCTGATGGACAGCCAGGATTTTGAAGAGGTCCTGGTCAATGCCTACAGTGCTTATCGGGTGATCCTTGGCCGTCCTCCGACCGATGCCGAAATGCAGGAAGCGGTCGGGATGATTCGGATGTTTGAGGGGGTTGATGACGACGATGATGTCGATTTGCCCGATGACATCCCCGATGGATTGATCGTAGCCAATGTCGCGCGAGTCCTCGGATTGATCCAATTGACCGAATCGCTGTTGACCTCGGCTGAGTTTGTCGGTCGCTTCGGAGGTGTCTATCTTGCCGGTTTGAACCGGGAGTACATCGAGTTCCTGTTCTCGAATTTCGGTCGAAGCCCAAGCAATATTGATTTGGTGCGAGGCAATCTTCTCATCGAGGGAGGCGAGGGAGTCGAAGAACTTGGGCGTCTGAATTACGCCGTGGCCTTGATTGGCGGACTCCTGTTCGTTGACGAGGCGAACCCGCAATCATCAGTGACCATACGGATACCGGGCTCGGTGCGTGAGAATCACCGGCGGGTGGCAATGTATTATGGGTTGACCCAGGAGATTCCCGATGCCGCGACCCGCAGTCGTTTGCATTCCGGCAGCAGAACCGATGCGGTTGGAGTTACCCTGGGTAGTCCGGCGTACATAAATAGTATCAGAACCTTCTTCGGGTCTGTGGTTCAGGTGGAACGGCACACCAAGGAGTCTGACTGGCTCGGTCAATACGACGATCGTCAATTCGACTATGGCACCCACTCCGGGTGGATCCGGCATTCCGAGCACGGGTGGTGGTATCGTCCCTCCAATGATACCGATTGGACTTACGATCAGATCCTGAGATCGTGGGTGTGGACGAATCCATCCGTGTATCCGTTCATGTACCTGGACTCCGAGCAGACCTGGTTGTTCTACTATGAAGGAGGAAATCCGGATAGCCGCTGGTTCTTCAACTACAAGGTCGACGAGTGGCAGCAGGTTGATTGATAACGCCAAGGAATAGATTTGTTATGTTGATGAAAAAACAGTTTAAGAACTTCGGTTTTCTGGGTTTGGTGGGTCTGCTTGTTTTGGTAGCGGCATTGTTTACCGGATGCAGCGGAGGAAGCAGCAGTAGCAGCAGCAACGGCGGACGCAGTTCGCCGGATTCTGCACCGCCCGCTGAAGATCCCGATACTCAGCCCCCGCCTCCGCCGGGAACTCAGCCGCCAGGCCCGTGACTTTTTGTGCATGACCGCTTCCTGGAAAACAGGGAGCGGTTTTGTCTAAGTAGATTGTAAGCGGTGCAGGATTCGTATCAGCGCAAGACACCCGGTGGAATTTGCGTCTGGACGATGCGAATTCTGCCGATGTTGTTTTCGGCCGCCGTCGGCTTGATTACGGTGGTTCGTGGTGTTTCGAACGACGCAGCCTGGGAGCAGGATCCTTTCAACCGGGTGTTTCCGAAAATGGAGGAGATCCTGAAAACAGCCGCGACGAGTGCCCCGCAAATGTTGGAAGAGATCCTTCGCGAGGCGGAGGCGGCGGAGGAATCCGCGGTCCTGCGAGCCCCGCGTTACCCTTCGGTGCGGGGGACGGCGAGAATGGTGTCGAGGTATGAGGAACGGAGCGATCTGGAGAGTGGTCGCAGCGGTTTTCAACCGCAAGCCGGCCTGACTTTCCGGCAACCGCTCTATCATTGGGGATCGCTGCAGGCGGGAGATAGGATCGGGCGAATTCGGGAGGAATTGACCCGCCGTAATTCGGATGAGTCATTTCGCCTTCTGGCCCTAGAGGTGCGGTCACGGTACCTGTCTTTGGTGGTCGACCGATTGGCTCTCGACGTCGCGATGCGACGCCTCGATCTGGCTGAGCAGGAGTGGCGATCCGCGCAGCGAATGTTGGAACGGGGCGAGATTGAGGACCACCAGGCCCTCGATTATGCTCTGGCTCTTGATGAGGCCACCCTCGTTCGGGAGCGTCGCCAGTCGGATCATGACCTGGCACTGCGTTCTCTTTCCCGTCTGACTGGCACCGGCGGGGATTCGGAATTGCACCTTCCGGAATCCATCCCCCTGTTGGATGATTTTGATTGGGAGGAACAGTTTACGGACTTTTGGGAAACCCGTGATCGACCCCCGTTTTTACAGGCGGCGGATCAACGGGTTTTGGAGGCCGAGCGGCGCCGCGATGCGGAGCGGTCGCGGGCTCGACCCAATCTGGACCTGGTGGCGGGCGTCCTGCAGGATCAGGTTGCGGTGTTCGATCGACGGGATATCGATCGGACCATCTTTTTTGCCGGGGTTGAGGTGAATTGGAATATATTCGACGGGTTTGCCTCCCGCAGCCGCCGGGCGGCGGCTTCCTCCCGTTTGAGACTGGAGGAGAATCGTCGGGGACGTTTGGAGAGCGACTGGCGGCACGATCTTGAGTACCTGGAAGCCCGTTTGGATTTCAGCAGGCGGGAAATGCAGTTGGCCGATCGGCGTCTGAGCCTGGCCGAAGAGTCTTTCGAACGGGCTCGGGAAGATTTCGAGTCGGGACGCCTTTCGGCGATCGAAATGGCGCGCAGCGAATTGCTTATGGCCGAGCGGCTGCTGGCGGCTGGCGAAAAGCGTGCCGCTTACCTTATGGCATGGGCGGAGCTGATTTCGGAAGCCGGCCGCGATCCAGTGGTGCTCTGGTTTGCCCGCAACCGCTGATGCCGCAAAGGCGAAATCAAATAGGGTTTTTCATGGAAGGTCGCCATCTTCGAAAAAAGGGAACGTTGCCGGCACCGGGTGGAAGCGATTGTCTTTGTGATCTTTGTGCTCTATGTGGTTAATTGATGCCGATCCTGCTAAATGAACGGTAAATCTCGATGGGTTTTGGTGTTATTGCTGATCCCCCTGATCGCGCTGGGAGCGGTCTGGGCGGCGCTCATCTGGTTCCGGGTGCCGGTGGAGGTGGCGCCGGTGGAACGGGGACGTGCGGTCAGCGCGGTGCCGGGAGTGGTGGAGGTCTCGGCGCGCCATCGGTTTGAAATTCGCTCCGAATACGGTGGACGTGTGGTTTCGGGTACGCTGGAGCCGGGACAGCGGGTGGCGGCCGGTGAGGTCTTGTTTGTTCTCGATACAAGCGATCTCGATGCCGAAATCGACCGGGTTCGCCGGGATCTGGAAACCGAAGAGGCCTTGCGGGAACTCGGATCACCCCTCCGGCATGATTTGTCGGAAGCCGAGGAAGAACTGGAGCGTATGCAGGTTTTGCGCGAGGAAGGACGGTATTCGACTCTTGAGATTCAACAGGGGGCGCGTCGGGTGGCCCGATTGCGCGAGCAAATCGAAAGGGAGCGGATTCGCGACCAGGCCCGCATGGAAGAGCTTCGGGAGGAACTGTTGTCGCTGGAAAGGCAGCGGGGTAGAATGACTCTGCGGGCGCCGGTGGAAGGGGACCTGATCGACATCCTGGCGTATCCGGGTGATTTGGTGGCTCCGCGCGCTCCCCTGGCTCGCCTCATGGCAGCGGAGCGCCGGGTGGAGGCGACGGTGAGCGAGGCGGATTTTGCGGGCGTCGAGGTCGGGCAGGCGGCTACCGTGCGGTTCCTGGGATACGGGCCGCGCCTCTTTGCGGCCAGGGTGAGCGCCCGTTTGCCGGCCGCGGATCCGGAAACGCAACGGTATACCGTTTTGCTGGAGATCGATGCCGATGATGACTTGCTGATTCCGGGGTTGAGCGGAGAGGTGAGTATTCTGGTGGGCGAAAGGGAGGACGCTTTGGTCATTCCCAGGAGGGCGTTATTCGGCAACCGGGTGTATGTGGTGTCGGACGGCCGGATTCGTGAGCGCGAAGGGGAGCCCGGGTTTATCAGTCTGACCCGCGCCGAAATCCTTTCCGGAGTGGAGGCGGGGGAACTGGTCGTCGTCGAAAACCTTGATCGTTTGCGCGAAGGAGACCGGGTTCGGGTGCTCAACGATGTCCCCTGAGTTCCATATTGCCCTGCGTTTCCTGCTTTCCAGAAAGCGCGCTATGACCATGAGTCTCGCGGGTATCGGTTTTGGCGTGGCCTTTTTTATTCTCACCCAGGCGCAAACGGGCGGTTTCGAGCGTTTTTATATTCAAACCATTCTTGGAACCAGCGGCGCCATTCAAGTTCACGACCGATTTCAGGACACTTTGCGGACCATGGAGGCCGGAGGCGAAGAATCCCCGTCGGGGTTCCGCATCGCGCACCGCGAAAGCCGTCACTACGTGGAAGGCGTGGAGGAGCCGGCTGCCGTTTCCGAGGCCTTGCGTGAATTCTCCAATGTTGTCGGCGTGTCGGAGGTGGTTTCCGGTTCGGCCCGGGCGCGGACCGCGGTCCGCGGCGACGCGGTGTGGGTTTACGGCATCCGGCTCGATGATCATCTGGCGGTGACCGACCTGGCCGGGCAGGTGGTGCGTGGTGATTTGGGTTATTTTCAACGCATCCCCCAGGGGGTGATGTTGGGGACGGAACTGGCGCGCCGGATGCAGTTGCAGGTGGGAGACACCGTTAACTTGGAGACCGCCGAGCAGCTCCGGCGTTACCGGGTGACCGCGATCTATGAGACCGGGGTGCGCGAGATCGATCAGTCGCGGGTCTACCTGCATCTGGGCGAAGCCCGCTCACTTTTGAAAAAGCCGTTCGGGGCATCGTTTCTGCAGGTCGACCTCCGCGATCCGGCAAACGCGGTGCATGATGCCGCCCGCATGGAAGCGGTGGTGGGCCATTTCGCCTACAGTTGGCAGGAGCGCGAGCGTGCCTGGCTCGAGGTCTTCCGGGCGCTGCGGGTTTCCTCCGCGCTCACGGTTTCGACGATCATTCTCATTTCCGGTTTGGGCATGTTCAACACCCTGGCTATGATCGTAATGGAGAAAAAACGGGAAATCGCCATCCTTCGCTCCATGGGTTACCGGCGTGCCGATATTATGACTATATTCCTTTGGCAAGGCGGCATGGTCCTGGGCGCCGGGGTCGTTTTCGGTTGGGCGCTGGGGGCCGGACTGGTGGCCCTGGTATCCAGAATTCCCATTCGCATCCGGGGCATTTTCGCCACCGACCATTTTGTCGTGGAATGGGCCCTTTCACACTATCTCTGGGCCGCCGGGGTGGCGGCGGTGGTGGTCTTCTTCGCTACCTTGCTTCCCGCGCGCCGGGCGGCCCGGCTTGAACCCGGAGACGTGATCCGTAACGCGGCGGCATGAGCTTCCACGTTAAGGAATTAATCACAGAGAGCACAAAGGGCAAAGGCCGAAACGATTCAGCTTGGAAGGATGGAAGGGTTTTGAGTTCCTGGTGATCTTTGTGGCAAAAAGAACCATGCCGTTTGAAACTGATTCCGATGAGCGACACGGATAGCACGACCGAACAACGAGCCCGGACTCCCGTCCTTTCTTGTTCCAACCTTCATCGCTATCTGGGGGAAGGCGAGGGGAGGGTGCATGTTTTGCGTGGCGTCTCGCTGGAAATAGAGCCGCGACGGGCCTATGCGGTGGAGGGGCCTTCCGGGTGCGGGAAAAGCACACTGCTTTATTCTTTGGGACTGCTGGATCGCCCGGATGCGGGGGAGGTCAGATTGGGAGGGGTTGAGCTATCGCGGGCCTCCGACGACGAACGGAGTCGGGTGCGGGCGTCAGCGCTGGGGTTTGTCTTTCAGTTTCATTTCCTCCTGCCTGAATTTTCGGCTTTGGAGAATCTGATGTTGCCGATGTACCGCAAGGGCGGGCTCAACGAGAGTCGGATGCGTGACCGGGCGACCTACCTTCTCGACCGGGTCGGCCTGGCGGATAAGGCGGACCGTCTCGCCAGTCGTCTTTCCGGTGGCGAACAGCAACGGGTGGCGGTGGCGCGGGCGTTGGCGAACGCGCCCTCCGTGGTTCTGGCGGACGAACCCACGGGAAACCTGGATGGGGCCAATGCGGAACGGGTGGCGAATCTCCTGGTGGAACTGGCCCGGGAAAGTGATCACGCGGTGATCATGGTAACCCATAACCCCGACATCGCCGCCCGGTGCGATGTCCGTCTCACTCTGTCGGAAGGCGGGCTCGCCGTGGCGCCGGTGGTGGGGTGAGGGGTGTGGGAGGTGGGGGAGAGCCGGTGAGCCGGGGAGGGGGGGAAGG